>NZ_JBIKJY010000033.1:0-20980 GCF_044360715.1 Flavobacterium sp.
TCAATCAAGTTTTTAAAAATGTAACAAAATAATTAGTTAGTTTGATTTAGCAAGAAATAAAAAAATAATTCCTTTTTAACTTGTTAAAAACAAAAAGCTTCAGATAAATCTGAAGCTTTTTTAAAGGACTAACCGCACTACCCCACTTTTTAACTAAAGCCATGACATCGTGGCTTTTTCAATATTATGAAGAATCTATTGAAACTATTACAGAAATTGGATGTTTTGAATGGGAATTTATAGTTGACAAAAGAAATCCAAAAAAACCAATCATTAAAGAATATCATACAAGAAAAACCGAATCGTTTTCTAGAAGTATTTATTTCCTAGAAGAAAATCAAAATACACTTTTCGTTTATCTCACTTCTGGATTTCAACTATCTGGACAAAGTGTCATATACCAATTCAATTGGAACGGCACAGCATTCATAAAACAACCCAAAAAAATATTTTCAACAATTAGATAATACACATCAACCACTTTACATAGTAAAGCCAACTATTTGAAAATTAGTTATTCCACATCCTGAGCTTGCCGAAGGAAAACCCCTTCACCCTATACCCAAAACCCTTCACCCTTCACCCTACAAATCATACAATTTAGAAAACCAAGAATAATAAGACAACATATCAACTAAACCACCAAAATAAAAACTCAAACAAACCAGATTATCCTTTGTAAGACATTCAAAAAAGGATATAGAAATAAAATACCCTAATACCTTAATAATACTATATAGAATATATATTTTAAAATGACCTTACTGCTCTAAATAACCCATCGATTGTTTTTTTATTATTCTCTAATGATTTTAACCGATTGACTACTTTCCTGGTTACTAAACCTCAAAACATAAACTCCCGATGCAAAACTGCTTAAATCAATTTCTTGATTATTTACAGTTTCTGAAAATGTTGTCTTACCTACTTCTTGACCTAAATAATTAAAGATAACAACATCATTGAAATTTGATTTTGTATTATCAAAAAATACTTTTGAAGCTGTAGGATTTGGATATAATATTAAATCTTTTTTAATTTCATTATCATCTAAACTTAAATTAGGAGTTCTAGACAAATTTACGTCAAGTAAATAAGTTCCAGTATTTCCTTGAAAATAAGGAGCAACATGAAAGTAAATAGTTCCTCCATTATTAACCGTTATGTTTCCCGAAATAACATCATCAAATACACTTGACCAGTTAACACCATCTGTGGAATAAGTAAATAATGCATCTAAAGAATAAGTATTACCATTATTACTGCTATAGCTATCCTGTAATCTTGGTGAAATAGTATAATCATAACCACTTGGTAATATTATTTTATAGTAATCATTATCATTACCAACATGGGAATTTGAACCAATAGTTTTTACACTTGCAGTGTTACTAGTAAATGATAAAGGCAAGCTATAAGACTGATTTAACAAATTATTAACTTCATAAATATCTGCTTGATAAGGAGCTTGTACAACAGTCACTCTAATTGGGTTTATAAATGCAGAAGTAGAACCAGTTAAAGTCCAATTCCCAGTTGTACTTTTATGTTGTAATGCTATCAAATAAGTACCAGGATTAGCTGTAATAGCTGCTGTTGTAAATGTTAGATAAGGCGATGAATAGGTATATCCTGATTGCAAACCAATTGATTCATTATAGATGCCAATAGTTTGGATAAAAGTTCCATTTAGAGTATATAAACCGACATTGTATTGACCTGTAAAAGTTGTAGAGCCATTATTTGCTATATTCAAGTTTACCGAAGCGCCTTGCCCTTGTGTCAAAGTAGTTCCCGGAGATACAGTCATGGTTGAATTTAAAGAAATTGGATTAGAATTAACAACTGTTATTTGAGGAAAATTAGTATAGCTACTATTATTTTGAACTATTTTCCAACCACCACCAGTAGGTCTATAATATAATCCTAACGAGTAAGTTCCTGGCAATAGGGTAAACATTCCTGTAGTAGAAAAAACAATATTATTTGTGTAAGCAGTTTGGCTTGGCAAAGTTGCATAATTTATTTTGGTTTCTACATAATCAATAAAATAACCATTATTATCAAAAACACCTAATGTGTAATCACCTGAAAAAGAATTAGTACCAAAGTTTGCGATGTTTGTAGAAACTGAAAAAGCTTGACCATAATTAATAGTTGTTGCTGATGGTGTAATAAAATTGTATAATGATAGGTTGTAAGTTTGTGCTGATATTGGTGGTTGAATACCAATTAAAGCAATATTGATGTCGTTAAAACTATTATTTGAAGGGCCACCTGATCCAGAAGCACTCGGATTTAGCTGACCTATTGGGTAATTACCATCACATGATCCTCCCCAACCCCAATTAAAATGTAAATTATTATTAATATCATAACCATCCGCAACAAAACAATGTCCATTTTGATTTTGAGGAGGTGCAACATTTGGATTAATTCCAACGCCTCCATATAAAATTGGTCTACCAGCATCTAATTCTGTTTTTAATAAATTAAACCAGCCATTCCCAGAATAATTTTCTCTATTTACGTCTTGAATATTTGAATTGTATCCAAAATAATTCTTTAAAGCGTATTCTGCGCTAGGGGTATTTTGTGTATTTTCAATTATTCCTGCATTACTTCCGGATGGTGAATATTGCATATGAACACTAACGCCGCAATGGTACATTAATGTAGCTATAGCATTTTTTTGTGCATTTGTACTTGTAGAAGTTAATTGATTCGGCATTGAACTCCATTGATAGGTAGTATTTCCAAAAACAGCGGTCAAATCAGCATATTGATCTGTACTATAAGTATTCCAACCAATTCCAGAAGCAGGATAATTCCAAAACTTCATAATTTGAGCCATTGCTGTAGCTACACATCCTGTAACAGAACCGCCAGGGCATAAAGCATTATAGTAAGGTGACTGATTCCATTGGATTAATTGTAGCAGAGGAGCAACAGCATTTGTAGATAATGTAGTATTACTGTTTTTATTAGTAAATTGCAAACTCCATTGTTTATTAATATCTTCTGTGGCTTTAATATCATTACTAACCACATATATTATTTCATTTTTATAGCCTTCCAGCCATTTTTGAAATGCTGGTGGCATGTTGTCAGAATGAAATATTCCTTGGTCTGAATAACCCAAAATAGGGATTACAGTATCATCGCCTGATACAATAACAAATCCAAAGTTATCCACGTTGAATACATAAAACATAGTTCGTGCTTCTAAAGCATCACCTATTGTTGCGGTAACTTTATAGGCTAGCTGCAAATTGGTTGCACTTTTTAATAGTTGAGAATTGGTTTTGTTTTGCAAAAAATAAAGTCCAACGGTTTTAGCTCTGTTTTCATCTACTGGTTTTCCAAACATGGTAAAACACGCAATTAGTAGAAGTAATGATAGTAGTTTTGTTTTCATTATATTTTTTTTAGTTATTTTACTAAAGAAACGAGCTTTTCGGTTCCGCTATGTTTTTGACTAAAAGCCTTTTAACTTCACAAATCTAATAAATAATCTTGTAACATTACGCAAATAATTACCTTTTACTTTACATATGTGTAAAACATGCGTAATGTAACCATACACACAATTGGGCATAAAATGATAATCGTATAACCGTGGTATTAAGAGCAGCCCAGATAGTTGGTTTATACCCCGAAAAAAGAAAAAAAGTTACAAAAAAAGGAGAAAATATTTATCTTTGAATAAATAACCCAATCATTTTTTAAAAAATAATTCCTCATAAAGAGCGCTACTATTTATACAATTATCAATAATTAATATACAAAAACATGAAAAAAATAACCATATTATTTGTCGTTATATTAATGGCAAAATGGAATAATTGTAATGCCCAATCCTTTGAAGGATATATTAATGAAAACATTCCTGTTTGGGTAGACATCAATCTAGATGTTTTGAATAACACGATTTCAGGTTCGTATTTTTATAAAAAAAACGGAAGCAGTATTAGTTTATCGGGCAAAACAAATGGTAATACCTGGATAATCGAAGAAAAAAGCAAAGAAAACATCATAACTGGAATATTCACTTTAGTTAATTCTGGTAATGCGCTAAAAGGATTTTGGAATAAACCTAACAGTAAAAAACAATTAAAAGTTAATTTAGTTCAAACAGATTCTAAATATAAAGGGACTGCAATAATTCCAAAAAACAATCAATTAGTACTTTTAGATAATTCATCACTTCTTGATGAAATGAATGAATATAAAAATCAAACAACTAATAAAATTCCAAAATTAGAAATTCTCTTTGCTCAAAAAAACATACTAAGCGTGTCATACTACTGGGAATATATGAGCGCATATTTATCATCTGGAACTATTTATCACGTATTTAATTTGAGTAATAAAAAAGAAATCGCGTTGATAAATGAAATTGATTCCAATCGTTTGAATGAATTTAAAGCTAAAATAAGAGAACGAATTCAAAGCGCTTTATCAGTTCATAAAAAAGATTATAATGACGTTACGGAAGAGGAATGGATTAATGCGTTTGGTGATAGCGAAACATATAATAATGCATTTTCAGTAAATGAAGTTCCAGAATCTATATTTGATACATTCTATATTAAAGAAGGAAAACTAGTAATTTATAAAGAACATTACTTTGAATTTCCACATGTAATTCAAAGTTTAGACACACAAATTAGCATACAATTTACTTTTGATGAATTGGAAAAGTACCTAAAGAGCGAATCGATTTTATTTGCATTAAAAGACTAGAATACTAAAACAAAAATTGACTAGATCCAGAAACTTTTAACAGATGATTCATACTCAACTAAAAATCAAAGCCAAAACCAACAATAAAAAACCACCCGCATAAAACAACAGGCTAACTACACATCCTCTAGTTGTCCTAGAATAAACCCTATTATACAACGCCTTTTTTGGATCGGTTACCCAGCCCAAACCTCTTGGCGCTTTCAATCCTAAATTATGACGCACCACGCGTTTTATAGAAGTACGAGCAGCTATTCGTTTTGTTATTGAGGGAATTCTAAATCCAATTTTCATTTTTTCTCTTAATTTTCCCTAAAACCACCCCAAAACCTCATCTTTAAAAACAATGATTTTCAAATGCTTTTTTATATTGTTATATAAAAATTAAACCTCATTTCAGCATCTAACTAACTAAACGAACGCAAAAGGATTAGCTTCGCTGAACTTCGTTTTGCGCACGAGCGGGGGGAAGTTGTGGTTATTACTCAAAATGTAGATGACCTTCACAAAAGAAAAGTTCTACTAATGTAATTCACTTATAACGGAACTAATGTTTGACGTCCAAATATTTTTAATCTATTTTAGTAAAAGTAGTTCTTAATATAAATATTATGATTTGTAGGTATGCTTGGTTCAATTAAAATATTATCAAACTGATTCAAATATCTATAATCGTCTTCAATATCAAAGTCATCTAAAAATTTATGGTTTACGCTTTTTTTAAAGTCCTTCCATATATCAATAACATCTCTATCAAAAAATTCTGTTTCATTTGCCTCTCCTTGATATCTTTCAAGTTTTTTGATAGTAACATCAAATAATTTCTTATCCGAATATCCATAAGGCTCCCTGCCATATATTTGATAAAAATCCATTATTTTTTTTATTTCTCCAAGCATAAAATAGTTCTTCTTATTTCCATAATTACCATAAACATTTTCAAGATTGATGTTATAATTTATTAGCTTAAAGAAATATTTGCCTGGAATTATTTTATTAACTTCATATGTTCCGTTTTGAACTGTAGTAATGTGTTTTTTTCTGCCACCAAGTGTGTCAACATTCATAATAGTTACATTAGTATCGTTACAATAGTTTTGAATTTGCCAATTTGTTAAAAGGTTTCCAAAATAATACTTGCAAGTTCCAGAAAGGTTGCCATTTTCAATGTCAATATTTTCTGGGAATGAACTATTAAAAGTTTTTTTTGTTTTATCAAAATATACAGATACTTCTCTAAAAATCTCTATACCATCTGAGTTTTTAGCTGAAAATAAAAAAGTTACATAATCACTTTTTCCTGTTATTGCATTATTTTTACTTTTTTCCGGTAAATCCATGCGATACTCAGAATTGTAGACTTTGTCATAAACCTGAAATTTATGTATATCAACAGAATTGGGATTTTTAACTATGTTTTTTACATATTCTGACAGCATGTCTTCTATTTGATCATCAGATGATTTACATGAAACAAATAAGGAAATAGAACAAAGGATAATAATAAAGTACTTCATAATTTTACATTTTCTATTTAAATGACCTTTTTTAAAAAATTATATTTTTAATTTATTAGTAATTAGCATTTTTATAGCTTTTTCATTTAGTTGATATTTTATATATGGAAATGAAAAACATGGTTTTTGATCGTATTCAAGGGGTTTTTGGTCTAAATTACTAAAAGCCCAGTTAGTAGATGTACTGTAAGTTTTATTTGGTATGAAAAATGCATTATTATTGAAACCAGGAAAGATTTCTATTTTAAAAAATTCTGTATCCCACTTCAAAATAACATTTGAATAAGAATCTTCTTTTTCATTAGTTATATTATTCATATAAAGCTTATAATATTTAATGGGTTGAGTTGAATCTTTAACCATTTCTGGCTCACCATATTTGTGAATATATAAATCTACTATATTGAAGAACAAATCTTGATTTATATCTTGTCTAAAATACATCACACCACTACTCAGAGAATCTTTTTTTGGTAACCCAACAGCTTTTCCAGTATGCCCTAAAAGAAGAATTATTGATGAAATATGTTTATTGTCAATGGACTCAGTATGTATTAGAGAAGGGTGTTCAATTTGATTTGACAATACTTTATAATCATCAAAATTAAATGCGTCTGTATAATAGGAGTTGATTAAATTTAACTCCTTATCATTTTCATCTATAAGATTATTGCTTAAACATAAATTAGTTGAAAAATTTTTGTTTTTAATTGATAATGACTTTAGTTCACTTGTATATTCTATTTTAGACAACCCTAACTTAATATCTTCAATTGTTACAAATTTATTATTTGGGAAATTTGATTTAATATTTTGACATATTAAAGTGTTTGAAACAAACAAAATAAATACAATTACTCTTTTCATTTTATTATAATTTAAATTATTACTATCTTAATTTTCTATTTATTTTTATAAATTAATATTTCAAATTTAGTAATAAATAATTATACCATATCTAAAACCACCCCAAAACCTCATCTCCTATCGTATCATTTAAAACCGCATCTTTAAAAACAGAGATTTTTCCTAAAGAACACGCGTGTTTCTGATTTTTAAACGGAGTAAATTCTACATCTTGAACGGACGGCAAATTAGATGGATACAACAACATAGCTTTAGTACTACTCCAATAGTCATTATAGACATACATTTGTCTTAAATCATTTGTTGAAGGTGCTGAATTATCTATGTTTTTCCACTTAGTATCAATGATAAAAGTTTCTTTAGTATCCCCTTCCCCTTTCTCCAAAACTATATCAGGACGAATGGATATGTTTTTCCAAAAACCTGTTGAATTTTGACCATAGACTTTAAATCCTTTGTCATCGGCAACTTGTTTTAGGCGAATCAAAATGTATTCCTCCCACAAACTATTCATATCAAACAACAAAGCCAACATTTGTTCCGAACCACTTTTGATATTAGGCGCATAATTCAAGATGATTAACCGAGCAATGGCTAAAGCCGTTTCATAAGGAGCTGTTTTTCTGTTTTTAGGCAATCTAGAAAAAGTAACTTCATTAGCATTAATAGTTTTAACTTCTGGAAAGTTTAATTGCGTGGTTTTGCATTTACTGTACAAATACGTTCCTTTGGAAAAGGTTTCAATAATTGATAATGCCTGACCAAGTATTTGGTGAGTTAAATGGTCTTTATCATACACCTGATGTGTAGTATAAAAACGTTCTTTATGTACTAAGTTTTTAGATAAATGACCTGCAAATTCTAATTTTCCTTTCAATGCTTTTACATTGCCTGTCTCTTTGTAATATTGTTTTATTAGCCCTTGATGAAGTAACAATTGTACTTCACTTAAAAACCATTCAAAGTATATATCTAATAAGTGAATCGATTGTTTGGAGACGTTAGCCTCACCTACTTTTTGCACTTTTAATTTACGAGTAACGCGCAACATTTCTATCAGAGCAGATTGCCATTTTTGTTTGTTTTCAGCAGATTCAGATTCATTTTTATCAATCTTTGGTAAAATCTCAATAGTTAAACCATCCACTTGAATAACACCTACAAACTGTTTGAAAACGATACCATTATGCTTTAAATCAAAATACTGGTAATTGTGTAACGCATTCAATTTGGACAAGGCCACAAAATGACGTTGCTCAAATTTACCTTCTATCGGTAAGAAGGAATGTTCAAATACTTGTATGGTGTTTTCTTTCAGCATTTTCTATGCTAATAAGGTTTGAATAGCTGTATCAAAATCTATTTCAGTAAACGGAATCAATTCATACGATTTGATAATATCTACTTCGTTTTTAGTATCAAAGTCCGCGAAAATTGATTTATCGTTTTTAGCTGTTATGGCTTTTTCTCTAACGAATCCTTTACCTAAAACCAAACCTATTTTTCCATAGTCATTATAAAAATATTCTTGAAGTAATGGGATAATTTCATTTTCAAAGGAATTTTTAAAGTCTGCTTTAATAAAGTAAGAATGCCCTAATGTATAGTTTCTATCCAATAAGACTTCAATGCGCTGATTGATTAAACTCATTATTGCAGCTCTATCATAATCTGTGAATTTCTTATCAGCAATTACTTTTTCATCTGGCATCATTTCCACAAAACTAAAACGACGTCTTAAAGCCGTATCTAAAGCTTCTACACTTCTATCGGCAGTATTCATAGTGCCTATAATATATAGATTAGGAGGTACTCCAAATTTTTCTTTACTATATGGCAAAATCACTTCCAGCGCTTCATCATTTCCTAATCGTTTACTGTCTTCAATTAATGTTATTAATTCTCCAAATATTTGAGAAACATTACCACGATTTATTTCGTCAATGATAATTACATGATTTTTAACTACTTTTTCAGAAATTATTATTGGTTGATATTTGTTTAATTTATCAAGAATTGACGGATAATATATTCCAACACCCGTAGGTTTAATCTCTTTTTTCTTATAATAATAATCCTTCAACGTACCAATACTAAGAGTATGTCCAGTTCCTCCACTAGCTTTTTTAAATTGTATTGACTTTTTTGTAAAACCAATAATGGTAAAATCATTTCCTTCTCTTTTCAAAGGAAATTTAATTTCTTCATTTTCAAACCATTCTTCTTTTAATAACAAAAATGCTTCTTCAAAAGAAAGTTTCTTACTATTGCCTTCTTTGGCATCTTCCCAGTTATTTTCGGCAGTGGTACAAATTTCTAAAAATAATCCAGGAACCACATCATATATTACGTTTTTGTCCTTGGTTTCTGGTTTTATTCCTTCAATAAAATCTTCATAGCTCATACTTTGATGAAAAGTTGTAAATAAGATTTGATTATCAGCTACTAAACGGTCAAACTCATCTTTTACAATTTTTCTATCTTGAGATAAATCAAAAGTAGAATTAATTATTTCTATGGCTTTATTAATAGAATTATACGTTTTCCCAGTTCCAGGAGGTCCGTATAAGATTTGGTTTAGTGGAGAGTTAATAATATTCTTCATTAATGGCTTTTTTACATTTGAATCTATTAATCCATTTTTTACATTTCTAATTTGATTCCCAATGTTTTTTTCAATCAATAACAATTTATTTGCTAGATTTTTTACTAAATCATTATCGTCTATGTTATTCCCTTCAAAACTTGAAATACTATTTGAAGAATTCCATTTGAACCATAATAAATCATTTGGTAAATTATCAATCGATAATTTAAAAGTGTCTTTTTGTTTTTGAGTTCCCTCAAAATGAATTTCTGCTTTTAATTTTTTATTTCTAAGTATAATTTCATAATGCGCAATTTTATCTCCAATTTGATTATATTTATCTTCTAACCAAAAATAATTTCTACCTTTTGTAGAGACCTTTAAACCATGAAATTCTTCTTGATTTTCTAATAAATAATTTTCAAATTCTTCTGTAAAATTTTTAAATTTAAAAGGAGTTTTTAAGTTGGTATTTGAATTGAAATCAGAAAAGTGATTATATTTAAATAATCTTTTTTCTAATTTTTGATAAATTTCATTAAATTGCTCGATTGAGATTCTTTGAGCTATAAAATTCTTATTAAAATTCTTTTCATTAATAATTCCATTTTCTACAATTGGTATAATTGAATTTAACGTTTTTTCTAAATCTACAAATAAAGATTCAAGAGTTGTATAAACCGATTTAGGTGAGCCAAGAGCATACTTGAACATTTTTAAATCTTGAGTTGTTTCATAAGTAAAATCTCCTATGCCCCTAATTGATTCTTTTATATTCCGAATTAAATTTAATGCTGATTTATTTTGGTCATCACTTGGATTCATTGTTTGACCAAATTCAAAAAAGAACTTAAAACCATCTTCTTTCTGTTGAAAAAAAACATCAATCAAGTCTGCTGCAGAGCCTGGAAATCCTACTGGAATAGACCAAAAAGTTAATCCAAAATAACTTGATTTTTCTGTTCCTATAAAATAATCTAACTCAGCTCCTTTAGACCCTTTTTGCCTTAATGAAAAAGTAAAATTTTTATCAATTTTATGTTTTGATAATAACCAATCATAAACTTGTTTTTCATAATCTTTATAAGTAATCATAGTATTTTCTCTAAATTGTTATTATGTTCCTAAGCCACTCTCTCTTCATACAAATACTTCTGGAACTCGATAAATAACTTACTTATATCACCTACGTTTCCGAGAACTTCTTTTGCATCTTCTAATGATTGATATTTGTTTGTTAGCAAGATTGGTAATTTATCTTGGTCAAGCTCTTCAACTCCAGTTTCAACGTATTTGCTTAATACAAATTCTATGAACTCTTTTTGTTTGTTGTCCAACAATGCGAAAATAGTTGCTTGTGAGGCTGCTACTCTTTGTTCTCTGGTTAGTGAATTGTAGTTGCCATTGAAAACATATTCCAGCACATCAAACAAATCGCTGTTTTCCATATTTACTAATGATTGAACTATCAACAAATCACTTTTAGGGAATCCAGCTTCATCTAATTTTTCTAACAACACTTTTCTGGTCATTGGATTGCTCCAAAGCGTTCTTAATTCTGCTTCACTTTTGAAAAGATTTGGTAATTCACCAAAAAGATTATTCAAAAACTGTTCTGCTGAAATTGGTTTTCCATCTGCACCCCAAAAGGAAGTTGAAATCATTGATTGTATTTCTCGTTCTTTACCATCACGCAATTTTATTTTAACTTTCTTTTGTTTGTTACAATTACAAAATAATTCTCCACAAATATCGCAAGGTTCTTTTTCTGGTTTTTCACATTCACAAGGTCTTTTATTGCAAACTTTACAAGGAGGTTTATGCTGTTTTGGTTCAGAGTCTGGTTCTGGGTCTAATGGTTCTCCATCCCATTCTGGGTCTGCAAAATGATGGTAGGCATCTACATAATCATAAATGGTAAAAAACTCTTTACCATCAAACATACGAGTACCACGACCAACTATTTGCTTAAATTCTATCATTGAGTTTACTGGACGCATCAAAACAATATTGCGAATGTTTCTTGCATCTACTCCAGTAGATAGTTTTTGCGAAGTGGTTAATATTGTAGGGATTGTTTTTTCGTTATCTTGAAACTCTCTTAAAAACTGTTCTCCTATTTCACCGTCATTTGCGGTAACTCGAACACAATAATTTGGATTGGTACTTGTTTTATATTGATTTACTAAATCACGTACTGCCGAAGCGTGGTCTTGTGTAGCACAAAAAATAATGGCTTTTTCTTTTTGATTGGCTTCGTTCATGTATATTTGAACTCGTTTTGCCTCTCTTTCCTTTATTTCAATAATACGGTTAAAATCACTTTCAGTATAGGTTCTGCCTTCAACTATTTCTCCTTCGACTATTTGGTCATCGCTGGTATAGGTGTAATCATCCAAAGTGGTCTTGATACGCTTTACCTTAAATGGAGTAAGAAATCCATCATTTATACCTTCTTTAAGCGAATATATGTAAACTGGTTCGCCAAAGTATTTGTAGGTATCAACATTGTCTTGTCGTTTAGGTGTTGCTGTTAAACCCAACTGAACTGCTGGTGCAAAATAATTTAAAATAGCTCTCCAATTGCCCTCGTCATTTGCTCCTCCACGATGACACTCATCAATAATTATGAAATCGAAATAGTCTGGTGGATAAGAACCAAAATAAGGTGCTGGGTTGCCATCTTTATCAGTGCCACTCATAAAGGACTGGAAGATGGTAAAGAAAATACTACCATTAGTAGGAACGTTTCCTTTTTTCTTTATTTCGCTTGGTTTAATTCGCACTAAGGCATCTTCTGGAAATGCAGAAAACGAGTTAAATGCTTGGTCTGCTAATATGTTTCTATCAGCTAAAAATAATATTCTTGGTCTGCGACTTCCATCTCGTTTTAAGTTCCAACGTGTTTGAAACAATTTCCACGCAATTTGAAAGGCAATAGCCGTTTTTCCAGTTCCAGTAGCAAGGGTAAGTAATATTCGTTCTTTATTGTTTGCTAATGCTTCTAAAGTGTTTTTTACAGCAATTTCTTGGTAGTATCGCAATTGCCAACTACCACTTTTATCTTCAAAGGGTACAGTAGCAAATTTTTCTCTCCATTCATTTTGAACAGCAAAGGTTTTATTCCATAATTCCTCTGGCGAAAGGTATTTGTCAACCAAACCTTCTGCACCAGTTTTCATACAGATGGTGTAAATCTCTTTTCCGTTGGTAGCATAGGTAGTTTCTAAGGTTAATTTCTCGGCATATTGTTTAGCTTGTGCCACACCTTCTCCAACGACTAAATCACTGCTTTTAGCTTCTACAACAGCCAATTTAATGCCTTTGTAAACCAATACATAATCAGCAATAATTTTCTTAGACCTACCACCACCAGTTTGTATTTTACCAGCAGTAATATTGTATTCACGAAGGATTTTTGAACCTTCTACAACTCCCCAGCCACTTGCCTTTAGCTTTGGGTCTATTAGTTCTGCTCTTGTTTCTGATTCGTTCATACTAATACTTTTTCTGTTTTCAACTCCCCACTAAACGCCTTTTGTAAAACTGATTTTTTAAGTTCTTCTAAATCATTTATTTTTTGCTGATAAATCGCTTCTAATTTTTTTATTTCTAACGATAAGGCATCTAATTTTTGAACAATACCTTTTTGTTCGTTTAATGATTTTGGAAATGGAATATAAATTCCTTTTACTTCACTATCAGTTACTGCTGGATAACTTGCACCTTTTTGAAGTTTTTCCATTTGTTTATTAAAACTATAAGTCAATAGGAAATAGTAAACTAAGTTGTTACTAAGAAATTCTTTTGCCCTTAAAACAAAATAACCAGTGCTACAAACTTGTTCATCGTATTCTTCCGTTATTAAAGCAACTCTGCTATGTGTTGGTCTAACAGTTGCAAAAATTACATCATTTGTTCTTACTAATTTTCTTGCTCGGCTTGGAGCATCTTTACCAAGTAAAACCGTTGCGTTTTCAATTTCTTTTGTTTCTTTATTTACACTTGAAACGTCTAAGTAAATAAATTCTTCTTTTGGTTTCTTTGTAGGGTCAATAGTTTCAGTCTTAATTAAAACTTCACCTAATGTTTTCACTTCCCAATCCTTACCTTTATTCTCAAACACCCCTTGCAAATAACTCTCAAAAAGCTCCTTAGCATTTTTAAGGTTTTGTTCGGCATTGGCTTTTGCTTTTGCTATAGCGGCAAAGGCATCATCTAATATGGCTACGATGCGTTGTTGCTCTGGAAGTGGTGGAAGTGGAAGTTCTATACTTCTCATTTTTTCTTGATTCAACTTTGGCACAGTCATTCCAGTAATAAAAGGGGTTAAGTCACTAAAATTCAAAAAGTAAACTATCCATTCATCAAGTATGATATTTCTTTTAGGTCTAATGACGTGGGCGTGATTATTTACCCAATATTTACCATTAGCAATAAATGAAGTTTTGTCGCCAGATAACCATTTTGCACCATCTTCACCTATCAAAACTAATTTTTCAGAGAAAATATAATTATGTACAAAACTTAAAATACCAGTTGCACCATAATAAGGGTATTCTCCTTCAATACGGTCTTTTTTTGTAATCGGTTTTCGCAAGTTATCAAGCACTTCAACAACTTCCCCTAACTTTTTTAATTCCCAACCTTGTTTCATATCAGTTCCAAAATTGAGTTTAAAATATCAGCACTTTCATTATCTAATGTTTTCATTTGCTCCAAAATTTCCTTTGGTTGGCGTAAAGCCGCTTCTTCTTTTTTATTTGGGTTTTTAGCACTTAAGTCAAAGGTTGTTTGGTCAATATCTTTTACAGCAATGCTCCAAGAGTTTTCGCTATCAGCTTTTGTCTTTTCTAATTCAATAAAATCTGCTAAATCTTTTTCGTTTAATGCATTGGTCTTTCCTAAGTTTCTATCCAATTTCAATTGGTAAAACCATACGTTTTTAGTAGCACTTCCTTTTTCAAAAAACAACACCACTGTTTTTACACCAGCACCAGTAAAAGTTCCACCAGGCAAATCTAATACAGTATGTAAGTCACAACTTTCCAACAATTCTTTACGTAATGCCACAGAAGCATTATCGGTATTACTTAAAAATGTGTTTTTAATTACTACAGCAGCCTTACCACCAGCTTTTAATATTTTAATAAAGTGCTGTAAAAATAAAGAAGCGGTTTCACCCGTTTTAATTGGGAAGTTTTGTTGCACTTCGGCACGTTCTTTACCACCAAACGGAGGGTTAGCCAATATAATATCAAAGCGGTCTTTTTCTTGTATGTCGGCTAAATTCTCGGCAAGGGTATTGGCGTGTACAATGTTTGGTGCTTCAATACCGTGAAAAATCATATTCATTGTACCAATAATGTAAGCCAATGACTTTTTCTCTTTTCCGTAAAAGGTTCTTTTCTGTAAAATTTCTACATCAGTAGTAGTCAGTTTTTTGCTGTTTTGCAAATAGGTAAAAGCTTCACATAAGAAACCAGCACTACCCACAGCACCATCGTAAATTGTATTACCAATTTCTGGAGCAACCACTTTAACAATAGTTGTAATTAGGGGTCTTGGGGTGTAGTACTCGCCACCATTTCGTCCAGCATTACCCATATTCTGTATTTTAGATTCATACAAATGACTCATTTCGTGCTTTTCAGCGTGGGTACGGAAACGAAGTTCATCAATACGGTTAATTACTTCACGAAGGTTGTAGCCACTTTGTATGCGGTTCTTTAGTTCGCTAAATATCTCGCCCACTTTATATTCAATAGTATCTGCACTAACGGCATCTGCCTTAAATTTTTTGAGGTAAGGAAATAGTTGAATGTTTACAAAATCGGCAAGGTCATCGCCAGTTAAGGCAGCGTTGTGGTCTATCTTACCATCTGCTCCTTTCGGAGCTGCCCAAACATTCCATTGGTAGTCGGTATCAATAAGTGGCTTGTATTGTTTTCCAGTTAATTCAGCAGCGGTTGCTTTGTCATTTTCTAAATCATCTAAGTACTTTAAGAACAATACCCAAGAGGTTTGTTCTACGTAATCTAATTCGCTACCGCATCCAGCATCTTTGTGTAAGATGTCATCTATATTCTTGAAAGTTTGTTCAAACATTGTGAGGGTATAATTGTTTCTATTGTTTTGTCAATCCCCAAACCTACTAAAAAAAATCCCAATATCCAACACAAAAAACATCTAAAAACCCCATTGTAGTTATAATTCTACAAAAAAACTCCCTACCATACGGCAGGGAGTTTTACACTACACTTCTATTGAACACTAAATAAAGTATAGTACTAAGATAATTGCCTTTTAAATCACCGTTACGTTGCCTAAATACAAACTGGTGGCAAACCGCTTTTCATCGGCAGAAACAAATGTTGCCCACACCTGCACTTCCGCGTCTTCTAAATGACTGGGCATGGCTAATGAAGTGGCTTCATCGGCACGTTCGCCAGCGGCTAAACTGTACACTACCGCTTTGCTTTCTGGGTCATACACCAGAAGTACCAATTGGTCGTCGGCTCGTGCTTCGCCTTGTTCGCTGTTGTCCGCCCACATGACGTTAATTTCACCTGGAGTTACATCAACAGATGCTTCTTCAATACCTGTTAAATCGCCACGGCTAATTAACACCTTTGAATAATCCCATTCAAAATCAGGATCGGTAAACACCAATGCCTCACGCATTAAATACGACATGGCATTATTGCTTCGGGTTTTAAGTCCCGAATTACTGCCATAATAGCGTTTCACTACCGGGCTAATGCCTGACAAAAAGGTTTGTACCATACCAAACTTTTGTCGTTGTAGCAACTGAGTAGCCGTAGCCACACGATTACTTTTTTTAGGTAAACTACGCATTACCTCTTTACCGCGCCATGAAGCGCCCACTACTGGACCTACTTTTCCAGAAAATGCACCTAAGATGCCTTTGTTGTATGAAGCCATACTTTAAAAAATTTAAATTGTTAAAAAAATACATTTTTTGTTGGAGTGATCACTAATTCAACGGTACAAATATAAGTCATAAAAGCAATACAAATTACAAAAACGATTTTCTAACTAATTGTTTTACAACACTTTAACAGCATTTGAAATGAAATAAGCTTTAATGATTTCTATTGATTACCAATGACGGATATTGACGGATATTGACAGGTATTGACGGGTTGTTACACAGGAGTAAAATAGGGTTTTGTTCGGTATTCGTTCGGTATTCGTTCGGTAAAACCAGGTAATCCTTCGGTAAAAAGGCACTTTTACCGAACAACTACCGAAGAAAACTAAAATAAAACCGAAAAACAAAACTAAGAGAAACTGGAATAAGTAAGATAAAAAAAAGCTACCCATTTGGATAGCTTTTTTTTTAAAAAGAATAGCTTTTTAAGCCGCTGATGTATCTTGTGATAGATCTATAAAAAAACTCTTCGGATACAAGTATTTTCCGCCTATTTTCTTAAAAGGGATTTGTTTGGTCTTTCGGTATCTATATAAAGTACTATCTGAAATTTTTAAAATTAGTAATACTTTCCAAGATTCTATGAACTCAATTTTCGTAGAATAATCTTCATTTGCATAATCTTCTTCTTTCTTTTTACTCATTAGCTTTTTTAGGTTAAATTAATAAATTATTTAATTCATAATTTGGGTTTGTTTTATTGATTACAAATTTCGGTAAATTATTTATATGTTACAAGGCAAGTTATTAACACATTATCAAAAAAAGCAACTTGCAAGTATCGCGTAAGTAAAATACAATTGTTTGTAAATCAAATAATTATACAAATTTTAATGTGCACTACTTTTTATAATAGGATTTGATTTTGTTAGTAATGTATCACCGCAGAAAGAATATATTATTTTAGTAATAAGGAAAGTATAGAAATAAAAAAACCCGAAACGTTCGTTTCAGGTTTTTTGTTTTAAGTTAAAATTGTTTCAGCAATTTTTTCAAGAATTTATTTTTTTATAATTTTTTTAATTACGCGCTTATTTGAATCAGATGTTACTTCTAAAAAGTAGGTTCCAGTATTCAATGTATTGACATTTATATTTTCAAAATTCAATGATGAAGAAAACAAAGTTGTTTGAATTACTCTACCTGTTATATCAATAATATTAACTTGTTTGATATGATCCGTTTCATTTTTTAATTCAATGAATACGCTTTCAGAGGCTGGATTTGGTGAAAACATAAAATCAATATTTTCAAATTCGTCAAGCCCTAAAGTCTGAACAAATTGTGTTGTATTGGTATTTGTGATAATTGCCGGATTGAAATCAAAATAAATATTTGCAAAGTTTGGAATAACATCACCAACTAAATAACCTGGTTTAGGTTTTACCTGAAACGTTATATGACCATGTCCAATTGTTTCTGAACTTGATGAAGATGGTGGTAAATCAATACCGTTAAATTTCCAAGTTAATGTATTTCCAATTCTGTCTAAAGAAAAAGGCGCACTTGCATCAATCATTTTTACTGTAGTTTCATCTAATTTAGGGTCTAAAACATCTACAACTTTTACATTTATTGCATTTGCAGTACCCGTATTTTCAAAGTTAATGGTATAGGTCAAATAATCATTTGATGTAAAGGATGAATGTAGAATTTTACCACCATGTGCTTCAGTTTTATCATTGGGATCATAAGACCCAACAATAGTTTGAATTAATGTTGCAGAATTGTTTAAAGGAAAAGCGTCTGTTCCTGCAAAAGTCACTTGTGCAGCACTTGTAAGTTGTTGCCCTAAAGCAACTGTTGGAATTGTTGGAACTTCCATTTTTACCCAAAAGTAACGGTATTCGTTTGGTAATAAATTGGTGAAATTATAAGAAAAACCGGTAGCATTGGCAACCGTTCCCGTTTGATTAATTCCACTAATTGATACTTCGGATGGCTTTGTAAAAGTAACAGTTCCTGAGGAAATTGTTTGTGTGCCATTATTTCTATAGGCAATATAATTATAATATGAAAATCCTGGACGGGGAGGTAAATATCTATATAAATATACAGCAACATCATTGTAAGGAATTGCCGTAATTGGAAAATTATACGTTGTAATCCCCGACCCTGCTGCCACTGTTACAGTTGGATATGCAGCAGTACAGACATAATACGGTGCATATTGACTTAAAACCGTATACGTTAAATTATAGGTTGTTGCGGGGTTAGATTCGTATAAATAGAAACTATCCCAAGAAGATATATTATGAACAATCCCATTATTGTTGATTTGATAATTATAATTTCCTAATATAAAATTTTGCTCTCCAGTATCTTGAGTTCCATTTCCATTAGCATCAATAAAAGCATTAAGTTTTATCCCATTTGAAACGCTTAATGTAGTGTAAACACAATATTCGTTTTGAGTATTACCACTTTGGGGTATACAATAAGTATAGATTTCTACTCCATTATATATCCCCGTAAAATTAGCAAAAAAACCAAACCCTCCAGTATTAATATCTTGTTGTGTAATTACATGAGTAGCAGTAACTGTAATTGCACTACTGGAGTTTAAAGAAGTTACAGGGGTTCCTAGTAGTGTAATACCATCAATATTTGAAATGATATTTGAAATCGGAGCATTTCCTAAATTAGTATAGGTCAATTGGTAATTTATTACGTCGCCAACATTTGTAAAACCATCTCCATTTGAATCAAAGTAAGTTCCAATACCACTAAATAAAAGAGGTGTAGTAATTTGAACCGTTATTTCGGCAGTACTACAGTTATT
This sequence comes from Flavobacterium sp., assembly GCF_044360715.1. Classification (GTDB taxonomy): domain Bacteria; phylum Bacteroidota; class Bacteroidia; order Flavobacteriales; family Flavobacteriaceae; genus Flavobacterium. The sequence goes on from NZ_JBIKJY010000033.1 coordinate 19,455, forward strand.
TGGATTTGCAATTTCACAAATTGTATAGGTTAAGTTATAATATCCCATAGCAATATTTTGTGGAATAGTAAGTATTCCTGAAGAATTTAAAGTTATGCCAAGGTTATTAGAGCTGAGACTAATGGTTACAGTATTTGCATTTACCGCAAGTCCTTGAAAAGTATCATTGGTAAGTACTTGATAAGATGTACCTAATCCAGCGGCTACAGTTATGTTGTCTATATTGGCTCTCAAATTATAATTATCTAAAATAGTTCCAGTCCCAGTAAAAGTAGAATTAAAGGTGTTTCCAGAAGTAACTATTCCATTTACTGTAAAGGTTTCTGTAGCCTCTTGAAGTGTATCTAAAAAAGTTGGCACAGTAAATTCGGCTATACTAGTTCCTGCAGGAATAGTTACCAACATGGATGTAGAAGTGAAGTCTGAACCAGTTGCAGTTCCGGTTCCGGTTGCCATTTGAATAGTTGTAGCAACTGGGCTTGGAGGATTAACGGCAACATTAAATACGGAAGTATTTCCTTCCAAAACAGTAGTATTATTTATTGTAATTTCTGGCAATCCATCATCATCTATTATAGTAATTAATTGGGAAACAGGAGAAGTTGAAATTAATGAAGAAGTTGCAGAAATTGTAAACGTTTCGTTAGGTTCGTCTAAAGTATCGTTATTCGTATTAATACTAAAACTAGCAAAACGAAGTCCAGCATTAATGACTAAATTGTTTGTTATTGAAGTATAATCAGTGGATCCAGCTGTACCATTTGTAGTAGTCAATGCAAGAGTTATTGGAGCATTATATGGATTACTCAAGTTAATAGACAAATTTATAATATTCCCTTCCATAACTGAAGTATTTCCACCTACAGTGGCAGTTGGAATGGTATCATTATCTATAATCGTAATGGTCTTAGAAGAGGGCGAATTTGAAATAGAGGGTGAAGTAGCACTAATTGTAAAGGTTTCATTTGATTCCGCTAAATTATCATTTGTAGTAGCTACAGGTATTGATGTACTTGTACTGCCTGCTAAAATAGTTTTCGTAGTAGAAATTGAAGTAAAATCAGCTGTACCTGCAGTTCCAATTATTGATATAAAATTTATTGTAATATCAGAATTATAAGGATTACTCAAATAAAAGTAAATTGTTTGAGTCAATCCTTCAGTTATAGTAGAAGTATAATTTAGTAATGAAGGAATGGTATCATTATCTGTAATATAAAAACTAACAGCGGAGGAAACATTCGAAGTATTACCAGAAGTAACTGTTGCATTTAAAGAGAAAGTTTCATTTGGTTCAGGTATTGCATCATTTGTAGTTGCAATTGAAAAAGAGTAAGTGGTTTGACCTGCAGGAATTGTAATTGTAGAAGTTGTAGCAGCATAATCAGAAACTGTTGCTGTTCCATCGGTTGTTACTAAGTTTATTACCGTGTTTGCATTATTTGCAGCAGACAATGTAAATGTTAAATTTGCAGTATTTCCTTCAATTATACTTATATAATTGGGTGTGATTGTTAAATTTGGAT
>NZ_JBIKJY010000035.1:0-16301 GCF_044360715.1 Flavobacterium sp.
GAAGAAGTTTGGAACTTTTTTAAAGGAATTCAATAAAAACAGCACACAACAGCAGTTTGGCAAAATGGCGGGTTCAGTGCAAAATTGAACATTTGGTTTTCAAATGAACATTAGTGCTAAATTGAAAGTAAGTGCTTCTAAATCCGCCACTTCGCCAAGCTGCAAAACGTTATAAAACCTAAAAAAAGCTGTTTATGGCTACTCGCCATTCTTAGATTATAAAAAGCCAGAAGTTCGTTCTGGCTTTTCTATTTTATGTCAAGTTGTTTATTCTAAAACAAAGGAAACTGAAACGTTGGATACAATTTCAATTTCACCAATAGCCAATGTTTCTCTTGGCTGGGTGGCTTCGCTATCAGCCATAAACCCTTTAGCCATAAAAACAGGTTGCGGATAACTCGTTTGCGAATTATCAGAAATTGAAATGGCTTTTCCAACTTTTTGTCCCGGTAATACTGACACATAATCTTCTGCTTTTTTCTTAGCGTTTAAAATGGCTTTTTTTCTTGCTTCGGATTCAAACAATTCCAATTTTGAAGACTTAAAACCTACTCCATTTATTACATTTATGCCAGTTTCCATAACATCCATCATAAACGCATTGTATTTAGAAATGTCTTTTAAGGTAACCGAAATAGTTTGATTGGCTTGATACGAATGTTTCTTTTTTTCGTAATCGTAGTTTTTATACAAACTCAATTGCGTGGTTTGATAATCTGTAACCGGAATACCAAATTTTTTAATGTATGCAATGACTTTATCAATAGTTACATCATTTAATTGTTTGACTTCTTTCGGATCTTTTCCGTTGTTCTGCACACCCAATTGAATAACTGCTATGTCTGGAGCAACTAAAATTTTTCCTTCACCAGAAATAGAAATTTGCGGCGTAAATTTGGTTTGTTCTTGACTCATTCCTATCATAGAAATGAATCCTGTAAGTAGTAAAATAACTTTTTTCATAATTGATATATTTAGGATACTAATATTAAAATCAAATAGTATGCCAATTATATTTTTTTATTTTTTACTAAATACATTAAAACCGCAATTGGGATTAATAAAATTCCAATAAAAATTAATCGGGATTGAAACAAACTTGGTACTAAAAGTAATGTTATTACTAAACCTCCTATGGCGCCACCTAAATGTGCGGTATGCCCAATGTTATCATTTCTCCCTTTCATTCCATAAACCGAATATCCTAAATACAGAAAAGCAAAAATATATCCCGGAATAGGAATGGCAAAAAACATTCTTAACTCAATTTCTGGATATAATAAAATGGCACAATAAATAATTCCTGTAACTGCACCCGAAGCACCAATAGCCGAATAATAGGGTTCGTTTTTATGAATATAATACGTTAATACACTACCGATTAACATACTACCAAAATAAATTAGTAGAAAATTTGTGGTACTAAATTCTTGAGTTAAAAAATTGGCAAAACTCCAAAAACTAAACATATTAAACGCAAAATGAAACCAATCGGCATGTAAAAAACCGGATGTAATCATACGAAATTGTTCGCCTGATTTAATTTTTGAAATGTTGAATTTAAAACGGTCAAAAAAAGCAACATTGGACAAACCCATAAATGTAACCAAGGCTGTAATAGCAATAATAATGGTTGAAACAGAATACATATCTAATAATTTAATGAAGCTAAAGGTACTATAATTATTGAAAAATCAACACCAAAAACATATTATCCTATTATTTTCTAAGAAATAACAAAACACGTATATTTGTAAAAAAAATATTCATGCAATTTCTATTATATCTTATCATTTACCCTTTCATTTGGATAATCTCTATACTACCTTTTCCTGTATTGTACTTATTATCTGATTGTGTATACTTTCTTGTTTATCGCATTTTTAAATATCGAAAAAGAGTGGTTCGTGGTAATATCGCCTTAGCACTTCCGCATCTATCTGAAAAAGAAAGAACGGTTATTGAGAAAAAATTCTACGCTCACTTGTGCGATTTGTTTCTTGAAATGATAAAAACATTATCAATTTCAAAAAAGGAAATTGAAAAACGCTACACCTTTTCAAATATGGAAGTGTATTATGAATTAGAAAAAAAAGAAAAAAGTATTGCTTTGTTATGTGCGCATTATGCGAGTTATGAATGGGCGGTTTCTATGAATTATCATATTCATTTTATGGGTTATGGTGTCTATAAAAAATTAGCCAATCCGTATTTTGATAAATTAGTCCGAAAAATTCGTTCTAAATTTAAAAGTCATTTAATCGATAGTAAAGAAACTATTCCTACGATGGCTACTAATTTTAGAAATAAAAATTATAGTTTATATGGTTTGGTTAGTGACCAATCGCCAAAATTAAGTGCTACACACCATTGGGAAAAATTTATGGGAATCGAAGTTCCTGTTCATACAGGCGGGGAAATGTTAGCCAAAAAATACGATATGAATGTGATTTTCTTAAAAACTAAGAAACTAAAACGTGGGCATTATGAAGGTAGTTTCGAAATCCTTTGTGATGAAAACATCAAAGACATTCCGAATTACGAAATCACAAGCAATTTCCTAAAATTAGTTGAACAACAAATTTATGACGCCCCAGAATTTTACTTGTGGACGCATAAACGATGGAAGCATATGAGGTAAGTGAAAAGTAAAAAGTGAAAAGTAAGCCAGTCTATGTTTTCTATGCAAAGCGAAGCTTCTAAATTTATCAATACTTTTACTAAGTTCCTATGTGTTTAAAGAAACCAACTTTTCACCATTTCAACTTCTGGTCTACTATCATTTTTATGATTGAAATCGTTTTTAGTAGGATTATAAATATAATCTTCTTGCCAAGAGGTGAAGTTTTCTGCAACATCAATAATCGCATCACAAACCAATTGAATTTCTTCTGACGTAGTTGTAGGATGAATTGACATTCTAATCCAACCTGGTTTGTTGGTTAAATCGCCTTCATTAATACTGCAAGTAATAGAATTTGAGGTTTCTTGATTTACATTTAGTAAATAATGCCCGTATGTTCCAGCACAACTACACCCTCCACGAACTTGAATTCCGAATTTATCGTTTAATAATTTTACCCCTAAATTAAAGTGTAAATCGGTAATGTAAAATGAAATTACCCCTAACCTATCCGTGTGTTCTGATGCTAAAATATGTATGTTTTCGATTGGTGCTAATCGTTCAAAAATATAATCAACCAATTCGTGTTCTCTTTCTAAAATAGATTGCACACCCATTTTTTCTTTCAACTGAATCGCAAGCGCCGTTTTCATCACTTGTAAAAAACCAGGCGTTCCACCATCTTCTCTATCTTCAATATTATCAATATATTGGTGTTCGCCCCAAGGATTTGTCCAAGAAACCGTTCCGCCACCAGGACAATCAGGAATATTATTTTTGTATAGTTCTTTATTAAAAATCATCACACCACAAGAACCAGGTCCGCCTAAAAATTTATGTGGCGAAAAGAATATCGCATCTAAATACGCTTCTTTATCTTCTGGATGCATATTAATTTCCACGTAAGGTCCTGAGCAGGCAAAATCAACAAAGCAAACGCCGTTATTTTGATGCATAATTTTGGCTACTTCGTGATAAGGTGTTCGAATTCCTGTTACGTTTGAACAAGAGGTTATAGATGCAATTTTAAAACTTCTATCTTTATATTTATGCACTAATTTTGTGAAATTATCTATTGAAAACAAGCCATTTTCATCTGCAGGGATCACTACCACATCGGCAATAGTTTCTAACCAAGATGTTTGATTAGAATGGTGCTCCATGTGCGAAATAAACACTATAGGCTTAATTTCATTTGGAATAGTAGTATATTCTTTTAAATTTTCTGGAATTCGAAGACCTAAAATACGTTGTAATTTATTTACAACACCTGTCATTCCAGTTCCGTCTGTAATCAAAACATCATTTTCTGTAGCATTTACATGGCGTTTTATAATATGACGGGCTTCATGATATGCCATCGTCATCGCCGTACCTGTAATAGAAGTTTCTGTATGCGTATTGGCTACAAAAGGTCCGAAAGTATCCATTAGTTTTTCTTCAATTGGTCGATACAATCGGCCGCTTGCCGTCCAATCTGTATAAACAATTTTTTGTTCTCCAAATGGCGAAACAAACGATTGGTTAATACCGATGATATCTTTTCTAAACTGCTGAAAATACGTTTCTAAATTAGATTTTGTTTCTATCGCATTCATCCTATGAAATTTGTACAAATATACATTTTAATAGACAATATTTAAAAATTTTATTCTGTAACTTTGTGAATTATTAAAAGCTAATGTCTATTCAATTTCTACATAAATTCAATACAAATTTACCTTCAGATCCTATTGAAGAAAACTTTACACGTCAAGTAAATAATGCCGCTTTTTCATATGTAAAACCGAAAATACCAAGTCGTCCAAAATTACTTCATCTGGCAAAAGAAGTTCAGAATTTAATTGGTTTTTCAGATGATTTTATTGCTTCAGAGGCGTTTTTAAATTTGGTTTCTGGTGCTGAAATTATAGGAAATTCTAAACCGTTTGCCATGAATTATGCTGGTCATCAATTTGGAAATTGGGCAGGACAATTGGGCGATGGTAGAGCTATAGTTTTAGGTGAAATTGAACATAATAATCAGTTATTTACATTACAATTAAAAGGCGCAGGTCCTACACCCTATTCTAGACGAGCTGATGGATTGGCTGTATTGCGTTCCTCAATTCGTGAACATTTGTGTAGCGAAGCTATGTTTCATTTGGGTGTTCCAACAACTCGTTCTTTGTCTTTAATTTCGACTGGTGATGAAGTGGTTCGAGATGTTATGTATGATGGAAATGCGGCATTAGAAAAAGGGGCAATTGTTTGCAGAATAGCACCAAGTTTTATTCGTTTTGGAAGTTTTGAATTGTTGTCGTCTCAAAATGATATTGAAAATTTAAAATTACTTACAGATTATACGATTACAAATTATTATCCAGAAATTAATACAACAGGAAAAGAAAAATACATTGCATTTTTTAAAACTATTGCCGAAAAAACAAGAGCGTTACTACTTCATTGGCAACGTGTAGGTTTTGTGCATGGTGTAATGAATACAGACAACATGAGTATTCACGGCATAACTATTGATTACGGACCTTATGGGTGGCTTGAAGATTACAACCCGAATTGGACGCCCAATACAACTGATGCAGCAGGAAAAAGATACCGATTTGGCAACCAATCGAATATTGCTTTATGGAATTTATATCAATTGGCAAATGCATTGTATCCGCTAATTGAAGAAGCAGCACCTTTGGAAGAAATTCTAAATGATTATGCTAAAAAATACGATGAAGATTTTTTAGAAATGATGTTGAAAAAATTGGGTATTACATTAAAAAATGACGAAGACGAAAAGCTGATTCAACAATTACTATATAATTTAGAACAAACAGAAACAGATTATACCATTTTTTTTAGAAAACTAAATCAGATTGAAAAAACAGATACAAGTGAAGTTTGTGTATCAAAAATTACCGCTGCGTTTTACAAACCTGAAGAGGTTACAGGCATTATTTTAGAAACTTGGCATTTTTGGTTTGCACATTATGTAACACTTTTAAATAAAGAACTACTTTCAGATAACGAACGAAAAACACTTCAAAATTCGGTGAATCCGAAATATGTTTTACGTAATTATATGGCGCAAATGGCGATTGAATTGGCAGAAAAAGAAGATTATTCGTTACTAAATGAATTATACAAACTGCTTTTGCATCCGTATGATGAACAGCCTGAATTTGAAAAATGGTTTGCAAAAAGACCCGATTGGGCAAGACAAAAAATTGGAAGTTCTATGTTAAGCTGCAGTTCTTAATTTAGACATATTAGACTACTTAGATTGTTAGATTTCTTAGACTTTTAGATTGTTAGATTAAAAAACCGATAGATTAACTATCGGTTTTTATTATGCTTTTTCGTAACGTTCCATTTCTCGGTCATAAAATTCGCCAGCTAGCGTAATTAAATGTTCCATTTCAACCTCCAGTTCTTTTTGATCTTCTTCTTCAACATCTTCTAAAAATTCTACAGAATCATCTTTTAGATTGATGAAAAATCTTGGATATTCTAAATGAATGACAAAAATATCATCAGGAAAATCAGTGTTGTCGCCTATTACAAATTTTGGTAATTCCATATTTTATATTTTGTTTAGTAATTTGTATAATTAAGTTTCAAAAGTACAATTCTTTTTCAAATTTTATCTATGTAATTTTAATAGAAATCTAAATCGTAGGTAAAGCATTAATGCAGCAGCCGTTAATCCGGCTAATAAGCCAATCCAAACGCCCTCGGCTTTTAATGAAGTATATAATCCTAAATAAATAGATATTGGAAAACCTATTATCCAATACGCAATAAAGGTTAAATACATTGGCACTTTTACGTCTTGTAAGCCACGTAATGCGCCTAAAACTACCACTTGAATGCCGTCTGAAATTTGGAAAAATGCAGCAATTATTAATAATTTGGATGATACAGAAAGTACTTCTTTAATTTCTGTAGCATTAAGTGCCATTTCTGAATTTACAAAAAACGAAGGGAAAATTTGACTTCCTAACATAAAAACCACTGCAAAAATAATTTCTAAAATAATGGCCATTAGAAATATAGAATGGGCTACCGTATTTAGTTTTTTATAATCATTTAATCCTTTCTGATTGGCTACACGAATCATAGCCGTAACACTTAATCCCATCGCAAACATAAAAGTTAGCGAAGCCAAACTTAATGCAATCTGATTGGCTGCCTGACTGGTGGTTCCAATCATACCACACAACCAAATGGCACCTGTAAATAAGGCTACCTCAAAAAACATTTGTAAGGAAGAAGGAATACCCAACTTAATAATTTTATCTGAAACACTTTTTTGAAAAGATTGCCAACCAAAATTCTTGAAAAAGGATTTGAATTTTTCGTTTTTAGACAATATATAGTGCATATAAATAACCATAAAAACACGTGCGATTAATGTTCCAATAGCAGATCCTACAATTCCCATTTTAGGAAACATAAACAATCCAAAAACCAATAAAGCATTAATTACTACATTGATAATATTTCCGTAAATTGTAGCATACATAGAATATTTGGTTTCACTCATTCCGTCTGCAAACTGTTTGTACGCTTGAAAAATCACAAGAGGCACCAATGAGAAACCAACAATATCCAAGAAAGGTTTAGCTAATTTTACTACATCGGCTGGTTGGTTCATATATGACAACAAAGGTTTGGCAAAAAGCAATAAAAAGAACAATCCAAAACCTAAAATGGTACATAAAATTAATCCATTTTGAAAAGCAGTTCTTCCGCCTTCTCTATCTTTTGTACTATCAAACTCTGCTATAATTGGTGTGATGGCTGTAGAAAATCCAATCCCAATAGACATTCCAATAAACACGAAACTATTTCCTAAAGAAACCGCCGCTAATTCTGTAGAACCCAATTGTCCTACAAAAATATTATCCACTACTCCAACTAACGTATGACCGACCATACCTAAAATAACAGGTAAAGCTAAATTGAAATTGTATTTGAATTCTTGGAAGTATTTCTTCATTTTATTTTATTTTACACAGATTTTCACAAATTGACACAAATTAAAATCCGTGTTAATCTATGAAATCTGTGTTCCTATCTAATATCTTATTTCAATTTTTCTATTAATTGATCTAACGAAACCGTTTCTTGTGCTCCTGAAATCAAATTTTTAATTTTATATTGATTTTGTTTGATTTCTTCTTCCCCTACTAAAACAGCAAATTGAATCCCTTTTTTCTCAGCAAACTGAAATTGTTTTGCCATTTTTGCGGCATCTGGATACATTTCTACCTTAATATTATTTTGTCTAAGTTGCGAAATGGCTTTTAATGAAAATAACGTTTCGGCTTCACCAAAATTTATAAATAACGCTTTTGAAGTTGTGGTTACTGTTTCTGGAAACAAACCTAATTCTTCTAAAACCAAATAAATTCGATCTAATCCGAAAGAAATTCCCACACCACTCATGTTTTTTAATCCAAAAATTCCAGTTAAATCATCGTAACGACCACCGCCACCAATAGAACCCATAGCAATACCCGTTGGAGCACCAACTTCGTAAATGGCACCTGTGTAGTAATTTAATCCACGAGCTAACGTAACATCTATATCTAAATTTGCCGATTTTAAACCCAATTCGTTACAAGCATTACAGATGAATTTCAATTCTTCAACACCTTTTAAACCTTCATTTGAAGAAGCTAAAAGCGTGGCTAATTTTTCTATTTTTTCTGGAATGGTTCCTGTAAAATTGAAAAGCGGTTGCACTTTTTCAATGGCTGCTTCAGAAATTCCTTTTTCAAGCATTTCTTTTTTAACGCCATCTTCGCCAATTTTATCTAATTTATCTAAAGCAACCGTGAAATCAATTAATTTATCAGAAGCGCCAATAACTTCAGCAATTCCAGATAATATTTTACGGTTGTTAATTTTAATGTGTACACCTTTTAAACCTAAAGCAGTAAAAATGGTATCGTATAATTGTACAAATTCTACTTCTTGCCAAAGCGAATTACTTCCTACTACATCGGCATCGCATTGAAAAAATTCTCTAAAACGTCCTTTTTGTGGTCGGTCTGCACGCCAAACAGGTTGAATTTGATATCGCTTAAACGGAAATTCTAATTCGTTTTGATGTTGCACAACATAACGAGCAAAAGGCACGGTTAAGTCGTATCGCAACGCTTTTTCAGATATTTGAGTCGTTATTTTTCTACTATTTTTAGCCGTTAAATCTTCATCTGAAACTTTATCTAAATAATCCCCCGAATTCAATATTTTAAAAATCAGTCTATCGCCTTCTTCCCCATATTTTCCCATTAATGTATCCGAATTTTCAAAAGAAGGGGTTTCAATAGGTTGAAAACCAAACTGTTCAAAATTAGATTTAATAATAGAAAATATATAATTCCGTTTAGCTACTTCTGTAGATGAAAAATCGCGAGTTCCTTTAGGAATACTTGGTTTTGATGCCATTTTTTTGATTGTATATTGAAAAATTATATAATGTTTATCTAATAGATTACAAATATCTGACTTTTAAATGGATTCGCAAAAATCAATAGCAAAAATCAAGAATAGTGACAACACAGATTTGAGAAATTTTTATAATTTTTATAATTTATCAAATCTGTGTTCCAAAAAAGTCCAAATCTATTTTCTATTTTCTATTTTCTATATTCTTTTCAAAAATCATGTAACATTTAAAACAAAAGGTAGTCAAATAGTCATGATTGGATTATTCAAAGAAAATACAAAAATTGCTATTGATTCTATTAGAAGTCAAGCGTTGCGCACCTTTTTAACAGTGTTTATCATTGTTATTGGGATTACTTTTTTAGTAGGAATTTTAACTTTAACCAAAGCTTTAGAAAATAATTTATTTGGGAATTTCGCTTCTATGGGTGCCAATACTTTTTCTATAAGTCAATATGATTTTTCGGAACAAATTAACCGAAATGACGAAGGACAAAAAATAAATCCAATTATTAGCTACCCACAAGCCAAGGCATTTAAAGATAAATTTGAATTTCCTTTTACAGCTACTTCATTATCATTTACAGCATCAGCGAATGCAGAAGTAAAATTTGACAACAAAAAAACAGATCCAGAAATTACCGTTTTGGGTGCTGACGAAAATTTTATTCCAAATAATGGTTTCGATTTAGAATCAGGTAGAAATTTTAATTCTTTTGACGTTGATAATAATAATTATGTATGTATAGTAGGTGCAAATTTCAAAGATGGCTTATTTGAAGGCGTAAATCCTATTGACAAAACTGTTTCTGTAAGAGGTGCTAAATTTAAAGTCATTGGATTATTGAAAGAAAAAGGAGCAACTTTCGGAAATAATCAAGATTTACGAATTATCATTCCAATACAAATTGCCCGTTCTATATTTTCGCAGCCCAATATAAATTATGATATAGCTGTGAAAATTAGCAACAAACAATTATTAGACGAATCCGTTGATAATTCGATAGTTACTATGCGTCGAGTTAGAAAATTAAATCCAGTTGAGAAAGAAAACTTCGGCATCAAACGCAGTGACGATTTAATTCAAAAATTAGGTGAAAACATTGCAATAATTAATATTGCTGCTGTTGCAATTGGTGCTATTACCATTTTTGGGTCAACAATTGCGCTTATGAATATTATGTTGGTTTCCGTTTCAGAAAGAACAAGAGAAATCGGCATTAGAAAATCGCTAGGAGCGAAACGAGGTACAATTGCTTGGCAATTTTTTACAGAAACCTTTATTATTAGTCAGATTGGTGGAATTATTGGAATAATTTTAGGATTATTACTCGGTACATTAATTGCTTCAGTTGCTGGTTTTGAGTTTGTTACGCCTTGGGCTGCTATTATTGCAGCATTTGCAACCACGTTTATAGTGACTATTATTTCTGGATTATATCCCGCTATTAAAGCTTCTAAGTTAGATCCGGTTGAGGCGTTGCGTTATGAGTAAATAAACTTCAAAATTCGTTGTTCAGAGTTCGTTAATCAAAATTTTGAACAACGAATGTTCAATGTTGAACATTGAAATTATAAACCACAACAAATCATTCTGTAATTCCCCATAAAATCTTTACGAAGTTCAATGTTTTTGAAACCTAAATGCTCTAATAATTCAACGGTTTCATTTCCTAAATACTGATTGATTTCAAAAAATAATTTTCCGTTTGACGCTAAGCTTTTCAATGCCAATTGAGCTATTTTTCTATAAAATAACAATGCGTCAGAATCATCGACAAACAAGGCCAAATGCGGTTCATAATCTAAAACATTCTTCTTGATTTCTTGTTTTTCTAAATTACGAACATAGGGTGGATTTGAAACGATAATATCAAAAAGGAGATTTGAAGATTTGGAGATTTGAAGATTTGAAGATTTTAAAATATCTTGATGAACAAAATTCACCTCAACTTGATTATCAAAAGCGTTTTTACGTGCCGTTTCTAACACTTTTTCTGAAATATCAATCGCATAAACGAACGAATAAGGAATTTCTTTTTTCAAAGTAATCGGAATACAACCTGAACCTGTTCCTATATCTAGAATAGTTAGATTGTTAGATTTTTGGATTATTAGATTTTGAGAATTTAACTTTTGACTTTCGACTTTCGACTTTTGACTTTCAACTATCCATTCAACTAATTCTTCTGTTTCTGGTCTTGGAATTAACGTATTTTCATTCACTTCAAATCGTAAACCATAAAACCAGGCTTCACCAGTTATATATTGAATGGGTTTTTCGGTTTTAAGTTCTGAAATTATGGTATTCCATTTTTCTAAATCTGACTCAGAAACTTCAAAATCAGGGTGTAGTGAAACATCAATTCTTTTTAAATTGTGCAGAAATTCCGTCAAAATAAAAAAGAAACTTTCTATTTCTGAATCTTCCTGAATGGTTTGCAATTCAGTAAAAAAATACGTTTTTAAACTTTTAATATTCATATGAAATTTTGTTAAAATGTTTTGCCACAGATTTAAAGATTAAAGGATTTTAAATCTGTGCAAATTAGTGTAATCCGTGGCTAAAAAACTACAAATCTTTAATCATAAACACATCACAAGCATTATGTCCTGTGGAACCCATTGGTCCGTCTATATAGGTAAAACCTGATTTTACATATAATTTTTGCGCATCTTTCATAAATGGCAAAGTTTCAATATAGCATTTATCGTAACCTGCTTGTTTAGCAAATGTTAAACATTTTTGCATTAATTCTTTTGCAATTCCTTTTCCACGAGCCTCTTTTGCTAAATACATTTTTTGTAATTCGCAAATTTTAATTTCGGTATCAATTAATTTTCCTATACCACAACCTCCTAAAATAATTTCGTCTGTTTCTACTACAAAATAAATTTCATTGTCATCTTGATACACTTCAAATAAAGTATTTAAATGCGGGTCAGCATAAGCGGTTCCTACTTTTGGTGCGTCTAATTCTTCAAAGACATTTCGAATCACAGTAGCGATTTTCAAATTGTCTTTAGGTGCAATTTCTCTTATTATGTAATTCATTAGTAAATATAAAATGTAAAAGTACTAAATTTGTAAGATGATTGAGCATGAAATATACATGAAACGTTGTTTGCAATTGGCTAAAAATGGTTTAGGTACTACATATCCTAATCCGTTAGTAGGAAGCGTGATTGTATTTAATGGAAAAATAATTGGTGAAGGTTGGCACAAAAAAGCAGGCGAACCACATGCGGAAGTACTTGCAATTAATTCAGTAAAAAACAAAGAATTACTCTCCAAAAGTACCATTTATGTGAGTTTAGAACCGTGTAGTCATTTTGGAAAAACACCTCCGTGTGCTAATTTGATTATTGAACATAAAATTCCAAAAGTAGTAATTGGTTGTATCGATAGTTTTTCAGAAGTTGCCGGAAAAGGTATTGAAAAATTAAAACAAGCCGGTTGCGAAGTTATACTAAATGTTTTAGAGGAAGCATGTTTGAGAATGAATAAGCGATTTTTTACATTTCACAATAAAAAACGACCATATATTATACTAAAATGGGCAGAATCGGCAGATGGATTTATTGCACCTTTTATACCCAATTCAAAAACCTCTTTCGCTATCTCAAACGACTATTCAAGGCAATTGGTTCACAAATATCGAACAGAAGAACAAGCCATTTTAGTTGGAACAACAACTGTTTTAAATGACAATCCAAGTTTAGATGCCAGAGATTGGTTTGGACAGCATCCCACTCGAATTATTATTGATAAATCAAATAAAATTTCAGATGAATTTAATGTAAAAAATAAAAAAAATCCGACAATAATTTTTACAGAACAAGAAAATTGTGTACATTCGATAAATATCGCTTATGAATGTATACAGTTTGATACTCATTTGATTTCTAATATCTTAACTCATTTATTTGAAAAAAATATTCAATCTGTTATTGTAGAAGGCGGCACATTTACTTTGCAACAATTTATAGATAACCATTTATGGGATGAAGCGAGGGTTTTTATAGCAGAGAATAAAATTACAGAAGGTGTTAAAAGCCCTAAATTTAATTTTATACCTGAAAAAACTATAAAAATTAAAAACAACCAACTTAAAACATACTTAAATTATGATTGAAGCCATTATTTTTGATTTAGGAGATGTATTTTTAAACTTGAATCATCAAGCCAGTGTTGATGCGTTTAAAAAATTAGGTTTAAACGCTTGGACTGATGATTTGAAAGCTGCTGCTATTTTATTTGAAACAGGTAAAATAGATGAATTGCAATTTATGGAAACCATTCAGAAACACCTACCAAATGCCAATCTTGTAGAAATTAGAGAAGCTTGGAATGCTATTATTGGTGATTTTCCTTTAGAACGTTTGGAGTTTTTAGAAAAATTACAAAACAAATACAACATATTTTTATTGAGCAATACCAATCCCACACATATTGATAAATTTGAACATCGAGTAGGTTTAACCTTTGCGAGAGAATTTTATGCGCATTTTAATAAAATTTATTTTTCCTACGAAATTAAAGAGCGAAAACCAGATGCAGCTGTTTTCAATTTAATTTTAAAGCAAAATAATTTAAATCCAAAAAAGACGCTTTTTGTAGATGATACCGCAGAACATATTGAAGCTGCAAAAGCATTAGGCATTAATACTTGGCAAATACTTGTAGGTCAAGATGATGTAACCCATTTATTCGATAAAAAAATAGTATAAAATTGCAAGATCTCCAAATTAAAGATACATATAAAACCCTTGATGAATCGGTTGAAAATATTTTATTTAAAGAAAAAAATAGTAAATTTTTTGGTTATGCTTTCCCTATTTCTTCAGAACTTGAAGTTAAAAAACATCTTGATCAATTAAAAACAGAACATTTTTCGGCACGGCATTGGTGTTATGCATATCAAATTGGTACGGAAGTTATAAAATTTAGAGCTAATGATGATGG
This sequence comes from Flavobacterium sp., assembly GCF_044360715.1. Classification (GTDB taxonomy): domain Bacteria; phylum Bacteroidota; class Bacteroidia; order Flavobacteriales; family Flavobacteriaceae; genus Flavobacterium. Next base: position 14,037 of record NZ_JBIKJY010000035.1, read on the forward strand.
CGAACCAAGTAATTCTGCTGGAATGCCTATTTATGGACAAATTCAATCCTTTGATATCACGAATGTATTAGTAGTGGTAATTCGTTATTTTGGTGGTGTAAAATTAGGTGTTGGTGGATTAATTTCTGCTTATAAAACTACGGCTCAACTTACTTTAGATGAAGCAAATATTATTGAGAAAACCATTGACAAACAGTTTAAAATTACTTTCGATTATAAAAACATGAATAAAGTAATGCGAATTATTAAAGAAAAAAATATTCAGATTGTTCATCAAAAAATGGAACTGAATTGCGAAATTGAAATCGCAACGAGAAAAAAAAATGCCAAAGAAATCGTTGATATTTTTACAGCATTATTTGAAATTGAGATTGAAGAACTATAATTTTTATTTTTTACAAATACAATAACACGATAATCCATACATTTTAATTCCAAATTTTTGAATTACTCGAGTAAAAGCAAAATCGAGTTGCAAAATAGCTACTAACAATTTTGATTTAAAAGTAGTACCTGTCCAATTATCAATAGACGCTTTTTTGTTTTTATTAAAGATACTTTCAATCCACCTAACTAATAATAGTGATGAAAAATAATATCCTTTATCTGATATTTGAAATTGGTTTTTAGTCAATAGCTTTTCTAATTGTTTCAAATTATATCTTCTATAATGTCCTAATAATACATCATGCTGCGAGAAAACAGTCTGAAAAGCGGGAACTGCAAATAAGAAATAATTGTTTTTATGAGTAAGATGTTGTAAGATTTCATCTTCATTTTCTAAATGTTCCAAAACATCCATACATAAGAAAAGTACGTTTTCATCACTAGGAAACGTATTGAAATAATCGGTAAGATTTTGCACATAATGAATCGCATTTTCTCCATAATTTACCTTCAATTGCGCTATAATTTCAGGAGAATATGCGGTATCAATAGTAAAATATTCATCTGCCAATTTGTACTTAAAAATTTCATTAATAATATAAGCATCGCCACCGCCAATATCGACAATTCGTTTGATTGGAAATTTAATTTCTGAAGCGGACAATAACTTAAAAAGCACCTTTTTTCTGGAAATTTCCCAAGGGTGTCTTTTATAATTTTTCTTATCAAATAAGCGATCAAATTCAGTTAAATCCATTATAAAATATTTTTTATTTTATCGGAAACATATGATGGAGGTACAATTGGCCTACCCGTTTTCATATCTACAAAAACAAGCATCGAGTATCCGGTTGTTAACAATTGATTCTGTTCATTGTAAATTTCATAGTCAAATTCTATTTTCACGGAGGTTTGACTTTTTAGTATTGTTTTTACTCGTAATATATCGTCATAACGCGCTGGTTTTTTATAGTTCATTTCTAATGAAACCACAGGTAACATAACGCCATTATCTTCCATCCATTTATATGAAACACCAAAGTTCCTTAACCACTCTACTCTACCCATTTCAAAATATTGGGCGTAATTTCCATGATACACCACACCCATCTGATCCGTTTCTGCGTATCTAACTCGTACCGTAAATTCGTATTCTCTCATTATTATTTATTATATATTTTTTGTTGTTAAAATTAATGTTAATTATTTATTAAATTAAAATCAAAACTACATACAACAATATTTTTTAAATTACAATAGCATTTCATTTTTTTTTAAATAAATTTGTTCACATATTTGCTCTCCCAATAAAATCTACGTAAAAAAAAGTTAACCCTTTCTTTTTCTCAAAATTAGATTAAAAACTTTTTTAAAATTACAACACATGATGACTAATGCAGCAAAATCTGTTTGGAATAATTGCTTGTCCTTTATCAAGGACAATATTCAGGAACAAGCCTATAAAACTTGGTTTGAACCTATTGTAGCAATTAGTCTATCAGAAGACAATGCTTTGCATATTCAAGTTCCTAGTAAATTCTTTTACGAGTGGCTTGAAGAACATTATGTTGTTATATTAAAAACTGCTTTAACTAAAGAACTTGGAAACCAAGCAAAGCTAGTGTATAAAATTAAAATGGAAAACACTTCTGGCAATAAACTTCCATTTACAGAGCAAATTCCTAGTACATATCGTAGTTCTGTTAAAACACAAGAAATTGATGTGCCTATTGTGAATAAAAATCCGGAATTGAAAAATCCTTTTATTATTCCTGGTATTAGAAATGTTAAAATAGAATCTCAATTAAATGCCAATTATAGCTTTGATAATTTTTTAGAAGGCGATTCTAACCGATTATCTAGAAGTGCAGGTTTGGC
>NZ_JBIKJY010000036.1:0-15846 GCF_044360715.1 Flavobacterium sp.
CATAGTAATATGTACCATCCGGCATCTCTCCGCCTCCCATGAATTGACCACGCCAATCATTATTGTAGTTCTCCTTAGAATAAACCTCCTTACCATATCGGTTAAATATCTCAACCTTCTTAGCAACCAACTTTAAAAAGTCATTTAAACCGTCGCCGTTGGGAGAAATACCTTTCTGGATTTGGCAGAATGTATTGTCAAATAATTTTGAAACTTCTGTTGTACATGCTAGTCCAGTTAAATTAGTAACCGAACAAGAATAAGTCCCCGGATTATCTATGATTAAAGTGCTAGACGTTCCTACAACAATATTAGAACTATTAGTCCATTCAAAAGTATAATTTTGAGGATTAGAAATATTTGAAGTTAATAAAAACTGGCTACCTTCACACGCTCCACTAATAGTAAAACTAAAGGTATTTACTGTAATAACAACTGTTCCTGTTAGTGTTTGCGTACAAGCCCCTGAAGTTAAACTCACTAAAGTATAGGTTCTAGTTCCGCCTGTGTGGGAAATTGTCCCTGTTCCAGAAGTATTTAAAACAACTGTTTGATTTGAACTACCATCACTATACGTTAATGTAGCTCCAGCAGGTCCTGACACTGTAATTGTTTCAGTATCTCCATCACAAATTGTAGTGTTACTAGTTGTAAACGATGCTGTAATTGGCGGGGCAATAGTAATAGTATATGAATCATTTGATGAACAAGCGCCAGAACCTAATTCATAGTAAATAGTATAAGTACTTGGAGTAATTTGATTTGTCCATGACACAGTTCCAGAACTATTTACAGAAATATTAGCAGGATTTCCAACAATAGAATAGGTACCTCCTGTTGAACCATTATTAGTTACGGTAGCTGTTCCTTGATTAAAACAATATGGTGCGCTATTATAAGTAATATCAGCTATTGGCGGTGCTAAAACAATAAGGTCAAAGTTCTTGATCCCTGAACAAAAAGTTAAGGTGCTATAAATTCTAACCCAAATAGTTTGAGGGTTCGTACTGTTCACAAATGCACTTGGATTGGCTATTGAATTTGATGCAGCAATAGCGTCCGCTTGCGATAAATAATAAGTCACTTGATATGCCGCAGGATTTGAAAAATTAGCCGTTACAACAGATGTGTTTTGAGTTAAATCAAACACTGGTGTTGTAGAACAAATTGATAAATCATTTGGTTCAGGCGTAATTAAAATTAAATCAGGATAAAATTCTACTACAATTGTGTCTTCTCCAACACAAGCAGAACCTACATATTGTGCTACTAATTTATATTCTCCTGGAGCAGTTACATTTAATGAAGCACCTGTTTGTCCTACAATTTCAACAAATGTAGATGATGCTGGTGCTTTAAAGTACCATGTAAAACCATAAGGAGGAGCGGTTAAACCACTATTAATAGTATAAGATTGACCCGCACACAATGCGTTATTACCATTTACTGTTAAGTCAGCTCCTAAATCTACATTACCAATGTCAAATTTACTTAAGAAAACGGCACTGTCGAATGCAGAGTCGTTTCTGTCTCCAACAACAAATTTCATGTGATATATTTGTCCAGGAATTACAGTTCCAACAGCAGACATTGGTACAGTGTATCCTTTAAAGTTAGTTGGTGCAATTACATCTGGCAATCCATTTTGTGGATTTCCAGTTCCGTAAAATTTATCAAAATAATTTGGGTTTGCAGAAGCACAACTTGCATTATAATCATTTTTTCTAATTGTTGTAACCGCAATAGGAACCGCTGGTGTTATTCCAGGAATAACTGCTAAATTTACAGTTGTGTTAGTTGCTAAATTCGTTAAGAAAAAAGCAAATGCATCAGAATAATCACATTGAAACGTTCCATATTCGTCAGAAGCAAAAATGAAATCAAATTTTACTTGATCGGCAATTGGAACAAAATCAAATTCTATTTTTGACGAATTATAATAATTTGAAACAGATTGTCCAACTGATTGCATATAAGTAAGTAATTGAGCGTCTCCTGCCCATGCGTTAGCTCCTTCAGATGCAGCAGTGTTAGGACCATCGCAAGTATTTGCAGAACGCGTAGCTAAAATAATTCCTTCATCTAATCCAAATGAAGAACCATTTTTATTGAAATACCCAATACCATTTTCAGGTTGTCCAAAATTAGTACCTGTAGAGAAAGTAATATTTGAAACAATTCCACAAGGTGAAGTTACCAAAACATCTGTAACTAACTGCTGTACGGTATAAGTTGTAGGCGCAGCAGTTGTTGATGAATTTTCAGCAAGAATTGGCGGTCCAACTTTATTAATACAGACATTAAAACTAGCTGTTTGATTTACAGTAGTCAATGCTGACCAAACTCTGATATAATAGGTTTGTCCTGAGACAAAAGTATTATTGAAACTAAAATTATTTACATCACAATATAATAAAGTTAATGCACCACAAGTGCCCGAATAAACTGCGTGACTTAAGTCAGTAGTTGTTCCTACAATATTATTAAAATTAATTATATGTGCATTAGAAGTCGCAGTAAATGTAAACCAAGTATCATCATCAGCTGTTCCACCGCAAGTTGAAGCAGGTAACCCTGAATTTGTAGCTCCGGTTATTGTTCCTGGTGTTACTAAAGTACAGTTCATGTCTGCATTTACAGGTACTGTTAATGCTGTACCACACTCATCATTTAAAGGTTTAGTAGAAAAATTAACCCCATTTGAATAAAAACTAAAATCAGTGTCAGAACATTTTGCTCTAACAAAGAAAGTATAAGCCGTACCTGGTGTTAATGAACCCCATACAAAAGGATTTGTAGTAACTAATGTACCTGGTGTTCCAGGATTAGGAACAGGGGAACCAAGAGGTAAAACAAGTATTTCCCATTGTGTTGCAGTTCCAGCTTCAGTCCAACCAAGTTGAACAGACGTCGTTCCTATACTTGTAGTTGTTAATGTTGTTGGTTTAGGACATGTAATTGGTGGCGTACAAAAAATTGTAGCATCCCATCCTGCAGCAACTCCTGTAGCATTAGAAGTAAATACAAATGATAAACAGCCACTAGGGTTTGTTGCTGTAAATGATGGTGGTAAAGTAGTACCCGTATACGTACCAAGAACTGGTGATGTTATTAAATTTCCATTTCTAATTATTAAATTATCCCCTGCAGCTAAATTAAATGTATTAAACAATACAGTTACAACGTTACCTGCGATATTAGGGCATACGGTAGTAAGCACATTTGTTTGATTGTTTGTATAATTTCCTGTAGCACCCCCTATATCATAAAAATGATCTCCTGCACAAAAATTTGGGGTTGTACAGAAGTTTGCAGCTGGCGACCATAAACTTACAGATGTAGAAGAACAAACCGCTCTTACATACACATCATAACAAGTTACAGAAGTTAATCCAGTAACAACAAATGGATTTGTTGAAGCAAGAACCCCAACTGAAGTTGCCGTTGGAGCAGCAGAGCCTGCTGGTAAAACTAAAACTTCCCATTGGGTTTCCGTTGCGCCATTAGCCCAGTTTACTTGTGCATTGTTATAGTTTATATTAGAAACTGTTGCGGTCAATGGTTTAGGACATACAACATAATCTAATTTTATATTATCAATAGCAGCTGGTGGTTGATTTCCAACTGTGTTGTTATTTCTCCATTCAAAAACCACACGCATATTGCCACCAGCATAAGGCGTAGCGTTTAATGTGTAATTTTGTGTAATAAAGTTTGGTATTGATGTGAAATCTGGTCCTATTTTTATTCTACTATTCGCCACAGCTGTAATTTGTGTTCCGGCTGTAGGTGTGAATGTCGTAGGGACTGTCCAAACACGAATATAATCTTGTACTTCACCTACAGAGCGCCAATCAAATGTAAAATCCAATTGTGTAGCTCCTGCTGGAATTACAAAATCTTTATACGCTTGAACTACTGAAGTAGCCGTGTTATTATACGTATTTGTAGCTCCACTAGTATCTGTAATATAAAGCGATTTTGTTCCTCCGTTATTTACTGCAGAACCAACTGCCCATTTGTTAGATTGTGTTCCATTATTTAAAGTCCATCCTGTTAAGGTTTCTAATCCGTCTGTAAAGTTTAACGGCGTGGCCACTTGTGGTAATGTAAATGGAAATGGGCCTGCCCAAATGCTGTAATTTCCATCACTACATTGCGCTCTTACATAATATTCGTATGCAACTCCTGAAACTCCTGTGAATGAATTTGTTGTGTTTGAAGTAGTGGAAGTAAATGTAGTACCTGTAGGCAATCCGTATGGCGCTGCTCCAACTGAATATTGCCAAGTGGTAACACCTGCGTCGGCTGCCCATGTTAAATTAGCGGTTGTACTTGATGTAATTGGCGCTGCTAATGTAGTGGGTTGGTTACAGAAAACTTGTTGAATCGTTAATGTATAGCCAACCGTTTGCTGTGCAGCACTTGAGGATATTATTATGTAATAGGTAGTTCCTGCAACTACAGGAAATTGGTTAATGTTTCTAACATTTGATGTTGCATTAGCCTGTCCTGCCAAACAAGTAGCTCCGGCAGTTCCTGGACAAGCACTGTAAACATGTATACTTGAACTTACGTTTGTAGGTGATAAAGAAATAGCAATATTACCAGTAAATGTTGCAGTGTATGAATAAAAAACATCATTACCTGCCATATAATTGGTAGCTGTTCCACTACATGTTAAAGGCTGTGCCGTGTCAAATAAATCTAAATAATTGGCTGTATTATCAATTGTTTGGTATGGTAATAATCCTGAAACAAATGATGTTGGATCTAATGGATTTGTAAGATTTCCAACTACAATAGGTCCTGCACACGTATCTCCAAAAGAAGCTGTTTGAAAACTTCTTGGTCCAAACCAATCACTTGGAAAACCACTAGTACAAACAGAACGTACCTGAAATTTATATAACGTATTTGGTAATAAAATCGGTGTTGCAGGTAGTGGTGGATTTGTTGCAGTAAACGGATTTGTAGTTACATTTGTGTAAGTAGGAACACCTGTAAATGCACTTGCAAAAGGTACTACTTCAACTTCCCATGCTGTAATTCCTCCCGGATTTCCCCAACTTAATACAGCACTCGAAGTAGTTTCGCTTGCTGTTGCTAATGGCCCGATAGGTGCATTACATTTTGGTACGACGTTTACATTGTCTATTAACCATCTATCCCCGTTGTCATTTGTCATCACAAATGCGATGTAAATAGTAGAGCCCACTGGGTATGTGGCTGGTATATCAATTACTTTTTCTTCGTAAACATTTGATACAGCTGTTAAGGAAGCCTCGTCATATGAAATAAGATTAGTAAAACTTGAAGGGTTAGTTTGGGAAGTTGTTGAAATTTTGATATCAAATAAACTTCCTTGAACCCCAGTTTGAATGGTTTTGGTATAAAATCGTAATTGCCCATTAGCAGGTACTGTAACTGCAGAAGTAACCATCCAGTCAATTGCTAGACCCGCAGCCACATTCTCTTTGTTAATCATTGCTGATTTACCGACACCTCCATAGGTGAAAACACCTAAATTGGTTTCAGACCAACTCTGAACTGTACCTGTTCCTGTTTCAAAGGTTGTCCAACCGGTTGGTGGAAATATTGCGCCTTCAAAGTTTTCGGATATTTGTCCAAAAACACTGAAGCCAGCAAACATAAATAATAATAAAAGTAGTTTTTTCATTATAGTTTTTTTGTTAAAAATTATATAAGTATTAACAAATGTAATAAGATTTTATAGGTTTACTAAATTTATCGATAAAACGCATCAAAAAATCGTTAAAAAACAACATTGTTATTTATTGAAAATTATTGGCTATTTTTGTGAATATTTACAAAACTTATGCTTGAAGTTGAAAAACATATCTTTGAAAGAACCGCAATTGTTGGACTTATCACTCAAAACCAAAACGAAGAAAAACTCAATGAATACTTAGACGAATTAGAGTTTTTAACCTATACGGCTGGTGGCGAAGTAGTGAAACGTTTTTGGCAAAAGACAGATAAACCGCATCCTAAAACATTTGTAGGCACTGGAAAACTTGAAGAAATTAAATCATACATCAAAGAATATGATATCAATTCGGTAATTTTTGATGATGAATTAACGCCTTCGCAACAAAAAAACATCACAAGGGAATTAGATTGTAAAGTTTTAGATCGTACCAATTTAATCTTAGATATTTTCGCACAACGTGCCGAAACGTCATATGCCAGAACACAAGTTGAATTAGCACAATGTCAATATTTATTACCCCGATTAACCGGAATGTGGACGCACTTAGAGCGTCAACGAGGTGGAATTGGTATGCGTGGTCCTGGTGAAACAGAAATTGAAACCGATAGAAGAATTGTAAGAGATAGAATTTCCTTACTTAAAGAAAAAATTAAGGTTATAGATAAGCAAATGTCGACTCAAAGAGGCAATCGTGGCGCAATGGTTCGAGTGGCTTTAGTGGGTTATACAAATGTTGGAAAATCAACTTTAATGAATGCTGTTGGGAAAAGCGAAGTGTTTGTAGAAAATAAACTGTTTGCTACCCTTGACACTACAGTAAGAAAAACGGTTATTAAAAATTTACCTTTCTTGCTTTCCGATACGGTTGGTTTTATTAGAAAACTCCCTACGCAATTGGTGGATTCTTTTAAAAGTACGTTAGATGAAGTTCGAGAAGCCGATTTACTTTTACACGTGGTAGATATTTCTCATCCTGAATTTGAAGATCATATTGCGGCTGTAAATAAAATTTTATTAGACATCAAAAGTGCCGATAAGCCAACAATTATGGTTTTTAATAAAATTGACGCGTACAAATATGTGAAAATTGATGAATGCGACGAAACTATTGAAAAAACATCTAAAAATTTCTCACTTCAAGATTGGGAAAAAACGTGGATGAGTAATTTAGGTGAAAACAACACGCTTTTTATTTCAGCTACGGAAAAAGAAAACTTTGAAGCTTTTAGAGAAAAAGTTTATGAAGCGGTGCGAAGTATTCATATCAGTCGTTTTCCGTATAATAAATTTTTATATCCAGATTACAAAGATGTAATTGAGGAAGAGGAAAATTAGATTAAATTCCAAAATAGAAATTCCAAATTCCAAAATTCGAATATAAAAAAATAATCACAACGTTTGTCATTCTGAAAGAATCTTACACAATTTATAAAAACAAAAACCCAGTCAAATAGTTACTTGACTGGGTTTTTTATACTTTTAATTTTCTAATTACTTTTTTTTATACAAAGGCACTGCGGAACATGCTTCACCAAACATAATGCTTTTGGCTACCTTCATTAATTTTTGAATAGCCAAAGTGTACACTTCATTTGGCACTTGCTTTTTAGAACAACCTTTTAAAATAACAGGTTTTTCAAAGAATTCGGTATAATCTAATTTGTTTAAAATGTCTTGATACCAATCGATAATTGCCAACTCTTTAGAGCCTTGAATTACTTTTAAAGCAAATGGTGCTAAATGAACAGCAACTAATGTATACGCCCAAGCGGGTAATATTGCGTCTTCTGAACAATATAATGCCACGTATTTATCTCCGTAAACAGACCAATCAGTATCTTTTAATTGCGCTCTAAATTCGGTTTCTTTTAAAATAACACCACCAAACAACCATTGCGAAACATCAACTGCAATCACATTACTATCCGGATAATAATCTTCTAAATCGAAAACCATTAAGCTACTATTAGCCACTTTATTTACTATTTCTTCCATAATTTAAGTAATTAGTAAAAGTGAAAAGTATTAGAAGGAAACTGCCAACTAAAAACTGAACACTGAACACTATATTAAAGCATTCCTAATTCTAATTTAGCTTCTTCGCTCATTAAATCTTTACTCCAAGGTGGATCAAAAGTAATTTCAACTTCACAAGATTTAATCGTATCAATTTTTTCAACTTTTTCTTCCACTTCCTTTGGTAACGATTCGGCAACTGGACAATTTGGCGAAGTTAACGTCATTAAAATTTTAACTTCATTATCCTCGTTAATCATCACATCATAAATCAAACCTAATTCATAAATATCTACTGGAATTTCTGGATCATAGATTCCTTTTAATGCAGTTACTACGCTTTCGCCTAAGTTTATTTCGTCTTTAAATTCTTCCATTTTTTTCTGGTTTTTTATTTTAACATATAAGTTTTATTTTTAAGATTCACTTATATGGTCGAGTCACTTAATTTCTTGCTTCAAATGCTAAAGCATACATTTTTATTTTTTTAATCATCGAAACTAAGCCGTTTGCACGAGTTGCCGATAGATGTTCCTTTAATCCAATTTCATCTACAAAATCAGTATTGGCAGCTAAAATTTCTGCCGGAGTTTGGTTCGAAAAAGCTCTTATTAGGATAGCAATTATTCCTTTCGTTAAAATGGCATCGCTATCAGCTGAAAAAACGACTTTCCCGTCTTTTTCTTCAGCGTGAACCCATACTTTAGACTGACAACCTTTAATAATATTATCTTCTGTTTTGAATTGCTCTTCAATAATTGGTAAGCCTTTTCCTAATTCAATGATATACTCGTAACGCTCCATCCAATCATCGAACATAGAGAATTCGGAAACAATTTCGTTTTGTATTTCTTTAATATTCATTATTTTTTTCTGCAAGGTTCGTAATTTTAGTAACTAATTTTTCTATTTCTAAAGGTGGAAAACCGTGATCGAAACCATTAGCTGGATATTTAATGCCTTTTGCTTCGAAAATAATATTAGCAAATGCTGCACCGTCGTAATATCTTTTTTCGGTTGGCCACTTTAAGTCTTTTACCTTTTCTAAATCGACCGCTTTGGCTAATGCAGAAATCTCTTTCCAATCTGTATCTGAAATTTCAATTTTATTTGAATATTCTTTAAAATCTCGCTCATTAGAGGTATAAAGTACTTGATTCTCAACTTTTATCGCAAGAAAAAAACCTCTGGTGTTTGCTTCATAAAAAATGGTTGGCACATCGTTTTTGCTTAAATTTTTTGAACCACTACACGCCAAAACGGTAAGGATTAAAGTTGATAAAATTAAAAATCTTTTCATTTTTATGGTTTTAGTTACGATAACATCATTTTAGCTTTTTTAACAGCTGCTACAAATATATCAATTTCTTCTTTGGTATTGTAAAAGGCAAAACTGGCTCTAATTGTGCCTGGAATTTTATAAAAATCCATAATTGGCTGCGCACAATGATGTCCTGTTCGAACCGCTATACCTAATTTATCTATAATCGTGCCAATATCATACGGATGAATGTTTTCTATATTGAAAGAAATTACAGACGCTTTTTTAGTTAAATCTGTGGGCCCGTAAATGGTTATACCTTCAATTTCTTGTAACTTTTGTGTGCCATAAACTAATAATTCGTGTTCGTGTTTGGCTATGTTGTCAAAACCAACCTCATTCATATAATCAATAGCCGTTCCAAAAGCAATTCCGCCACAAATATTTGGTGTTCCTGCTTCAAATTTATGAGGTAAATCTGCATACGTAGTTTTTTCGAAAGTCACGGTAGCAATCATTTCTCCACCGCCTTTGTAGGGTGGCAATTTGCGAAGCCATTCTTCTTTGCCGTATAACATTCCTACACCTGTTGGCCCACACATTTTATGCGCAGAAGTTACATAAAAATCAACATCTAAAGCTTGAACATCAGGCTGTAAATGCGGGCAAGATTGCGCGCCATCAATTAAAACTGCTGCCCCGACGGAATGGGCTTTTTTTATAATTTCTTCAATTGGATTTAGCGTTCCTAAAGCATTTGAAATATGATTGCAACAAACTAATTTGGTTTTATTAGAAAGTAATTTTTCGTATTCCGACAAAATTAATTCGCCATTACTATCTATTGGAATTACTTTTAAAATCGCACCCGTTTTTTCGCACAACATTTGCCAAGGCACAATATTACTATGATGTTCTAATGCGGAAATAATTATTTCATCATTTTTTTCTACTAAAGAGGCGAAACCATTAGCAACTAAATTAATACTTTCGGTTGTTCCTGAAGTAAAAATGATTTCGTACGGCTGTTTCGCATTAAAATGCTTTTGGATTTTATATCGAGCTTGTTCGTAGGCATCCGTAGCCAATTGACTCAACGTATGTACGCCTCTGTGAATATTCGCATTATAATTGGAATAATAATCTACAATACTATCAATTACAACTTGAGGTTTTTGTGAAGTCGCACCGTTATCAAAATACACTAAAGGTTTTCCGTTAACGCTTTGTGACAATATAGGAAACTGCGCTCTTATTTTCTGAACATCGAACATATCAAAACTATTTGAGGCAAATTTACGATATGATTATTTAAAATAGGAATAAATAAGAATTAAAATAACAGAAAATTATGTTTTGTTTTTAGTTAAAACATCTTTTGTTGAATACAATTAAAATTCCAAATCCTGTAGAAATGGCTACATCGGCCACGTTGAAAATGGCGTTGAAAAAAGTAAATGGTCTTCCGCCAATAAACGGCACCCACTCGGGCATTGGAATGTCTTTAATTATTGGAAAATAAAACATATCCACTACTTCCCCGTGAAAAAGTGTTCCGTAAGGTTTGTCAGAAAACATTGTAGCAACTTGACTGTAACTATCGTTAAAAACCACGCCGTAAAAAACAGAATCGATAATGTTCCCAATTGCGCCTGCTAAAATTAAAGTGATAGCGAAAGTTAGATAATTTGACAATTTTTTCTTTATAGAATCGTACAGCCACCAAGAAATTCCTCCAACAGCAACAATTCTAAAAAGGGTTAAAAATAATTTACCATAATCACCTGGAATTTCAGCACCCCAAGCCATTCCTTCGTTTTCCACAAAGTAAATTCTAAACCAATCGAACACTTTTACTTGTTCGTTAATATAAAAATTTGTTTTGATGTAAATTTTACTTGCTTGATCAATAAGTAAAATTAGAAATACAAATAAATAGGCTTTTCTTAGGTTCATTTTTTAATGTTTGTGCAAAAGTAACAATTTTAACGAATAAAAAACGCCCCAAAAGGAGCGTTTTTATATTTAGTAACGTTTTTTAACGCTGTAAATTTTTAGCTTCAATGCTCATTGTGGCGTGAGGAACAATTTTTAAGCGTTCTTTATTGATTAATTTTCCGGTAACTTTGCATATTCCGTACGTTTTATTTTCAATACGAATTAATGCGTTTTTTAAATCGCGAATAAATTTTTCTTGACGAATAGCCAATTGCGAATTCGCTTCTTTACTCATCGTTTCACTTCCTTCTTCAAACGCTTTAAATGTTGGAGAAGTATCTTCCGTTCCGTTATTAGAATCGTTTAAATACGCACTTTTAATTAATTCTAAGTCGTTTTTAGCTTTGTCTAACTTTGAATTAATTAATTCTTTGAATTCTTGTAATTCTGCGTCTGAGAATCTTATTTGTTGATCTATCATAATTGACATTTTTTTAAAATTTATTATTTCAATCAAATAGCCCCAAAAGGTTTTATTATTTTGAAATTAATATTATTGTTTTTAACTCATCAAACTCAATTTCCGTACCATTATTTATTTCTGATACAAAAATTAGTTCATTTGTTAGTGTTTCTGATTTGATGTACGATTCATTTGCGAGTACCGCTTGTTCAATACTATCATTTTTTAGAATTTGAACTTTAATTTTATCTGTAACTTCAAAACCAGAATCTTTACGAATATTTTGAATTCTGTTGACTAACTCTCTCGCTATTCCTTCCTTACGTAATTCTTCAGAAATTGTAATGTCTAAAGCTACTGTAATTCCGTTTGAATTGGCCACTAGCCAACCCGGAATATCTTGAGAAGAAATCTCCACATCTTCGACTGTTAAAGTAATACTTTTTTCAGAAGTAGAAATTGTTAATTCGCCTGTTTTATCTAATTCATTAATTTGATCTTGCGTAAATGACTGTATCTCTTTGGCAATCAAGCCCATGTCTTTACCAAAACGAGGCCCTAAGGCTTTAAAATTTGGTTTAATTTGTTTAATTAAAACCCCAGAAGCATCTTCTAATAATTCTATTTCTTTTACGTTAACTTCAGCTTTAATTAAGTCTTCAATAGCTAAAATTTCTGCTTTAAAAGTAGCGTCAAGCACTGGAATCATTACTCTTTGTAATGGTTGACGTACTTTAATCATTTCTTTCTTACGAAGAGATAAAACCAAAGAAGAAATCGTTTGTGCTTTCTGCATTCTACTTTCTAATGATTTATCAACAAAGTTTTCAACCGAAACTGGGAAAACAGATAAGTGAATACTTTCAAATTTTTCCTTATTTGTATTGGCGTTCAGGTCTTTATACAACCTATCCATAAAGAACGGCGCTACCGGCGCGGCTAATTTCGCAACCGTTTCTAAGCAGGTATAAAGCGTCTGATAAGCGGCAATTTTGTCTTGAGCATAGTCACCTTTCCAAAATCTTCGACGACATAAACGCACGTACCAATTACTTAAATTCTCTTGCACAAAATCAGAAATAGCTCTTGTTGCACGAGTAGGTTCGTAATCTGCATAAGCAGCATCAACTACTTGAATAAGCGTATGTAATTCGGATAAAATCCAACGATCAATTTCAGGTCGTTCTGCTAAAGGAACTTCGGCTTCGCTGTAGTTAAAACCATCAATATTAGCATATAAAACAAAGAAAGAATAGGTGTTATAAAGCGTCCCAAAGAATTTTCTTCGCACCTCAGCAATACCTTCTAAATCGAATTTTAAATTATCCCACGGATTGGCATTTGAAATCATATACCAACGCGTAGCATCTGGGCCATATTCGGCTAACGTATCAAATGGATCGGCAGCATTACCTAAACGTTTTGACATTTTTTGTCCGTTTTTGTCTAATACTAACCCATTAGACACCACATTTTTATATGCAATTTTATCAAAAACTAACGTAGAAATGGCGTGTAAGGTATAAAACCAACCACGTGTTTGATCTACTCCTTCTGCTATAAAATCGGCAGGAAAGTCTTTGTTTTCGTCAATTTTTTCCTTATTTTCGAAAGGATAATGCCATTGTGCATAAGGCATAGCGCCCGAATCGAACCAAACGTCAATTAAATCAGTTTCACGTTTCATTGGTTTGCCAGATGCAGAAACCAATACAATTTCGTCCACTACATTTTTATGTAAATCCACTAAATCGTAATTTTCTTCAGTCATATTTCCGATTTCGAATCCTTTAAATGGATTTTCAGTCATAAATCCAGCGGCAATTGCTTTTTCAATTTCTTGAACTAATTCTGCTACAGAACCTACTAAAATTTCTTCTGTGCCTTCTTCATTTCTCCAAATTGGCAAAGGAATTCCCCAATATCTTGAACGCGATAAGTTCCAATCATTGGCGTTTTTTAACCAATTCCCAAAACGACCTTCTCCAGTAGCTTTTGGCTTCCAGTTGATGGTTTCGTTTAAATCGAACATTCTATCTTTGATTTCGGTTACTTTAATGAACCAAGAATCTAACGGATAATATAAAATGGGTTTGTCTGTTCGCCAACAATGTGGGTAACTGTGAACGTATTTTTCAACCTTAAAGGCTTTGTTTTCTTCTTTTAATTGAATAGCAATTTCTACATCGGCAGAGCGTTCTGGTGCTTTGCCTTCATTGTAATATTCGTTTTTAACGTATTTCCCAGAATATTCGCCTAAATTAGAAATGAATTTCCCTTGCAAATCCACTAAAGGAACTGCATTTCCATTTTCATCTAAAACCAACATTGGCGGCACTTCTGGAGTAGCTTCTTTGGCTACTTTAGCATCATCTGCTCCGAAAGTTGGTGCGGTATGCACAATTCCTGTTCCGTCTTCTGTAGTTACAAAATCTCCTGCAATTACTCTAAACGCATTTTCAGGGTTTTGATACGGTAACGCTAATGGCATCAATTGTTCGTAACGAATTCCAACTAAATCTGAACCTTTACATTCGGCCAAAATTTGAAAAGGTATTAAATTTTTCTTTTCTTTACTTAATTCGACTAATCTTGCCAAAACTTCAGCTGAAAACGGCTCATGAGGTAAATTCTTAGCGAACTCTAGTTCAATATTAATTTCAGACTTTTCATCGTCTGTTAAACTAGCTCGCCATCTTTTAATTCTTTCAGAGTCTGCTTTACCTTTCTCAAAATCAATTAACCATTTTATTTCTAATTCTTTAAAAACACTGTTCGAAAAAGATTCAACAAAGTTTTTTGAATCAAATATTTTATTTAATAAATTTTTTGCCAATACAACATTAACATCTTCTCCTGTATATTGATTTCTTGTTCTAACCAAAACATAGTCAATTTTTGGTCCAACAGTTAATGCGGTATTACTTGGCAACGTCCAAGGCGTGGTTGTCCAAGCTAAAATATGAATAGTTCCAAAACCTTGTAAAAAGTTTGGTAATGTGTCTTCTTTAGTTTTGAATTGTGCTACAACAGTGGTATCGGTAACATCACGATACGAACCAGGTTGATTTACTTCGTGCGAAGACAAACCTGTACCCGCTTTTGGCGAATACGGTTGAATGGTGTAGCCTTTGTAAAGCAAATCTTTGTTGTAAATTTGTTTTAGCAACCACCAAACCGATTCCATATATTTGGATTTGTAAGTCACATACGGATCTTCCATATCTACCCAATACCCCATTTTTTCGGTTAAGTCATTCCAAACGTCGGTATAACGCATAACTGTTTTCTTACACGCTTCGTTGTAATCTGAAACAGAAATGGTTTTTCCTATATCTTCTTTTGTGATTCCTAAAGCGGCTTCAGTACCTAATTCTACTGGTAATCCGTGAGTGTCCCAACCTGCTTTACGCTTAACTTGAAATCCTTTTTGAGTTTTATATCGACAAAAAATATCTTTAATAGCACGCGCCATTACGTGGTGAATTCCAGGTAATCCGTTTGCAGAAGGTGGTCCTTCAAAAAACACATACGGCGTAGCCCCTTCACGAGAAGTTACGGATTGTTCAAAGATGTTGTTTTTTTTCCAAAAATCAAGAACTTCTGATGCCACTGTGGGCAAGTCAAGTCCTTTGTATTCAGTAAATTTTGTACTCATTTTGTCGCTTACTTAAATCAATTTGCGAAAGTAATAAATAGTTATGAGTTTTGAGTTATGAGTTTTGAGTTTTTCCCTCTTTTTAAAAAAATTTAACCACAAAGTTCTCAAAGTAAAAAGCACAAAGAACACGATGCTTTAAATACTTTGCGAAAACACTTTGTTTACTTTGCGTCAAAATTTAAGAAAAAACTTCTTTTAAGACCTCTAACGATTTTGGTTTTTTGAAGCCATCGAGATGTAATGTGTAGAAATCTAGGAGAATTTTTAATAGCAATTGGCGTTCAATTCCGGCAAATATTTTTTGGTCTGAATCAAATTTTAATTGTAATAATCGTTTAAACAAATGTGTTTCATGTTCGGTTAACGAATTGATGCTTTGAAATGGGGTAAAATAGCCTTCTTTGATGTCAAAATAAGGAAAATCAAGTTCGGTCAGATCAGGATAAAAACCTAAATATTTAGTAACTTCCATCATTAAAATAAGATGAAAATTGGTGGTTTCTTGGTGCGTATCAAACCAAAGAAGTGCCGTTTCTAAAAAGGAAAATAAACTTTGGTTTTTTTCTTCTTCTTTGATGGCGTGATGTAAAATTTCGGAAAGAAAAATTACAATCGTACTTTTAACAATATCGGTGTTTATGGAATAGTAGCTGTGTGCTAATCGAATTTCTTTAAAATGTTCGAGCGTGCCTTTATTCTTGTGATTGGCTTCGATTTCAATTATGGTTAAAGGCTGAAAATAAGCAATTTTTTGGTTGACCTTTTTGTTAGAA
>NZ_JBIKJY010000019.1:0-45150 GCF_044360715.1 Flavobacterium sp.
ATTAGCCTTTTCTACGCGAAAGGATTCGCGCTGTTGCGGGGGCAAAAAAGGGTGTTTGTGTCGTGTTTGTTTTTTATTTCATAGTGTAGGTTATTGTTTTGCTCAAAGTCGGGAGACTTTGCGCAGCGGTTTATTACTAATTTCAAATCTAAGATTTATAATTTGTACTTTAAGTCAAATCAATGTAGAATGATTTCTACAAAATTTTAGTTTGTAGTTTTGGTTTTACATTTTACTAAAAAAATTTTTGATGTTTTTTATTGGTAATAAATAATTTTAGTAGTAATTTTACCACATAATTTCGATACGAATAGCGGTAACTATTCGAGGCTTTCGAAAGAAATTTAGCTCAAAATCGGGTAACTAGCTCCATTTTTTTGAGCTTTTTTTATGCTTTTTTGTCAAAAACCAGTCGCTTTTTGGTGGGTTTTTTCGTTGAATTTCTAGTCAATTTAGCGGTTTTTCCTCTTTTTATTTTGTTTGGGGCTTTTTTTCAACTTAACAAGTCGAGTTTTTCAACTCGTCAGGTCGAGTTACAACACTCGACCGGTGCAATTTGAGCTAAATATTTTGCAAAAAAAAGCCCCGAACGCGGTAACGATCGAGGCTTTCGAGAGAGACTTAGTCTCAAATACGAGTAACTAGCTCGCTTTTTGGTAACTTAGTGTACCTAGCATTTGTTTCAGCTTTTTAGCTGGACGAAACAAAATGCGACTTTTCTTAATGTCCGTTGCCGTAACATCTTCTTCAAAATCTTGTCCGCTAGCGCTAACGCTTACTTGAAACGTACCTACGTGCCCTAATTTTACAATTCGGCCTTGGCTAAGCTCCATTAGCATGTTGCGTTCTAATGAACGTAAAACAGCGTAACAATCGGTGTCCGTTAAGGTACACTGATACGCAATCATTTCGGCTAACGACTCTAAAGTAGTTTCACCATTTGCAATCGACGTTGCATAATACTTTTCAGGCGCTGTTATGTCCTGAGGATTCTTCTTTGGAAGAATCTTAAACTTAATACTCATAATTTTACTGTATTAAATTAAAAACTAATTTTTGCCTCTTGGAAATGCTCTGAAACACTATCCTGACCTGCATTACAAAGGTCAAAATAATATTTGAAAACAAAAAGTCTACTTATTCACAATTTGACTTAGTTTTTAACAGAACGAGCAATTTGGAAAAAAGCTATTTTTAACTCGTTAAGCCAATAGGGTAAAGGGATGAGAGGTTTTTTTGGGGTTGGGAATTGGGTATTGGGTATTGGGTGAAGGGTTTTGGGTTAAGGGTACAAGGCATAAGTTTATACTCTGCAACTCTGATACTTTGCAACTCTGATACTCTGAAACTTTGCCACTCAGAAACTCAGCCACTAAAAAAAAACTCTAATTCACCACCGCATTAATCTTCTGCCAAAGCACTTCATCAAAAGTAGAAAGGGCCAAGTTGCTACTGTCAGCAGCTTCACCCATTCGTATGATAACTAATTTACGACTTGGCACCACGTAAATTTTTTGGTCGTTTTTACCTAATGCGCAATACATATCTGCCGGAGCGGTAGTAATGATACTACCATTAAATTGCAACTGGCTTTGCGGAAGATGAAAGCTGCTTTTTCCGTTTAACCACCACAAATAGCCGTATGCCATATTGATGTTTTGCGAGGTGTTTGTAGCTGAGGTATGATATGGTTGGTTAATTATGGTTTGCCCGTTCCAATTGCCATTGGCTAAAGCCAGTAACCCAAAACGCGCCATACTTCGGCTGTTGCTCCAATAGACACTTAATGCCGTTGGATCGGTTACCCAAGCGCCTGTCATTCCAATTGGGTTGCGTAATTTGTTGTTAAAATAATTGTCCCACGTTTGGTTAGTGGCAGTGGCTACTACATCTTGTAATTTTACATATACATTATGGTAGGCCCATCGGGTACCTGCATCGGCTACGTATTGTAAATTATTGGGTGTAACCGTATCGCCCAAAGCATCGTTTAACCCAGAATTCATACTTAATAAATTCTTGCAAGTAATTAGGTTTTCCTTAGCTAAAGGCGCACTTGTCCAACCCGTTCCTAAATAATCGGATACTTTGTTGTTAATGTTTAAAAATCCTTCTTGTGCCGCTATTCCTGTAACGGTAGCGGTTAATGTTTTTCCTGCACTTGCCCAATACCAAGGGGTAGTAGCAGTATGCCCGTTATAATACTTTTCTAAAACTATTTTTCCGTTGTGTAAAACAATACAACTTTTTGAGTTTTTTTCAATTAAGTACGCGTCAAGTGCCGCAATATTTGCCGTATTCCAGCCCAAACTTTCAGGTGTTTTGGTTTCCCAAGTACCTGTATTTGGTGGAAAATACATCGCTTCCACAGGTGGTATAGGAGATGAATTTGAAGCAGGATTTTCGTCGCTACATGAAATGAATAGAATACTTAATAATAGACTACTTAGACGGATTAGATTGTTAGACATTTTAGACATATTAGATTTCTTAGATTTTTAGACTTCTTAGACTTCTTAGATTGTTAGACTTTTAGATTTTTTAGACTAATTAGATTTCTTAGATTGTTAGACTTTTAGATTTTTTAGACTAATTAGATTTCTTAGATTGTTAGACTTTTAGATTTTTTAGATTTTTTAGATTTTTCCCTTAACCCTTAACCCTTAACCTTTAACCCTTCACCCTAAACCTTCTTCGCTTCCTCCCAAAACACATCCATTTCGGCTAAGGTCATATCCGATAACGATTTGCCTAATTCGGTGGCTTTGCTTTCTAGATATTTAAAGCGGTTGATGAATTTTTTGTTGGTGCGTTCTAAGGCGTCTTCTGGGTTGATGTTTAAAAATCGTGCGTAGTTAATCATAGAGAATAACACATCGCCAAATTCGGCTTCTATTTTATCTTGATTGTTAGCCGCAATTTCCACTTGTAATTCGGCAATTTCTTCTTCTACTTTTTCCCAAACTTGATGGGTTTCTTCCCAATCGAATCCTACGGCTTTTACTTTGTCTTGTATTCTACTGGCTTTTACTAAAGCGGGTAAGCTTTTCGGAACGCCTTCTAAAACAGAGGTTCTGCCTTCTTTTAATTTCAGCTTTTCCCAATTTTGTTTTACTTGTTCTTCGTTTTCTACCACCACATCGCCATAAATATGGGGATGACGGTCTATTAGTTTATCGCAAATGCTATTGGCTACATCGGCAATGTCAAAATCATTTGTTTCCGAACCTATTTTGGCATAAAACACAATATGTAGCAACAAATCGCCCAGTTCTTTTTTAATTTCTGGTAAATCGTGGTCTAAAATAGCATCACCCAATTCATACGTTTCCTCAATGGTAAGATGACGTAAACTTTCTAACGTTTGCTTTTTATCCCACGGACATTTCTCACGTAAATCGTCCATGATGTCCAGTAATCTTTCAAAGGCTTGTAGTTGTTGGGCTCTTGTGTTCATTCTTTTATTTCAAAATTCAAAATTCGTTGTTGGTTGTTCAAAATTTAATGGCTTTCAGCTTTTAGCGATTAGCTTTTTAGATTTGTTTGATTTTTAGATTTTTAGAGTATCAAAGTATCAAAGTATCAAAGTATCAAAGTATCAAAGTTGCAAAGTATTTACTTTTTACTTTTTACTTTTTACTTTCGACTTATGCCTTCACCCTTCACCCAAAACCCAAAGTTAAAAAAAATATCCCAAACTAAATTAAGAATGGGATATACTATATTTTTTTGATAGAAAAAGCTTATTCAGCGGTTTCTTCTTTTACTTCTGTATTTAAAGCATCTAAAGTCACATAGCCTTTAGGTTGTAAAATATTATACCAGTTAAATATTTTTTTAATATCCGAAGTGTATACTCGGTCTTCGTCATATTCTGGTAAAATTTCACGGAAATAGCTTTTTAATTTATCGTCTGCTTCTTTGTGCGAAATAGTAGCTTCTCCGTTTTCTTTGGTAGCTATTGATTTAAAAATATCTATTAATTTTACTTCTTCATTGTAAGTAAACACGGCAATTTCAGCTAATAAACTAACATTACTTCTTAAACTGACAGTAATTTTTTTACCATCTAATAAAGATTCTGCCACAAATCCAGAACGGGTTTGTACTTTTAATTCGAAAAGTCCTGGCTTCCCAGAAATGGCTAATATTTTTTGAAAACTCATGGGTTATAATTTAAATGTGAGCAAATATATATTTTAAAAAATGAATTTCCAATTTGAAAATCCAAAATAAAACATAAAATTTTTAGGTCCGATTTATTTGATTTTTAGGTTGGCAAATTTCATTCTATAATCGGGTCTTGCTTTGCCTTCCATAATATTTTGAAGTTTCTTACCTACTAATTTTTTCTTTAACATAGAAAGGTGGTCAGTAAATAAAATACCTTCAATATGGTCGTATTCATGCTGAATAACGCGTGCGATTAAACCGCTATACGTTTCGGTTTTTTTTACAAAATTTTCGTCAAAATATTCAATAGTAATGGTTTCATGACGCAAAACGTCTTCACGCACATCGGGAATACTTAAACAGCCTTCATTAAACGCCCAAATTTCACCTTCTTCTTTTAAAATTTTAGCATTAATAAACGTTTGTTTGAACCCTTTTAATTGTTCGGATTCCTCTTTAGTAACTTCGTCGCTATCTGCAAAAGGGGTGGTGTCAATTACAAATAATCGGATGGCTAAACCTACTTGAGGTGCTGCCAAACCTACGCCATAAGCATTGTACATGGTTTCATACATGTTGCTTAGTGTTTCAGTTAAGTTTGGGTATTCTGGTGTAATGTCTTCGCAAACTTTTCTTAAAACAGCTTCGCCATATCCGTATATAGGTAAAATCATGGTTTCTTTTTTTTTGCAAAATTAGCAAATTTTCTTTTAAAAAAAGTAACTATTATTCATTAGCACCACCAACATCACTATTATCTAATTTTACAGGATATTTAGGATTGAACAAAGCAATAAACTTTTTGGTTTTATAGGTGTTGTAAGTCATTTTATTTGATAACGCAATTATCGTAACCGTATCTGTTTTTTGCGTAATATACGATGAGGTATTTCCGTGCCACCAACCGTTATGATAGGTTAGAGTAGGCGCTTCTTTCCATTCACGTAAACGAATACCCAATCCGTAATTTTTTTCACCTTTCGATTCGTAGCTGTATCCTTTAAATATTTCTTTCTTTAGTTTTTCGCTAAAAAAGTTTTCTGAATACGTGGCTAAATCAAACTTTAATAAATCGCGTGCTGTAGAATAAATGTTTTTATCCCCATATACCAAATCCAAATGGTCAAAAGCCAGTCGCAATCGATTCGATTTATAGGTTTGACTTACTGTGTCGTGGTGTTTTTCGTAGTCAAAAACAAACGTGTTTTTCATACCAAGTGGTTTAAAAAGAAGTTCATTCATGGCTTCATGATAACGCATTCCAGATACTTTTTCAATGATTAACGCTAATAAAGAATAGTTGGTGTTGCAATAGGCAAATCGCGTTCCTGGTTTGCTTTCTAAATGAATTTTGCCTGAATTTATAAGTTTTAAAATGTCTTGATTGGTAATTCTTTTAGAGCGGTCCCATTTTACATCTCGTTCAATAAAATAACCATAATGACGCAAGCCGCTTCGGTGATTTAGTAACATTCTTACCGTTATTTCTTTGTGATAAAAACCTTCTAAGTAGTTGGAAACTTTATCGTCTAAACCAATTTTTTCTTCGTCAACCATTCTTAAAATAACCGCTGCCGTTAAAACTTTACTTACAGAAGCGATATGAATGGGCTTATTTTTTCCGTTTTTATCGTCTTTTTCTTTGTAAGCAAACCCTTGATAATCTTCAAACAAGATTTTTCCGTTTTTTGCGACTAAAAACTGACCATAAAAATCACCTTTGTTAATTAATTTATTGTATTGGTAACTGATTTCGTTTTTTTGTTTCTCGCAATACGCAGAATCTAATTCGTTAAATGCTACAAAAAAGTCGCTTTGGTCTTGTTGTGTGCCATTTTTTTTTGAAAATTCCGATGCGTTGTCTTTGCAAGAAAGTGTAAATAAAGCAAGTGATAAGAGTGTAAGGCGTATTCTCATTATTTTCTGATTTCTATAGTTGGATTTTGTTCGATTAACTGCTCAATAAATTGGTCTCTATTATTTGGCGATATAAATATGTCGTCGTATTTGTGATAAACAATCTCAATGCCTCTATGATGAAAACCAGGTTTGTAAAAATTTGTTTTCATAATAGAATTGGAATATTTTATGGTTCTAATTTCTGAAATTTTAATTTTTGTTTTGTAAAAAAACATAGAAACAACCAATAGGTTTTCTTGAATTTCGTAATACGTAGTCAAAAATGTAACTGTAATTATTACACTTAAAAGTAAAATTAGAATACCAATTGGTGCCAAAACCATTTCAATAGAATCTCCAGATAAAAAAGCAATAAGCGATACGAGTACTGCAGGAAATAGGGGTATAAAGAAATTAATTTTACTAAAGTCCGATTTGTATTTCATATATTATTTAGCTGTTTTTTTTGGGCGAAATAGTAGCTTGAATTTTTTATTGGCTTTGATTATATAAAAATGTCATCTGCTTTTGCAAATTAAAGTATTTTTGAAGTATTTTTGATAAAAAATATTGAAAATGTCAACTATCAACTGGAAAATCGTAAAAGAGTACGAAGATATCACGTATAAAAAATGTGATGGTGTGGCGCGTATTGCCTTCAACAGACCTGATGTGCGAAATGCATTCCGTCCAAAAACAACTGCCGAATTATTAGATGCTTTTAAAGATGCCCACGAAGATACTTCTATTGGAGTGGTTTTATTATCTGCAGAAGGACCTTCTTCAAAAGACGGAATTTGGAGTTTTTGTAGCGGTGGCGATCAAAAAGCAAGAGGCAAACAAGGGTATGTAGGCGAAGACGGCTACCACCGATTGAATATATTAGAAGTACAACGTTTAATTCGTTTTATGCCAAAAGCAGTAATTGCTGTGGTTCCGGGCTGGGCTGTTGGTGGCGGACATAGTTTGCACGTCGTATGCGATTTAACTTTAGCAAGTAAAGAACACGCCATTTTTAAACAAACCGATGCTGATGTAACCAGTTTTGATGGCGGTTATGGTTCGGCCTATTTAGCCAAAATGGTAGGACAGAAAAAAGCAAGAGAAATTTTCTTTTTAGGAAGAAACTACTCGGCACAAGAAGCTTACGATATGGGTATGGTAAATGCTGTAATTCCGCACACTGAATTAGAATCTACTGCTTACGAATGGGCACAAGAAATATTAGGAAAATCGCCAATGTCTATTAGAATGTTAAAATTTGCTATGAATTTAACAGATGACGGAATGGTGGGACAACAAGTTTTTGCTGGTGAAGCCACACGTTTGGCTTATATGAGCGAAGAAGCTGTAGAAGGTAGAAATGCGTTCTTAGAAAAACGCAAACCTAATTTTGAGAAAAAGTATATTCCTTAGATGGGTGAAGGGTGAAGGGTGTTAAGTAAAGGGTAAAAGTAAAAAGTAAAAAGTGTTCACAAATAAAAAACTTCTTTTAGTTTTAAGTAGTTCA
The DNA here is from genome assembly GCF_044360715.1 of Flavobacterium sp. Lineage (GTDB taxonomy): Bacteria > Bacteroidota > Bacteroidia > Flavobacteriales > Flavobacteriaceae > Flavobacterium. Next base: position 7,583 of record NZ_JBIKJY010000019.1, read on the forward strand.
ATGCTCTTGTATTGGTTGCTTAGCAAAACAATTGATGTATATCAGATTACTATTATAGGCGTGCTTTATGAAATTATTTGGCTTCCAATGTTAGTATTGTTTATTGTTTTGCCAATACTAAACACCTATTCACTAATTAAAAACAAAAATTGTTTGATGTCTTATTTTAGTTTGGCATTCAATGTAATTACACTATTAATCGTTTTCTTAGTTTAATGAAAAACAGAATACAACCTTGGATTCAAGCGGCACGCTTACGAACGTTACCCCTTTCAATTTCTGGAATTTTGGTAGGAAGTGCGTATGCGTATTACCAACATACATTTGAATGGATCATTTTTGTGTTGGCATTATGCACCACATTGTCTTTTCAAGTACTATCCAATTTTGCTAATGATTATGGCGATGGCATAAAAGGTACCGATGCCAATAGAATTGGCGAAAAGCGATTAGTAGCTTCGGGTGAAATTACTTCTGCCCAAATGAAAAAGGCAATTATCATCAACTCGGTTATAGCCTTTGTTTTAGCTGTAGCTTTAATTTATTTTGCATTTGGACAAGAAAATTTTGTGTATTCGTTTACTTTTTTGGTTTTAGGAATGGCTTCAATTGCCGCAGCCATAAAATACACCGTTGGAAATAACGCTTATGGATATAGCGGTTTTGGAGATGTTTTCGTTTTTATCTTTTTCGGATTGGTTGCTGTTATTGGAAGCAATTTCTTATACTCGCAAAGTATCGATATTAAATTATTTCTTCCCGCTACGGCTATTGGAATGTTAAGCACCGCTGTTTTAAACTTAAATAATATGCGCGATATTGAGAATGACCGAATCGCAAATAAAAATACGTTAGTGGTGAAGTTTGGATTGAAATTTGGTTTATGGTATCAAAGAGTGTTAGTTTTTATGCCGATTGTACTTTATATACTTTTTTCATTAAATTTTAAAAACGGGACTCCAGGATTTTCTTTTTTATTTTTATACTTAGCAATATCACACAATAAAACGATAACAAAAATTGTAGAAAAAAATTCTCCAAATGAATTTGATCCGCTTTTGAAAACGGTCGCATTGACTACTTTTTTGTTTGCCATTTTATTATCATTAAAAATAATTACATCGTAAATCTTTATGATTAAATAATAGTAACTATGAAAATAACATTTTACGGACACGCGTGCTTGGGCATTCAAATCAATGATATTCATATTTTGGTAGATCCTTTTATTACAGGAAATGCTAAGGCATCACACATTTCTATTGATGAGATTGAAGCCGATTATATATTGTTAACGCACGCACATCAAGACCATATTTTAGATGTAGAAATAATTGCCAAACGAACCGATGCGGTAATTGTTTCTAATTATGAAATTGCTTCACATTATGGAAATAAAGGATTTCATTATCATCCGATGAATCACGGCGGAAGTTGGGATTTCGAATTTGGGAATGTCAAATATGTAAATGCGATTCATACCTCCTCATTTCCTGATGGAAGTTATGGTGGGCAACCTGGTGGATTTGTAATTGAAGGCGAGCATAAAAACATATACATTGCAGGCGATACGGCTTTAACAATGGATATGAAATTGATTCCGATGCGAACCAAATTAGATTTGGCTATTTTGCCTATCGGAAGTAATTTCACAATGGATGTAGAAGATGCTATTATTGCTTCAGACTTTGTAGAATGCGATAAAATATTAGGCTATCATTACGATACGTTCGGTTATATCGAAATTAATCACGAAGAAGCCAAACGAAAATTCTTTCAAAAAGGAAAAGATTTAATGCTGTTAGAAATTGGACAAAGCATCGATTTATAAACTTTGGTATCAAAATTGCTTAACAACAGAAAAACTATTTTATGAAAAAAATATTCTTATTCCTTCTTATTGCTCATATTTCTTTCGCTCAGAAAGATGGTTTTTGGGATAAAGAACGCGCGTTTACAAAAGAAATTAAACTTTCATCGGGCAACCGAACCTTAGTGAAAATTGACGACTTGCCTGAAGGTGCCTCTGAATTTGTATTCCGAATTTCACTAATTGATGAAAACGGAAAAATCACAAATAGCTTGGCATCTGTTTTAAAAGCCATACCCGATCCAACAGGTATTAGTCAGGGCGCAGCAGGAGCTCTTTTTTTAACCAATTCTCTTTCTGGTGACGATACTTGTGTTTATGGAATTTACACGTCTGAGAAGGCCGGAAATCAGTTTTTAAAAGACGGAAAGTTAGAAACGGCTTGTTATTTCAGTAAAGAACCCATAAATAAAGACAGTAAAGTAATTTCTATTAAAAACACAAAATGTTTTGAAAACACACCAAATATTTGGTTTGCTTTTGAAAATAAAAACTGGGTATTAAGCACCAAAATAGTATTGGAAGTAGTGTCTTGGATAGATTATTCAGCCAGTAGAGGGTGGAATTTAGAATCAAAAAAAGAAATCGTTACACTTGGAAAAAAATTAGATTGGTATAAAAAATCATCAAATGAAGCCGTTTTTTTAGCTCAATTTGTAGCAAGTTTTATAGATAAATATAAATATTCAGAGTACCAACAATTATTGGCTATTGAAAAAACAAAAGCGGTTAACGATGTACAAGAAATTGCTTTAAAAAAATCAAATCAATATGAAAGTTATTTGAATACCATTCGTGCGGAAGCCGTTAAGTTGTTTAAAGACAGCAAAGTTGACGAAGCCATTTCTATAATTCAGAATGAAATTATATTTAAGAAAGCAGCCAATCATATCGATTATGGTTTATTGGGAAATTTCTACTTGTTTTCAAAACAATTTGCTAAAGCAGAGGATAATATAAACAAAGCTATAGTGTTAGACAAGAACGATTTAATACATCAATTACAATTGGCACACGTGTATTTATTTACAGAACGTATTTCGGAAGCTAAAGACCTCCATAATCAATACAAAACGCAAAACATTGCCTCAAATACAAGTTGGGTAAATCAAACGAAATCTGATTTTTCTGAGTTCGAAAAGAAAGGTTTTCCAGTAAATAATTTTAAAAAAATACTAAGAATCCTTGAATAAAAGTCAATAACAAAATCCCAAATCCCAAATCGTTTTCGTTAAATTTGGAATTTGGAATTTTTTAATTTGGAATTTTAAATGCACGCTACCTATAAAAAATACATCCTAAACTTTAAACGGCCAAGCGGCACCTCTCGTGGTGTGATGACGGAAAAAGAAACCTGGTTTTTACTATTGGAAGAAAATGGTAAAATTGGAATAGGTGAGTGCGGATTGTTGCGAGGCTTATCTATTGATGACCGCCCAGATTATGAAGAAAAATTAAAATGGGTGTGTGAAAACATTCATTTGGGAAAGGATAAATTATGGGATGCTTTACTTGAATTTCCTTCCATTCAATTTGGTGTAGAAATGGCATTTTTGTCTTTGCAAGCCGTTTCACCATTTGAATTATTTCCTTCTGATTTTACCCAATCAAAAGATTCAATTTTAATTAATGGACTGGTTTGGATGGGTGAGGAAGCGTTTATGAAACAACAAATTGAAGAAAAATTAGCGGAAGGTTTTACCTGTATAAAATTGAAAATTGGCGCTATAGATTTTGAAAAAGAATTGGGTTTATTGCGATTTATTCGTCAACATTTTGATGCTAAAACCATTGAAATTCGTGTAGACGCAAATGGTGCTTTTACTTCAAATGAAGCTTTAAATAAATTAAATCAATTATCTGAATTTGAATTACATAGTATAGAACAACCTATTCAAAAAAACAACACTGACAAGATGTCAGAGCTATGCAAAACCACACCTTTTCCAATAGCGTTAGATGAAGAATTGATTGGTGTTTTTAAATATGAAGATAAAGCAATGCTTTTAGACGCCATACAGCCACAATATATTATTTTGAAGCCCATTTTTATTGGCGGCATAAAAGGCAGCTTAGAATGGATAGAATTGGCCGAAAAACGAAATATTGGTTGGTGGATTACTTCTGCTTTGGAAAGTAATGTGGGATTAAATGCGATTGCACAATTTACGTACACGTTAAACAATAAAATGCCACAAGGATTAGGAACGGGTGGTTTGTATACCAATAATTTCGATTGCCCTTTAGAAATTAAAAATGGGCAGTTAGTTTATGTAAAAGAACGAAATTGGGAATTTAAATTGTAATTTTACAAATAGTTCCTATAAATTATACGTGTTATGAAGTTACTTTTATTACTTTTCTTTTGTTTTACTATGAATACAATATCAATTTATGATTTTTCTAAAAACTCAAACGTTTCCGACTGGATTATAGTTGATGATGTGGTTATGGGAGGACGTTCTAATGGTCAGTTTTCTATCGATGAAGATGGGAACGGTGTATTCTCTGGTACAGTTTCTACTGAAAATTATGGGGGATTTTCGTCTGTAAGGTATCAATTTGACAAAATAAATACTACAGCAGACAGTAAAATTACTTTAAAAATAAAAGGTGACGGTAAAGATTACCAAATTAGAATTAAAGACAAAATATCAAAATATTATTCTTATATCACCACATTTAAAACTAATGGAGACTGGCAAGAAATTAGTATCAATATGAAAGATTTATACCCTTCTTTTCGTGGTCAAAATTTAGATTTACCCAATTATAACAGTAGTTCATTTGCTGAATTGGTTTTTTTAATTGGAAATAAAAAAAATGAATCCTTTCAGTTAGTAATTGATAAAATTGAGCTGAATTAAAAAATTAGTCGCTTTTCGTAAATCAAAATTCGTAAATCCTAAATTACAATTTATCCATATTACTTGCCAATGTTTCTATAAACTTTGTAATTGGTCCTTTTACCATCATCGCCATCATTGCGTTAAATTCACCTTCAAAAAATAATTGAATATCGGTTTCATTTTCAGAAATCGCATCTATTTTTGCAGTTAAAGTAAACGGTAATTTACTTGATGCAGCACCTAAAATAATTTCTGAATTTGGTGTGCTTGCTTTTTTTACCAATTTAATTTCTGGCATACCTTTTAAGCCAAATTCAAAGCAATTTTCATCAATAACTTCAAATTTTGCCATATTTTCAGGCATTAATTTCTCAAAATTTTTAATATCAGATAAGGCATTAAAAATGTATTCAGCTGATTTTTTTACGTTTGTTTTTGGACTTTCTAAATTCATTATTTTGTTTTTTTTGTTTCAGGTTTCAAGTTTCAAGTTTCAGGTTTCAAGTTTCAGGTTTCAAGTTTCAGGTTTCGTAAATCTAAACTCGTAAATCTTAAATTCAAATTTACGCTTTATTTTTTGTAATTCAAATAATCTTGCAATAGTATTGTTGCGGCAATTTCGTCAATTAATCCTTTGTTTTGGCGTTGTTTTTTCTTTAAACCGCTATCAATCATAGTTTGAAATGCCATTTTTGAGGTAAAACGTTCATCTACACGTTCCATTTTCATATTTGGAAATTCGGTATGAAATTGCTCGATAAATTTTTCTATAATTTCTGTGCTTTCACTTGGTAAACCATTCATTTGTTTCGGTTCGCCAATGATTACAGTTTCCACATTTTCTTTCGAAAAATAGGTTTTTAAAAAAGCAATTATATCTGTAGATGGAATAGTGGTAAGTCCGCTTGCAATAATTTGAAAGTCGTCTGTAACCGCAATTCCAGTTCGTTTTTGTCCGTAATCTATGGATAAAATTCGTGCCATTAAATTAATTTAAATACAAAAGTAAGTAAAACCCTATGTAAATATATGAATTAGTACAAATAAAAAATCTCACCTTGACCAATCAAGATGAGATTTTAAAATAAATATTTCTGAATTTATTGTTTTGCAGTTGGTAAACTTTCTAAAATTTCCACTTCAAAAATGATATTACTGTTTGGTGGGATTACGTTTCCGGCACCTCTTTCGCCATATCCTAAATTTGCTGGAATAAAGAAAATGGCTTTATCATTGAAATTCATATTGTTAATTCCTTCTAAAAATCCAGGGATTAAACCTCCTTTGCTTCCGTATTTAAATGGAAAAGGTTGGTATCCGTTTTGGTTGGCTCTGTTTTGATCAAATTTACCATACATTTTGTTAATGGCTTCGTAGCTACTGTCAAAAAGAGTACCGTCTTCTAAATATCCTGCATAATGCACATAAATGTCTTTACCTTCTGCAGGTTTTACGCCTGTTCCTTTTTGTAAGATGCTATATTGTAAACCTGAAGCAGTAGTTGTCGTTTTTGCTTTTAAAGCAGCTAATTCAGCAACTTTAGCAGCTAAAAGCGGCCCTAATTTTTCTTTCATTTCTTTATCAGCAATGGCTTTTGCTTCCGCTTCTTTTTGTCTTTTTTCCGCTTCTAATTTTGCTGCAGCTTCTGCTTTAATTCTGTTTTCTTCTGCTTCTTTTTTATCTAATTCAGGTTTTATTTTCATATATTCTGAAAATACTTTTTCTGCATTGAAATTTTTAGCTAATTTTCCTTTTCTAACAATTACTACTTTTTCAATTACATCATCTTGAGCAATAGCATCTACTACTTTTTGCCCTTCAATAACGTGACCGAAAACACTATGTTTGTTGTCTAACCAAGGCGTGTCTTTGTGTGTGATAAAAAATTGAGACCCATTTGTTGCAGGACCTGAATTTGCCATAGATAAAATTCCAGGTTTGTTATGTTTTAAGCTTGGATCAAATTCATCTTTAAACTTATATCCAGGATCTCCCGCTCCAGTTCCTAATGGACAACCACCTTGAATCATAAAATTAGCAATAACTCTATGAAATTTTAAACCATCATAATAAGGTTTTCCTTTTCTGTCGTTGGTTACAAATTCATTTTTACCTTCTGCTAACGTAATAAAATTCGCTACAGTAATAGGTGTTTTTTGAAACTCTAATTGTAAGGCAATTTTACCTTTGTTGGTATAAATTTCTGCAAATATACCTTCCAAAACTACTGGTTTTGGTTTTGCATTTTTAGTTTGTGCTAAAGAAACAGTGGCAGTTAATGCACACAATAATACTACTAACTTTTTCATTTTTAATTAATTTGGTTTTTCTAATAATTCTACTTCAAATAATAATGTGGCATTAGGCGGAATGGTGCCATACCCTTGTTCGCCATACCCTAAATGCCCAGGTATTAATAAGGCCATTTTATCGCCAAATTTCATATTTTCTAATCCTTCAATAAATCCAGGAATTAAGCCGGTTTTACTTCCGTAAGTAAAAGGAAAAGGTGCATATCCGTTTGCTTCTTTTCTGGCTTCATCTAATACACCATTCTCTTCGGCTACATTTGCATAACTTGTGTCAAACAGCGTGCCATCTACAAAAAATCCGGCATAATGAACAAATACTTCTTGGCTATAAACTGGTTTTTTTCCTTTTCCTGAAGAAATTAATTTATAAATTAATCCTGTTTTGGTTTTCGTACCTGTCGCTTTAATATCCTCAATTTGAGCTACTTTTTTGATTTTAACTTGCTCAAGTACTTTTTGTAATTCGACTTGTTTGTCAAAATATTCTTTAAAGACTTTAACCGCGTCGAATTTTTTAGCAGCATCACCATTTCTGATGATTTTTACAGTATTTATTTTATCGCCAACCACAATTGTACTTACAATATCTAATCCTTCTACTACTTCGCCAAAAACACTGTGTTTTCTATCTAAATAAGGTGTTTGATCTGTTGTTATGAAAAACTGAGAACCATTTGTGTTAGGTCCTGAATTTGCCATAGATAATATTCCCGCTTTTCCGTGATTTAATTCTGGGTGAAATTCATCTTTAAATTTGTACCCAGGTCCGCCTTGACCAGAACCTAAAGGATCACCACCTTGAATCATTGGTGGATTTGCTTCGACTCTGTGAAAAGTTAATCCATCGTAGAAGTGAATGCCTTTGTATTTGGAGTTCACATAATTATTTTTTCCTTCAGCTAATGTAACAAAGTTAGCTACGGTAAAAGGTGTTTTTTCGAACTCTAATTTTATAGTAATATTTCCTTTAGATGTTTCAATTAAAGCATATAAACCATCTGATAAATTACCATTTTCAACTTTGCCTGTGCAAGAAATAAATAGCGTGCTAAATAAAAGGAATGTAAGTATCTTTTTCATTTTTAATTATTCTGGGGTTTCTGTTTTAATTTCATTTAACGTTACGTGACAAATAATAGGCTGATTCGTTCCGATTTTTTTATCATCACCGTGATATCCGTATGCAGATTGTGATGGAAAAATGAATTTCACCTTATCGCCTTTATGCATTAATTTGATACCGTTTCTTAAGCCACTCATAATGTTTTGTTTGTCTACATAATAGGTTTGTGGTTTTAATTCTTCAGCAGAATAAATAGTATTTCCGTATAAATCGGTAATTTCATATTCAAAATTCACTACATCACCTTTTACAGGAAATACGTTTTCAGTACTTTTATTTTCATAAGCATACCAAAAGCCTTTTTCTGAACGATTGTATATAAATGCAGTATCTTTTTGAATGATTTTAGTAATCGCAATTTTTTCTTGTTCATTTAACTTTTTATTTCTGTCAATGGATTCTTTCATAAAAGTTCCAGAATTTTGAGAAATGGGTTTACGCGCTTGCTTTTCAGAACACGAAGCAATGAAAATGGTTGTTGCAACAAGTAAAATATATTTGAATGAGTTCATTTTTGTTAATTTATTTTTTTTCGACTGCTAAAATAGCAATAAATTTAGTTATTGTGTCTTCTAAACTATCAAAAGATTTTCCGCCAGCGGCATTTTTGTGTCCGCCACCATTAAAATGATTTCTGGCAAATTGGTTGACATCAAAATCACCTTGTGAACGAAACGAAATTTTAATAATTTTTTCTTCAGCAACTTCTGTAAAAAAGGCTGTAAAATCTATATTTTTAATAGTTAAGCCATAATTTACAATACCTTCTGTATCGCCTTTTTTAACTTGTAGTTCGTTTTGTTCTTGTTGCGAAAGTGCAATATAACTGGTTTTGTATTCGGGTAACACTTTCATATTTGAAAGCGCTTTTCCTAAAATTTGTAGTTTATTATAATCGCCATTATCGTATAAATTTACGTGAATTTGCGAATTATTCACGCCGATATCAATTAAATTGGCTACAATACGATGCAAGTTTCCGGTAGTTCTTGGAAATCGAAACCCACCAGAATCTGTTGCGATTCCTGTATATAAGCACGTAGCTGCATCTAAATTTATGAAGTCGCCAAGTCCTAATTTTTGGATGAATTCATACACCATTTGGCAAGTGGAACTATACTCAATATCTGAAAACATATATTTTGCATAGGTATCAGGTTTCTCGTGGTGGTCAATCATAAAAAATGTAGCAGAAACCGTTTTTAAAACCGTTTCCATTTGCTCACCTGTACGATGAAATGCATTAAAATCTAACGTAAAAATTAGTTCTGCTTCTTTTAAAACAGAAGTTGCTTTATCTGTATGTGCACCTTCAAAAATTAGTGTTGCGTCATTTGTACCTGGAATCCATTGTAAATAATCTGGAATTTCATTGGGTACAACAACCGTAATTTGGTGATTTAATTGTTTTAAAATATGATATAACCCAAGCGTAGAACCCATTGCGTCACCATCTACATTTCTATGCGGAATGATAGCAATTTTTTTTGGAGTTGCTAAGAGTTGTTTTATTTCAGAAATTTGACTTTCGTTTATATGTTGCATTAGTTGAATAGTTTAAAACCAATTAGTACACCTAAAAAACCAATAAAAATCGATGATATTGTGTATAAAAGCGCTAAGTTATAATTTTGATTTTGAATAAATTGAATGTTTTCTAAACTAAATGTTGAAAAAGTAGTAAAACCACCACAAAACCCAGTTATTAGTAAAAGTTTCAACGTTTCATTTTGTACATTATTTTTCTGAATATATCCAAAAAGTAATCCAATTAACAAACAGCCTAAACCATTTGCAATGAAAGTAGCCCAGGGAAACTGAGTTGTACTGTTTCTGGTTAAAAAATAACTAAGTAAATATCTGACTACGCTGCCAATTCCGCCTCCAAGTAGAACTAAAAATATGTTTTTTATCATCGTTTTAAACTAAAATGTCCTTTTATAATTTTACCGTTTGAAACTTCTATAACAAACCAATAATCTGTTGAAGGAAGCTTTTGATTATCGAAAGTGCCGTCCCAACTGGTGTTGGTTTTGTTAATTTCTTTTATGAGTTTTCCAAATCTATCAAAAATAAAAATTTTACTGTTTTCTAACCCTTTTTTATCTAAATTTTTAATTTGCCAGATATCGTTAAAAGTATCTCCATTAGGGGTGAAAAATTTTGGATAGGAAATTGCGAAAAAAGTATCAGAAATTGTTCCGCATTGTTCTTCTTTTACATAAATACGGTATTCTCCAGGTTCAGGCAAGTTAAAAAAGGGTGTGTTTTGAAAATTTACATTGTCAATTGAATAAGTATAATTTCCATTTCCCGTAATAGTAATTAAAGCCGTTAAATTTTCTTCAAAATCATTTACTTCAATACTTGTAATAGTAGCAAGTTCAGAATTAATTACAGTATATGTTTTTGTATTTGTGCATCCATTCGCACTTGTTAACGTCACAATATAATTTCCTTCATTTGAAATAGAAATTGTTTGCGAATTCTGAACAGGTAAAGTGTTCCAACTATAAGTAGAAAAGCCAGTTGGAGCACTGATTGTAGTTGTTGAATTATTGCAAATATTTATTAATTCGGTTGCTAAAATACCACCAGATGATAATACGTTTAGCGTTATTGGAATGTTAGAATAGCAATTTTCAAGCGAAACTATTCTTGCATAAATAATTTGTTGATTTGGTGTAGTATTCGTGAAGTTTGCTGGTAAAGCAGTTGTTCCTGAGGGAGAATCAAATAATGCTACACTATAATTATTAGGTAAGTTGTTAAAAATTTGTGTTTTAATGGCGTTCAAATCAAAGTCGGCAAATCCATCAGAATTCGTATCACAAGCTGTAAAACTGGTAGTTGATGTTGTTATGTTAGGCGCATATTCTATTTCAATTGAGCCTGTAATAACGCAAGTAGTATTGACATTTATTTCTACCGTATAGGTTCCTGCTGATGTTACATCATAAGTGGCACTATTTGTCCCAACTTGATTTCCATTTTTGAACCATTTATAATTTGTAGCTCCAACTTGTGTAGCATTTAAAATTAACGTTTCGTTAGGGCATAAGGAATTTCCTGATAAAAGTAATCGATTAGGCCCTAAGTCTTTTTCTGATATAAAACTTCCAGCTTTTAAGAAAATCCCAGAATCAAATCGGGCATTTCCTTCATCGGCAATTACTAATTTTATATGATATAAAGTTCCAGGTATTACTGCTGCTTGTGCCGTTAAAATTTTAGTTTGCCCATCATAAGTAGTTGGGTAATTGCCTGAATTAAATGCATCAAAATATGCTTCATTCGCAGCAGGACAAATAGTTCCGCTTCCTCGAACCGTATTCACTCGCACAGGAATAGTTGTGTTTGGAATTAACGCTAAGTTTTGATACGTAGAGGCAGTAGCTTCTTTGAGTAAAAAAGCAAAACCATCAGTATAATTGCACTGGTTTGAAGCTGGATTCAAAAGATATTGTTCGGATGCAAAAATATAATCAAAACTAACTGTATTTGCATTCGGTATAAAATCGAATTCTAATACAGTAGCATTAAACGTGTTAGATAGACTTAATGCAGTATTTAAATCGGTGTCTCCATTCCAACTCATTCCAATGCCTGAATCAGAAAAATTTGTATTAGGTCCAATTACGGAACTTAATTTTCCAGTACTTAAAACAATACCTTCTTGAAAAGGAAATACAGAACCATTAGCATTGAAATACCCAAAACTCATTTCACCCGCACTAAAATTTCCACCAGTTGCAGAAAAGTTACTTACAGATACGCAACCACTATTGACTAAAATGTTTTCAATTAGCTGTTGTGCTGTAAAGGTTTGATTTACAGTTATGTTTTGCGAAACGCCAACGTTAAATAAAACGCCAAAAAATATAAATATTATTTTTCTCATAGCATCAGCAAAGATACTATAAATCTCGTTTTTTAAGGATGTAAAAAGATAATAATAAGAATAAACAAGTCCAAAATAGTACTATTACAATACTTATAGGCTCTACGGCATAATTTTTCTCTATAGTGGCACCCACTGAAGTTGTCACAGATTTAATAAAGTTTAGTCTTGTAAATGGCTCTACAATTAAGTTAGACATAGATTCTAAAGGTAAAATATCTTTAACCCAATCAATCACAATAGTATCTTTATCTAAATGTGTATACCCTAAAATTTCATATTTTAAAATGGCGTGTCCAATATTTTCGCCTAAAAACCAAACAAAAATAAATCCTAATGTAAAAGCAGATCGTTTAATTAATAAGGCAAGAAACAAACAGAAAGAGAAAAACGCAACGTGTTTTAAAAAGTAAGCAAACAAATATTCTAAATCCGAAAAAATAATGCCTATTTCTGTAAAGGAAGAATATTTTAAACCTAAAATTAAACTAATTACAAAAACTAAAATTGTTGAAACGAATGAGAATAATAATATAGTATACACTTTTGATAGTAAGAACTCTTTTTTGGACATTCCATCAATTAAGTTTTGTTTTAATGTGCCGTAACTGTATTCATTAGCAATCATTGAAACAATAATTACAGCCAAAAATATTTTTAACCAAGAAGCAATAAACGTGGTAAAATGCCAAATATATGGAAAGTTAAAAAATCCACTTTTTGCAGCTTCAAATTTAAACACACCAAAATCAAATTCAATTAAAGCTACCGTAGCTAATAACGAAAGCGATAAAAAATAGACTATGGTTAATATTCTGCTAGCTTTGTTTTGCCAAATTTTTTGTAATTCTATAGAGAGTAGTCTTTTCATTTTTTTTAGTTTATTTAGTTTGAAAGTTGCCTGAGGCTCTCGAAGGCAATTGTTGAATTAATTTTGTTGCCTTCGAGAACCTCAGGCAACAAAATTAATGTTTCGTTAATTCTAAAAATTGCTCTTCTAAACTGTTTTTTCGTTTCACTAAATGTGAAAGCGTAATATTTTGTTTAAATAAGTGCGAATTTAATTCTGCTGCATCTAAATTAGCATTTAAATACACCAATACTTTCGAATCCTCTTCTTCAATTTTTTCAATTTGTGGAAATGATTGTAGCGCCGTTTTTAATTGAGCTAAATTATCTGATTCTAACTCAAAAAATCCTTCATTTGCTGTAATTCCGTCAACCGTTCCTTGGTATAAAGTAACGCCATTTCTTATTACAATAACGTGTGAGCATACTTTTTCTACTTCGTCTAATAAGTGAGACGCTAAAAGAATTGTTGTACCCTGATTGGCAATAATTCGGATTAAATCTCTAATTTGTCTAATTCCTTGTGGATCTAAACCATTTGTAGGTTCATCTAAAATTAAAATTTCTGGATCGTTTAATAGGGCAGAGGCAATAGCCAAACGCTGCTTCATTCCTAAAGAAAACGTTTTAAATTTGCTGTCTTTTCTTTCTAAAAGACCTACTAATTCTAATTTTTCGGTGACTTTTGTAAAGGGAATGTTTTTTATTTTACAGACTAATTTCAAATTGTCTTCCGCTGACATATAGGGGTAAAAATTGGGACGTTCAATAATGGCACCCACTTTTTTTAGGGCTTCGTGTGTAGAATGTGCTCCATCAAACCATTGAAAATCGCCAGATGTTTTGTTTACTACGTTTAACACAATGCCCAATGTAGTTGATTTTCCAGAACCATTTGGTCCTAAAATTCCATATACATTTCCTTTTTTAATTTCAATAGAAACATTGTTTACCGCGTGAACTTTGCCGTATTTTTTATGAAGATTGGTGATTTTTAATATAGTTTCCAATAGTATTACGTATTTAATTTATAGGTAAGACGACAGAAACGGTATCGTGTTACACGAATTCATTAAGAAATTTCGATTTATTTTTTCGAATAAAAGCAACAATTAATACTACAACATCTTCCTCTTCTTCTGTAAAGAAAATTTCATCTAAGTCTTCCCAACCTGAGATAATTTTTTCATCAAGTTTGGCTATAACTTCTTGTCTTTTTGCGGTGTCTTCGGTATATTTTACTGTAAATAATTGAAAAGCTTTTGTCAGTAATGTAGCTGTTTTAGGCGCTTCAATTTCTTTATATGCTTGGATAATTTCTGTAGCAAAATCGCCACTTTCATTATTAAAGAAATACTGCAAACCGCCTTCATTCATCGCAGCTTCAAAAATATCTATAAGTACAAATGTTTTTTCGGCGTGGTTTAAATCTGTTTTTTGTTTTTTATCCCAAATATGAGTACCAACAGCTTCAATAATAGCTATTTCGTCTTCTAATTGTAATACGGTTTCAATATTTTGCATATAAAAATGTTAAAGTTTGTTTGTTTTGTAATTTATAAAATAAGGTATAAAAATTTATACTATCATTTCTTAAAAAGCTCCAATAAGTATTTCGCACCCACAAAAGGAGAAATTTCGTGTTGTAGTACTTGTTTTTTTACGGTTTTCAATTGTTTTATTATTTCTGGATGCTGATAAAAGCTATTTTTCAGTTGTTCGTTTATTGTTTCCATCATCCAATATTGGTTTTGTGCTTCCCGGTTGGAATTAAAATAACCAGATTGAGTAGTTTGAGAAATATAGTCTAAAATAATCGCATACACTTCTGTAATACCATCTAATGTAAGCGAGCTGCAAGTGGTTACTTTAGGTTGCCATCCTGAATCTTTCATTGGAAACAAATGCAACGCTCTGTTAAATTCTATTTGCGCCATTTTTGCTTTTTGTATGTTGTCGCCATCAGCTTTGTTTATTACTACTGCATCTGCCATTTCCATAATACCTCGCTTAATACCTTGTAGCTCATCGCCAGCCCCCGAAATTTTTAAAAGTAAAAAGAAATCTACCATACTGTGCACGGCAGTTTCACTTTGTCCAACACCTACGGTTTCTATAATAATCGTGTCAAAACCACAGGCCTCACATAAAATTATGGCTTCGCGAGTTTTTCTGGCTACTCCACCTAAACTTTCACCAGAAGCGCTTGGTCGAATATAGGCATCTTCATCTTTTACCAATTCTTCCATTCGGGTTTTGTCTCCCAAAATACTTCCGTGACTCAATGTGCTACTTGGATCAATAGCTAAAACCGCAACTTTTTTTCCAATGTTGGTAAGGTGTTTTCCAAACGCTTCTATAAAAGTACTTTTTCCTACGCCAGGCACACCTGTAATACCAATTCGAACCGATTTATTGGCATAAGGCAAACAACCATTTATGACTTCGTTCGCTTTTTCAAAATGTATAGGGTTGGTGCTTTCAATTAAGGTAATAGCTCTACTTAAAGCTACTTTGTCGCCTAAAATAATTTTTTCAATCAGCTCAGCCGCACTAACTTCTTGCTTTCTAAACGCTTGAATGTGCTTTGCTACCTGAGAACTTACTATTTCAGGTTTAATTATTCCGTCTTTTTCGGAAAGTGCAGATATTTTATTATTTTTACTCAATTAAAATTGCTTTGTGTAAAAGTAATAATTTTTTTTAAATGAAGCCATTCCTGCTATCCGCTAAATCTTTTTATTTAAGTTTCCTTCGAGTGCCTCAGGAAACTTAAATAAAAAGGATACCGCTCCTATCAGGGCTAAGGCATTCGTTTTCAAAAGAAGCCAAATTAATTGCAAAAACAAAAAACTATTTACTATTCGATACTTTCGAAATTTAGTAGTAATAAAATATAAAATTATGAATTTCAATACCGAAGCTTTTCAAAAATTAACCGCTATTGTAGGCGAAAATTATATTTTTACAGATGCTGAAACGCTTTTGCATTTTGGTCACGACGAAACGGAAGATTTATCTTTTCCACCGCAAGTAGTTCTTAAACCAGCCAATGCACAAGAAATTTCCGAAATTTTAAAAGTAGCCAATCAATATAAAATTCCAACTACGCCAATTGGTGCAAGAACCGGATTAAGTGGTGGTGCCTTATCTATTTTTGGAGGCATTGGTTTGTCGTTAGAGCGACTAAATAAAATTATTGAAATAGACGAAAATAATTTGCAAGTCACAACCGAACCAGCGGTAATTACTCAAGTATTACGAGAAGCAGTAGCTGAAAAAGGATTGTTTTACCCTGTTGATCCAAGTAGTATGGGTAGTTGTTGGATAGGCGGTAATGTTGCCGAAAATGCGGGTGGCGCACGTGCTGTAAAATACGGTGTTACCAAAGATTATGTATTGAATTTAGAAGTGGTTTTGCCATCAGGTGCTATTATTTGGACAGGTGCCAATACGTTAAAAAATTCCACAGGTTATAACCTTACCCAATTGATGGTTGGAAGCGAAGGTACTTTAGGGATTGTAACCAAAATTGTTTTAAAACTAATTCCGAAAAACACACATAACGTATTGCTGTTGGTTCCATTTTATAAGGCTGAACAAGCTTGTGAAGCGGTTTCTGCTATATTTAGAGCTGGTATAGTGCCGAGTGCATTAGAATTTATGGAACGAGATGCCATAGATTGGTCGGTTGCCCATTTAGATGGTATTTCTGTAGAGGTAAAACCAGAGCATCAAGCCCATTTATTAATTGAAGTAGATGGTAATTACCCAGAAATTTTAATGCAAGAAGCAGAAAAAATATTGGAAGTAGTAGAACGATTTGAAATCGATGAAGTGTTGTTTGCAGATACAGAAGATCAGAAAAACGCCCTATGGAAAATGCGAAGAGGTGTGGCTGAAGCTGTAAAGGCAAATTCTATTTATAAAGAAGAGGATACGGTTGTACCAAGATATGAGTTACCAAAATTATTGAAAGGAATTAAGGAAATTGGTTCAAAATACGGATTTCAATCGGTGTGTTATGGACACGCTGGTGATGGAAATTTACACGTAAATATTATCAAAGGCACAATGACTGATAGCAATTGGAAAAATGAAGTACCAAAAGGAATTCGAGAAATTTTTGAGTTAACAGTCTCGCTAAAAGGCACTTTGTCTGGAGAACACGGTATCGGATTGGTACAAAAAAACTATATGGATATTGCTTTTAACAAAGGTCATTTAGAACTTATGGAAAGAATAAAAGCTGTTTTTGACCCTAATAATATTTTAAATCCTGGGAAAATTTTCCCTGACGAGTTGTAAAAAATACGGGTTTATTTTTTTAAGAAATCTAATAATACAGGATCTGCATTTTTAAACGTATTGTCCATTTCTGTAATGGTGGCAATTCTTTTTTTGTTAAGTTTTATTAGAATATCTTTTTCAGTTGTAAATAAAATTACAGTTAAAAACGGATTGTTTAGGTATTGATTTAAAAGCAGTATTACATCTTCAATAGGTTTTATTTCTATAATTTCTTCGGATAAATATCTAAACGTTACATTGAATTTTAAAGTATCATTATCTACAATCGTACGAAAATATACATTTGTTAATTCCGTTTTTCCAATCGTTTTCCCTAAGGTTAACTTTGCGAAAGTCCCATTAGATAAACTGGTTTTTAGGTGTTCGTAAATAGCATTTATTTGTTCAGAATAGCTCATTCAATTTTTTTTGTAAAAGTACTAAAAGTTACGAATAAAAAAATCCTCAATTATTACTAATTCAGGACTTGTTTGTTTAATCTCTTTTTGGATTGTTTTTTTTATCGCGTTTTTCTTCTTTTTTTTCCTTAGCGGTTTTTAAAGGTTCTTTTTTTTGTACTTTTTTTGCGTCTTGACTTTTCGCCATAATTTTTTGAATTTTCTAATTACTTCGCATTATTCGTTTTGTAAATATAACTTCTTTTATTGAAGTTCAACCTATCTAAATCTGGTTTTACCAATTATTAATCATAAAATGTAGCCCAATAATTTATTAATCTTCCAATTTTGGCTAAAATTATTCAAATAGACTATATTTGCACCTCAAAAATCCAAACATATAAATATGGGACTTATTAAAATTTTTTCTGGAAAAGAAACAATTGCACAAAAATTACAAACAGTAATAGAATCGGGTAATGTATTTGTAACACAACGAGAAAACAAACAAAATTCCGGAACAAATAAAATAATTGAATTGTTTATTGAAGAAGATGATTTTATGAAAGTGAGAGACGCAATAGAAGATTTTAAAATGAATATGTAATTTTAGTGATTAGTAAATAGTGTATAGTTTTATATAATTTACAAATACTTTAACCCATTACCCAGAACCTTTTACCTTAAAATAAAATGATTACAGTTAATGATATCGCCGTTGAATTTGGCGGAACCACTCTTTTTAGCGAAGTAACTTTCGCCATTAATGAAAATGATAAAATTGCCCTTATGGGTAAAAATGGCGCAGGAAAATCCACCTTATTAAAAATTGTTGCAGGCGAAAGCAAAGCCACACGAGGTAGTATTTCTGCTCCAAGTGATGCGGTAATAGCTTATTTACCTCAGCATTTATTAACTTCAGACAATTGTACGGTAATGGAAGAAGCTTCTAAAGCTTTTGCTGAGGTGCTTAATATGAAAAAAGAAATTGACGATATTAATGAGCAATTAACAGTTAGAACAGATTATGAAAGTGATGCGTATATGAAATTAATTGAACGCGTTTCTGAACTTTCTGAAAAATTTTATGCCATTGAAGAAGTCAATTATGAGGCAGAGGTAGAAAAAGTTCTAAAAGGTTTGGGTTTTGAAAGAGAAGATTTTACTCGATTAACGAAAGAATTTTCTGGAGGTTGGAGAATGCGAATTGAATTGGCGAAAATTTTATTAAAAAAACCAGATTTAATTTTGTTAGATGAGCCAACCAATCATATGGATATTGAAAGTATTCAATGGTTGGAAGATTTTTTAATTAATTCTGCAAAAGCGGTAATGGTAATTTCCCACGATAAAACATTTGTAGACAATATTACTAATCGTACTATCGAAGTTACGATGGGTCGAATTTACGATTACAAAGCCGTATACTCTGAATATTTAGAATTGCGAAAAGACAGAAGAATTCACCAACAAAAAGCATTTGACGAACAACAAAAATTCATCGCAGATAATCAAGCATTTATAGATCGTTTTCGTGGTACATTTTCTAAAACAGATGCGGTACAATCTCGTGTTAGAATGTTAGAAAAAATTGTACCAATTGAAGTCGATGAGGTCGATACTTCGGCATTAAAGTTGAAATTTCCACCATCGCCACGTTCTGGACAATATCCAGTGGTAGTAGAAGAATTATCAAAAAAATACGGCGACCACGTTGTATTTAAAGATGCGAATATGGTTATTGAAAGAGGGCAGAAAGTAGCTTTTGTTGGAAAAAATGGTGAAGGAAAATCTACAATGATAAAAGCCATAATGAAAGAAATTGAGTTTGAAGGTAAGTTAGAAGTAGGCCATAATTCTCAGATTGGTTATTTTGCTCAAAATCAGGCTTCTTTATTAGATGGAGAAATGACAATTTTTGAAACAATAGACCAAATTGCGGTAGGCGATGTTCGTACGAAAATTAAAGATTTATTAGGTGCTTTTATGTTTAAAGGTGACGATATTCAAAAGAAAGTAAAAGTGCTTTCTGGAGGAGAAAAAACACGTTTGGCAATGATAAAATTATTATTAGAACCTGTGAATGTTTTAATTCTGGATGAGCCAACCAATCATTTAGATATGAAAACCAAGGATATTATTAAAGATGCTTTACGCGATTTTGATGGCACATTAATTTTAGTTTCACACGACCGTGACTTTTTAGATGGTTTGGCAACAAAAGTGTTCGAATTTGGAAACAAACGCGTTAAAGAACATTTTGAAGATATCAAAGGATTCTTGGCTTACAAAAAAATGGAAAGCTTACAAGAAATTGAAAAATAGATATAGAATATACATAAAAAAAGCTCCAACAGGAGCTTTTTTTATGCGTTTTTGTAATGTTTAAACGGAAATAATAACATTCCAAAACATTCGCCTTGATGTTTTCCAATATGTTTATGGTGCATTTTGTGTGCACGTCTTAACGCACGAGCATATTTGTTATTTGCGTTTCTAAATAATTTAAATCGTTGGTGAATAAATATATCGTGTACTAAGAAATAGGTTAATCCATAAGCAAAAATCCCAAGTCCAATTGCCAATCCGATTGCTAAAATTCCATTTTGCCACAAAAAGAAAAAGGTCATACTTACTACAGCGTAAAATATAAAGAACGCATCATTTCTTTCAAACCACGAATCGTGGTCTTTTTTGTGATGGTCTGCATGTAAACTCCAAAGGAATCCGTGCATTATAAATTTATGTGTAAACCACGCCATAAATTCCATCATAAAAAATGTTATAAGAAACACTACTATATACAACCACATAATTTTTTAATTTAAAGTTTTAATGTTTGAAAATTACTTTTTAATAGTTTAAAATTAAAGTAAATTTAATCTATATTTTACATAACAACGCGCTAAAAGTTCGGCTTTTTCATAATCAGGAACTCTAATCCGTGTGTTTTTTATTTCTGTTGAAGGTGTCGTTTTCAATCTTTTCAATAATCGTTTGTAATATCTGTACGCGGTGTAAACGCCAAATTTAGCTTCAATAGGTAAACGTAAAATTCCTTCGTATGCCATTTTAAAATCAGCTTCAATATCTTCAATAATTTCTTTTTTTGAAGTTTCTGTTAGCTTATTTAAATCGGTATTTGGAAAATAAGTACGATTTAAACCTTCAAAATCAGCTTTTAAATCTCTCAAAAAATTCACTTTCTGAAAAGCAGAACCTAATTTCATAGCAGATGCTTTTAACTCTTCGTACCTTTTTTCATCGCCATTTACAAAAACCATTAAGCACATTAATCCCACAACATCTGCACTTCCGTATATGTATTCGTGATATTCTTCAGTGGTTTTGTATTCTTGTTTTACTAAATCAAGTTTCATACTTTTCATGAAAGCAGCAATCAAATCTTGACTAATATTGTGCTTATTAACAGTATGTTGGAACGAGTTTAAAATAGGATTTAAACTAATTTTATTCTGAATAGCATCTTCTAATTCGTTTTCAAATTTTTCAAACAAAACTTCTTTGTTGTAATCATGAAAACTATCTACAATTTCATCAGCAAAACGAACAAATCCATAGATATTATAAATATCTTGTCTAATTGATGGCGCAAGCATTTTCACTGCAGATGAAAAAGAAGTACTGTACGCTTTGGTGACTTTAACGCTACATGCGAAAGAAACGGTATCAAATAATGCCTTCATATTATTGGTATTTTTTTATTAATTGTGAAACTAACTTTCCTGATATTAATGCAGGAGGAACGCCAGGTCCAGGAACAGTTAATTGTCCCGTAAAATATAAATTTTTAACTTTTTTACTTTTCAATTTCGGACGTAAAACAGCGGTTTGTAATAATGTATTAGCCATCCCGTAAGCATTTCCTTTGTAGGAGTTATACTCTGATTTAAAGTCTTTTACGCAAAAAGATTTTTTAAAGATAATGTTTTTTCTAACACTTTGTTTCGTAATGTGTTCAAATCGACTCATTATTTTTTCAAAATAGATTTCTCTTAAGTCTTCAGTATCTTCTAAATCTGGCGCAATTGGGATTAAAAAAAAGCCATTTTCACAACCCTCTGGAGCGGTTTCTTTATTTGTTAAAGAAGTAAAATTAGCATAAAATAAAGGTTCTGAAGGCCATTCTGGATTGTCGTAAATTTCAACAGCATGTTTCTCAAAATCCGAATCAAAAAATAAATTATGATGACATACATTTTCTAATTTTTTATCAAAACCTACATAAAATAATAGCGAAGAAGGTGCAAAAGTTTTTTTATCCCAATACGCTTCAGAATATTGTCTGTTATTAATTGGTAATAAAGTTTCCGTATGATGGTAATCTGCTCCCGAAAGTACTACATCTGCTTTTAAAATTTCATTGTTTATTTCAATCCCACAAGCTCGATTGTTTTCTACAATTATCTTAGTTATGTTTGAATTTGTTTTATAAGTAACACCTAATTCTTTTCCTAACTGAACCATAGCTTGGACTACATCAAAAAAACCATTTTTTGGTTGCCACGTTCCTAAACCAAAATCCGCATAATTCATAAAACTATAAAATGATGGTGTATCTGATGGTTTTGCACCTAAAAACAATACAGGAAATTCTAAAATTTGTTGTAAATTTTTATTTTTTATTTTTTTACGAACATCTCTTTTTATGTTTGAAAAAAATTGGTCGATTTTAAGTGCGGTTTGAGGTGTAACTAATTCAAAAATACTTTCGCCAGGTCTGTATACTAAATCTTTAATGGCTATATCGTAATTTTTTTTAGCGTTGTCTATAAATTCACTTAATTTTTTACCGCTTCCTTTTTCTAATTTTTCGAAATCGGAAATAATAGTATTTAAATCATCCGAAACATCAAAATGCGTATTGTCTTCAAAAAACACTCTATATCCTGGAGATAATTTTTCTAAACTATAGTAATCAGAAGGTTTTTTATTAAAATCTGCAAAAAAACTTTCAAATACATCGGGCATCCAATACCAGGAAGGTCCCATATCAAAAGTAAAACCGTCAGCAGAAAATTGTTGGGCACGCCCACCTAAATTTGTGTTTTTTTCAAATACTGTTACCTTATTTCCTTCTTTAGCTAAATAACAAGCTGCAGCTAATGATGAAAATCCAGATCCTATAATATGTATTATTTGTGGCATATATGTGTAATTAGTATTTTAATGTAATATTATAGTGTATACAAGAAATCTTTTAAGTTTTCTATAGATCTAATGTTTTCAGGTAGTTTAGAATTGTCTAAAGTTTGAGCTTTTCTTCCAAAAATTAACAACTCATTAGAATTGTTCTTTAATATCGTATTCTTAAAAGTTTGAATATAATTTTCTATTTCACTTTCATTTGGCTCTACAGTTAAATAGGTGATATAGGTTATTTTTTTGAAATGATTGTTTAATTCCAATAAATTTTCAATAGGTAAACTTCTTCCTAAATATACTGAATGATGTCCTTTTGTAACGATTTCGTGATGAAGA
Source organism: Flavobacterium sp. (assembly GCF_044360715.1). Classification (GTDB taxonomy): domain Bacteria; phylum Bacteroidota; class Bacteroidia; order Flavobacteriales; family Flavobacteriaceae; genus Flavobacterium. Next base: position 30,677 of record NZ_JBIKJY010000019.1, read on the forward strand.
AACAAAAGACCTAAATCATGAATTTCATTAAAAGGTAAGTATAAAATGTAGGTTTGATCCGAAACGCTATTTTGTTTTATTTGATATTTCTCAATTTCAATTAATATTTTTTGTTTTATTAAATGAGAAATAAAATGTTCGTGAGCTGGAGATATAGTATTCGTTGTCCATAAAACGCCTATTTCCTCTAAAAGAGGTATAAATGTTTCGAAAAATACGGCACTAAAACTTTTTTCACTAAGTAAATCATTGTACGTTTTAACAAAAAGCGGCTGGTCGAAATTTAACATCGCCATTTTAAAATTGCTTAAAACATGATTATTTACTGTTTTTTGAGTTTGAATTTTAACTACAAACTTTTCAATTTCTGTTTGATTTAGTTTTGAGATTTTAGAAATCTTATACCCAAAATTAGTTAACAAAACTACATTTAAAAGCTTTTGTAGGTTTTTTAAATCATACAATCTAATATTAGTATCCGTACGCATGGGCTCAAGTAAATTGTACCTTTTTTCCCATATACGAATAGTATGCGCTTTAATACCTGAAAGGTTTTCCAAGTCTTTAATACTGAATGTAGATTTTATGTTGTTCATTTTTTACCTAAAAAGTTTAAACAAAAATACATAAAAAATAGAAACAATTGCAATAAAAAGAAAAAAAATCTTGCAAAAGCAAGATTTTAAAGTGACCAAAATGGGATTCGAACCCATACGCCTTGCAGCACCACCCCCTCAAGATGGCGAGTCTACCAATTCCTCCACATGGCCTTAAATAAAAAAGAAGCTAAGCTGATGCTTAACTTCTTTTTGTGACCCCGCTGGGATTCGAACCCAGGACCCCTACATTAAAAGTGTAATGCTCTACCAGCTGAGCTACAGAGTCGTAGCAATGAAGTTATAATTTTGTATGTTTTGAAATATTTTTGTGACCCCGCTGGGATTCGAACCCAGGACCCCTACATTAAAAGTGTAATGCTCTACCAGCTGAGCTACAGAGTCTAAAAAACTATTTCTTCATTGCGGGTGCAAATATATGATGATTTATTTATTTCACAATAGCTTTTATATAATAATTTAATATTTTTTTGTATTTTATTTATAACCCCTTAATTAAGAAGAGTTTGTTGTCTTTTTGGTTAATTTAATAATTAAAAATTCATTAAAATATTATACTTTTATACCGTAAAATTTCAAAATAAATATGAAAATAATTCTAATTGGCTATATGGCTTCGGGAAAAACTACTATTGGAAAAATACTTTCAGAGTCGTTACAATTGCCTTTTTATGATTTAGATTTTATTATTGAACAAGAATTAAAAACAACAATTAATGAAATTTTTGAACAAAAAGGGGAACTTTTCTTTAGAAAAAACGAAAGAGAAGTTTTGGAAGCATTTTTAAATAATACAGATAATTATGTTTTAGCCTTAGGTGGCGGGACACCTTGTTATTATGATAATTTTAATTTGTATCAGAAAGCGGAAATAAAGAGTTTTTATTTGAAAACATCTGTAACCACTATAATTGAACGTTTGAAAACACAAAAAAATACACGACCAATAGTAGCTAATTTAAAAGATGAAGAATTAATAGAATTTTTAGCAAAACATTTATTTGAGCGCAATTATTTTTACAACCAAGTTCAAACAATTATTACTGTTGACAATAAAAACGAACAGGAAATTGCTTCAGAAATTATTTCTAAATTAGCTTAAATACACATAAGAATTTTGTTCTTCAAAAACTACTTGTACGTGTTCCTGTAAAGAAGTAGACAATGATAATCCTTTGAAATCTGCTTTTACGGGGTATTTTTTATGATTTCTATCAATTAAAACTGCTGTTTTAAATTTATTTAAAGGAACGTTTAGAAAATGTTTAATAGCGTAAATTAAGGTCGCGCCAGAATTTAACACATCATCTACCAAAACTAAGTTTTTATTAGCATAAGCTTCTTCTGGTAATGATGTGGTAATCGTATCAGAAGGCTTTTGCTTGTTAATATTTACTTCACAAATAGTAATTTTAATATCACTTATTGATTCTAGTTGTTTGGCAATTTTTTGAGCAAATACAAAACCACTATTTGAAATTCCTGCAATAACCAATTCAGAATCGTTAGCAAATGTTTCGTATACTTGATACGCAATACGTTTTGTTTTATGTTCTATTTCTTTGTGAGATAAAATAATGTGTTGCATGGTTTTATTTTTTTTCAAATGTAAAAAACAATTCTTTATTTGCACGAGGTTTTATAGAATTATATGCAAGTTCTAATGTTTTAATCAAAAACGTATTAGAAAATAAATTCACATATTCCTCTTGACTTCCCCCAAAAGGCGGACCTTCTTCGGTTAATGGGAAATTAAATAATAATCCAGAAATTTTTCCTTTTTCGGATAATAAATCATACATTTTCACAACATAATTTGGTCTTAAATTTGGTTGTAAGGCACAAAAGAAAGTCTGTTCTAATATTAAATCATACGAACCACTGTGATTAAAAAAATCATCGAGAATTACATGTTTTTCTAATGTTTTATTTCTACTAATTATAGCATCTAAAGGGTGTTTTGCATAATCTATTACGAAGACATTTTGAAATCCCTTTTCAATTAAATAATCCAATTCATATGCATTTCCAGCTCCTGGAATTAAAATACGAATATTTTTATCTTTTAATTGGTCAATATATGCTTTTAATGGAGTAGACACTTCTCCAATATCCCAATTTGTAGTTGCTGATTCGTATCTTTCTTCCCAATATTCTTTATTTAACAACATCATTTATTCTGTATAATCGTCAATATCTCTTCGGTCTTTTTTTGTTGGTCTTCCTTCACCTTTAGCTCTATAATGCTCTTTCGAAAGTTTAATCAGTTCTAAATGTTCGAATGATTCTGGTGGCGTTTCATCTTTTCTGTATAAATCTACAATTTTTGCTGCAACTCTACTTGGTGGAATGTCTAAAACTTTAATGATATAGTTTATTTGGTCTCTTCTAAGCGTAATTTTGTCTAAAGGAAATACATCTCTAGATGCTTTTGCTTTTACATTATTTACTGAAACATGTCCTTTTTTTATGGCTTCTGCTGCCAAACCTCTTGTTTTAAAGTATCTGATGCACCATAAATATTTATCAATTCGCATAAAATTCAAAAATGAATGTTAATATTTGTACAAAAATAAATGAAAATCGTATCTTGCGACCACTTTTTTAAATTAAATTTTTCCAAAATGAAATTATCTTTAAGATTATTACTTTTATTACCTTTTATATTTGTTGTGGTAGGATGTCCTGCAGATGATGAAACCCCACCAATACAATCAAGACCTTATTTAGAGGTTTATAATGAAGATATTGCTGAAATTGAAGATTTTATGGAATCTCACTACATTACTGTTGATGCTAGCTATAACGTTTCTTTCACTAAAATTACAGCTACTACACCAGGAACACCAATTTTTGATGCTTTAGATACTTCTGCAAGTCAAAACAATCCAGCAAAACCTTTAAAATTCAAAACTATTTCAAAAGAAGGCGTAGATCATAAATTATATTATTTAAAACTTAATGAAGGAATGGGCTCCAATCCTACAAGATTAGATTCTGTTTTTACTTCATATAAAGGATATAAAACAGATTTGTCTAGTTTTGATGCTGCTTCAAGTCCTACTTGGTTTCAATTACAAGAGGTAATTCAAGGTTGGCAAGAAGTTTTCCCAGAATTTAAATCTTCTAATGGACAAACTATAAATCCTGATGGAACAATTACTTATAACAATTTTGGAGCTGGTGTAATGTTTGTGCCATCAGGTTTAGCTTATTTTAGCGGAACTGGCGGAGGTGCAATTGGCTCGTACACACCTATTATCTTTTCTTTTAAATTAATGAATGTAAGATATAAAGATCATGACGGTGATAAAATTTTATCGAAAGATGAATATGGTGGACCCGCATCAGGCACTCCACTAGATACTGATGGAGATGGAAAACCTGATTATGCTGATTTTGATGATGATAATGATGGAAAACTTACTAAAAACGAACTTTTTGATGTTCTTCCAGCAATTCAAAAGATAAATGGATATTACAATTTTAATGATATTCCTGATTGTAATGGAAACCGCCCAGCAATTACAAAAAGAAAACACTTAAGTAATTCTTGTCAATAATATTTAAATCCTGCTAAAAGCAGGATTTTTTATTTTGTATTACTAATCTGAAACTTTATCTTTGTTAAAAATAGTGTTATGACAAATTTACAATCAATTATAGAAAACGCATGGGATAACCGTGAGTTATTACAAGAAGATACTACGCAAAAAGCCATTAGAGAAGTAGTAGAATTATTAGACAACGGAACACTTCGTGTAGCTGAACCTGTTGCTAATGGTTGGCAAGTAAATGAATGGGTAAAAAAAGCGGTTGTAATGTATTTTCCCATACAAAAAATGGAAACATTGGAAGCAGGTATTTTTGAATATCACGATAAAATTCCATTAAAACGTAACTTTGCCGAAAGAGGAATTAGAGTTGTACCAAATGCTGTTGCTCGTCATGGGGCTTATATTTCATCTGGTGTAATTTTAATGCCATCTTATGTAAATATTGGTGCTTACGTAGATGAAGGCACTATGGTAGATACTTGGGCAACAGTTGGAAGCTGTGCACAAATTGGAAAGCATGTACATTTAAGTGGCGGAGTAGGTATTGGTGGCGTTTTAGAACCTTTACAAGCAGCACCCGTAATAATTGAAGATGGCGCATTTATTGGTTCTCGTTGTATCGTAGTTGAAGGCGTTCGTGTGGAAAAAGAAGCTGTTTTAGGAGCAAACGTTTGTTTAACGGCTTCAACTAAAATTATCGATGTTACAGGTGCTGAACCAATTGAATATAAAGGAGTTGTACCTGCAAGATCTGTCGTAATTCCAGGAACGTATACAAAGAAATTTCCTGCTGGAGATTTTCAAGTGCCTTGTGCGTTAATTATCGGACAAAGAAAAGCGTCTACAGATTTAAAAACGTCTTTAAACGATGCTTTGCGCGAATATAACGTAGCGGTATAATGAAAATTTTAGTAATTCAGAAAAAAAGAATTGGAGATGTACTTACAAGTACTATCATTCTGGAAGCACTTAAAGAGCGTTTTCCAAATGCTGAATTACATTATTTAGTATACGAAAACAGTTATGCCGTTGTAAAGAACAATAAATTCATTGATAAAATAGTTGTTCTTGATGAAAAATCAAGAAAGGGAAAGTTGGCTTTTCTTGCTTTTTTATTTAAAATAAGAAAAGAAAAATATGACATCGTTATTGATGCTTATGGAAAACCAAATAGTGTGATATTAGCTTGGTTTTCTGGAGCAAAAAAAACAATCTCATTTGAAAAAAGTTATTCAAAATTACTTCTATCTGATGTAATTAACAGAAATATTTCTTCAGAATCAAACGCCTCCAAAGCCATCGAACACAGAATGGCTTTACTAAAACCACTTGGTATTGATTTTAAATTAATCGCTCCAAAAATATTTTTATCTGAAGAGGAAATCAGTATTGGTAAACAAAAACTAATAGATGCTAAAATTGATATTTCCAAAAATATACTAATGATTAGCGCTTTGGGTAGTCAGGATATTAAAAATTATCCATTGCAATATATGGCGGAAGTTTTAGATTACATTGTGGCTCAAAAAGAAGTGCAAATTTTGTTTAATTACCTTCCGTGGCAACAAAATCAAGCAAAAGAAATTTTTAATTTATGTAATGAAACTACGAAAAAAAATATTTTTATTGATTTTTTTCAAGATGATTTACGGGAATTTTTAGCGATTTTATTTCATTGCAATGCATTAATTGGCAATGAAGGTGGCGCTGCAAATATGGCTAAAGCGCTTCAAATTCCTACTTTTAGTATTTATTCACCTGGAATTATTAAAACAGATTGGAATGTGTTTGAAAATACTACCACAAATATTTCTGTTCACTATGATGATTATGCAGATGAATTGCCTAACGAAGGCGATTTATTTCAAAAATACAGTAAATTTAAACCCAATTACTTTTACGATAAGTTACTTGATTTTTTAAATTTTAATTGTAAGTAAATGAATTTCGGATTTGAAGCAAAACGAGTTTTTCACAACAAAACGGGTTTAGGAAACTATAGTCGCGATTTAGTTCGTGTATTAGCAACTAATTTTCCTGAAAACAAGTATTTTTTATATAATCCAAAAAAGAATAAAAAAACCCTTTTTGTATCAAATAATACGAATGTATTCGAAAGAAATCCGATTTCAAAATTCAATCAAAAATTTAAAAATTATTGGCGACAAAATACGGTTGTTAATGATTTAGTTAAAGATGAAATCGTTTTATACCATGGGCTTTCTGGTGAATTACCTTCAGGTTTAGCTAAAAAAGGTATTAAATCTATTGTTACCATTCACGATTTAATTTTTGTTAGATATCCTAAATTGTATTCTTTTTTTGATAGAAAAATTCATTTTTATAAGTTTAAAAAAGGAGCCATTAATGCCGATTTAATTATCGCAATTAGTGAACAAACCAAAAAAGATATTATTTCGTATTTAAATATTGATGCGAGTAAAATAGTTGTCCTATATCAAGGTTGCCAAGAGGTTTTTAAACAAGATTATTCAGAAATAGAAAAGCAACTTGTTTCCAAAAAATATAATTTACCTCAAAAATTTGTATTAAATGTAGGTACAATTGAAGAGCGAAAAAATGCCTTAACTATTGTAAAAGCTATTAAAAACTTAGATGTTGATTTGGTTTTGATTGGAAAGCAAACAGAATATGCAGATAAAATTTACCAATACATTATTGAAAATAAATTAGAAAAAAGAGTTCATTTTTTGAAAGGATTATCAGGTACTGACTTAGCAATTATTTATCAATTGGCATCTGTTTTTGTATATCCATCTGTATTTGAAGGTTTTGGAATCCCTATAATTGAATCATTGTTTTCTAAAACTCCTGTAATAACAACAAAAGGAGGAGTTTTTCCTGAAGCAGCTGGACCTAATTCGTTATACATTGAACCATTTGATGTGAAAGATTTAACCGAAAAAATAGCACTTGTTTTACAAGATTCGTCACTTGCTTCAAAAATGAAAGAGGAGGGATGGCAATTTGTACAACAATTTAATGATGAAGAAATTGCGAAAAATATTATGAATTGTTATCTGCAAGTTCTTTCAACTTAGTATATTTAAGGTAATTGCTAAATGCTGCAAACATACTCCAGGTAAAACCTTCATATCCATTTAAAAAATTCCGTTGTAAAAAGAAATATCTAATAAAATCAAATGGAAATTTGATAACTATTTTCAAAACACTACTTTTTTTCTTTTTTTCATGAAGCAATTCACCACTTAACAACGCATATTTAATTTGTTTTTGTATGGCGGTATTTATGTCAAATACTGTATAATGTAGCATTTCCTGTTGTAGCTTTCCAATTGTGCCATTTATTTCTATGGTTTCGTGCACTTTGTTGGGTGTAAATTTCCCGAAATTTTTATCAAATAATCTTAAAATTGGTCGTTTACTTTCAGCGCCATATTTAAAAACTTTATTTAAAAAAACATGTGTTCTGGGAATGGTATATGCCTTTGCATTTTCTTGATGATTTAGGTTGTGAATTTCTGAAATTAATGCATCAGATAATACTTCATCGGCATCTAATGAAAGCACCCAATTATGAGTAGTTTGTTCCAATGCAAATTGTTTTTGTAAACCAAAATTCTCAAATTTATGTGATATGACTTTTGCTCCAAATGATTCGCATATTGAAACTGTAGCATCTGAACTTCCAGAATCTACAACAATAATTTCATCAAATGTTTTTAATTTTTCTAAACATTTTGAAATGATATGTGCTTCGTTATATGTAATAATAAATATTGAAATTTTATGCTTCATTGTTCAAATATTTAGATAAACCATTTTGTATAGCAACCACTTTATGTTGTTTGTTGTATTGTCTTATATTGTTGTTATTCAGCCAAATGTCTTTTGTTGCATAACTTCTATCATGGTTTAAATGCAAACAAATGGCACTATATCTTATTTGTATACTTCTTATATTATTGTGAAATAAACGTTCGCCAATTTCTCTATCTAAACCGCCGTATTTCATGTCTTCATTAAAGCCATTTACGGCAATTAAATCTTCTTTAAAACAAGAAGTATTGTGCCCGTTAAATGTTTTTTTAGTTGGAGTAATCCAGTTCATGAAAAAAGCAAAAAATTTATTTTTTGTAAGTTTTATTAGTTTAAAATTCCATTTCAAGCCATTCTCTAAAAGCCATTTGGTTTGAAAACAGCTTTGATTTTTAATGTCAATTTCGGAAATCGAATTAGAAACAAAATCATTTAATTTAAAATAACCACCAGATAAAAAATTGCCTTTTTTTTGATATTTTACATGTGTTGCTACAAAGTCATTTCGCGGAATACAATCTCCGTCTGAAAATAAAATATAGTCGCATGATGCTTTAATTATGGCCTTATTTAAGATTTTAGTTTTTTGAAATCCTTCATCTTTTTGCCAAATATGAATTACAGGATTTTTAAATTCTGATTGAAATTTGTCAATTATATTTTTTGTTTCATTTGTTGAGCCGTCATCTGCAATAATTAATTCAAAATCGTTATGGGATTGCATAGTATAACCCCATAAAACTTTTTCTAACCAAGTTTCAGAATTGTATGTGGTAAGTATTATCGAAATTGTACTCAAAAAAGATTATTTTAAATTTTTTAGAATTAAAAATTCTTTGAAAGTACCAAATATATATTTTTTTTCTTTCATGGCTTGTATAAAATTACTTAATCTTTCCGACATGGCATCACCACTGTTTTTACTAACATATTTAGGAAAATTATAAGCGGCTTTATTATCTAAAGGAGTAAATTCCCATGGATGAAAATATATATTTAAATATCCGTCATTTTTATAAGTCCATTTTGCTAAGAATTTATAAATTGGTAAAGGTAAATTATGAAATGATAGCCAAAATAAAGGAAATCGAACTAAAGGGCTAACAGATGCAGGTATTTGCCAAACATTGTGTAAATTAAAATAGGTTCTTGGTTTGTCTAAATGATTATATCTTCCTGGTAAAAATGTTGGATTAATTGATGAATTATATAAATACCCAGCATTTTCTATTTCACGTTCATCTACAGGAAACATTCTAGGCATTCTGAATCCAACAACTTCAGAATTTGAAAGTGCTTCTAAAGCATCTTTGGATTGTTTTAAATGCACAACTTCAAAATTACTGTGATAATAAGTGTGAGAAGCCAATTCATGCCCTTCATTAATAATTCGTTTAATTAAATGAGGTACTTTTTCAGCAAAAACAACTGTTGAAAAAAAGGTAGCTTTAATTTGATGTTTTTGTAATAAATTTAAAATAATTTCAGTTCCTTTTTCGGAAACGTCAATTTGATTTTCAATTGAAATATCTTTACCATACTCAAAAGGCATGTCGAATTCTTCTATGTCAAAACTAAGTAAAATCATTTGTAATTGGTGCTGCTAATTAAATAATTTGGTCTTCCTTTAGATTGCATAAATAATTTACCAATGTAAACACCAATAATTCCTAATACTACTAAATTTAAACCTCCAAAGAAAACAACTGTTGTTATTACTGAAGCCCAACCAGAAATCACATGCCCATAATAAACACTATATAAAACATAAGCTATATAAAATATAAATGCCATTACGGATAAGCTAATGCCTAAAATAATAGCCATAGAAAGTGGCTTTGTACTAAAAGAAGTAATACCTTGAACAGCAAAACGCATCATTTTTCCTACCGTGTATTTGCTTTTTCCAGAATATCTTTCATTTGGTTCATAATGTATGGCAAATTGTTTAAAGCCTACCCAATTGATAATACCTCTGATAAATAATTCATTTTCTGTGAAATCCGAAAATACTTGCGCGACTTTTTTATCTATTAATCTGAAATCTGCTGTTCCAGGTTCAAACTTAATGTCAGAAAGCTTATTCATCAAGCCGTAAAATAAATTGGAAGTTTTATTTTTTATGAAACCTAATTTTTTGTCTTCTTCTCTTATAGTGTATACAACCTCAAATCCTTCTTCCCATTTTTGTATAAGTTTTGGAATAATTTTAGGAGGGTGTTGCATGTCGCCATCCATTGATATAATTGCGTCTACGTCATTTTTTGCTAAATCTATCCCTGCCTTGAGTGCGTTTTGATGACCGAAATTTCTGGATAATTCTAAATAAAAAATATGCTGATGTTCTTTTGATTTTTCTTTCAAAATAACGACAGTTTCATCACTTGACCCATCATCTACAAAAATAAATTTAAAATTGTAATTTATATTTACAATGGTTTCGTTTAACGCTTGTATTAAAACATCGATATTAGTGGCTTCGTTATATGAAGGGATTACTATGGCAATAGATTTATTCATGAGCTATAGATGAATTTGTTTCTTTTTTTAATGTTAGCAACTCGTAAATAATTTGAAACCAAATTAAAACACAAGGCAATGCTTTTAAAGCATATGGTTTTACATACGTTTCTCGAATAAATTTCGGTATTAAATCTGAAGGTGAGAAACTGGTTAATATCATCGCAAATATAAATAAAAACCAGGTCCATTTTGTTTTTTCTTCTTGAATAACAAACCAAATTGCTACACCAGCAAATGCAATAATATAAGTTGGACTTTCTGAGCCCGAACTAAAAATAACAGTAAAAATTAAAACGGATGCTAATAATAATAATTGAAATTTTTTGTTCGAAAACATATTAAATCTTAAATAAGGCAATCCAAAAAGTAATAATCCTGGAAGTAAAAATAGCATATTTGAAAGATGCGGCATATTTAATGTTTTTCTAACCATACCCATGATTGAAATGTCTTGCATAGAAGTTAAGGAAGCGTTTTCATTGTTTTTTTCTACTAATCTGACAAACCATTCTGAATAACTATTTAGTATAAATTCTGGTGAAGAAATAGCCATCGGTAAAACAAAAAAAACTACCGACCAAAAAGCCAATGAACCAATAAATTTCATTTTGTTTTTTGAAAAGAAGAAAAAAGCCAAGCCAACTATGCCGTATAATTTTATGAATGTACCTAAAATAATTAGACAAGCAGACCAAAAATCTTTTTCTTTCTCAATCAAAACATAAGATAAAATAATTATACTAGTCATTATTGGATTGAATTGTTGTCCTAAACTGGTTGTTAAAAATTCGTGCAGACAAATCCACAATATTAGATTTATTTTAGAGCTTTCTAAGTTTATTTGACTAATTGCGTATACTAAAACTATAGCATTAAATATGCACCATAAAACCATGCCAATTCCATCTGGTAAGATTGCAAAAGGCGCAATAAACAGACTGAAAACTGGTCCGTAATGGTTGTGGTCAAAGTATAAATTTGGATAAGATGCATACAACGATTTTTGTTTTAAAGTATGATAAAATACATTTTTAAAAATAAGGTAATTGTTGTTATTGCCTATTAAATATTGTTTTATTGCAGAAATTGTTGCTAATAAAATCCAAATAGCCAGTATTATTTTTTTATTATTTAAAAGCTTTGCAATCATAATCCTAATCTTTTTTTGAAATTCCTTTTTTTAAGTGCTTTATTAAAAAAAGCATCCGTGTATTTCCACATTAATTGAAAAACTTCTTCTTTTGGTTTGTTGTATAATTTTGCATATTCATAGCTTATAACTTGAACCATATATTCTGAAGGCGTTAATCGACAAAGATTTTTCATTCTTAAATTGAAATCCATTTCTTTATGAAACGTCATTCGATTTAAATCTACAAGATAAAAATCAAAAGTTCCTGATTCATTTTTTTTAATCAGCGTGTTTCCTGGTGAATGATCTTTAAATTCAATGCCTGCTTCATGTAATTGAAAACAAAAATGTGCTAATTGCTTTAAAATTTCATCAGTATCGGGATTGTCAACGCCAAATAAATCTTTAAATACATAATCTGGAGTAATATGTTCGCAAACATAATAACTATCTAAAAGTCGGAAAAAGTTTTTGTTTTCATAAAATCCAATTGGATTAGGAGTTCCTATGTTTTTTTGTTTTAAAATTGTAGCAAATTCAAATGATCTTCGGGCTTTTGATTTCCTAAAATATCTATAAATAATACCATTAATTACTATCGGAATTTTAAACGATTTTATATTTAAAACTATTGTATTGTAAGGAAATGTTTTAATGATATTCCTTTTTCCTGCAACTAATAAATCGCCTTCGGTTCCAAAATTTTTAATGATGTTTACAATCGATTTATTCATAAGTTGTATTTGAAATACAAATGTAATTGAAATCTTTGTAAAAAAACAATATCTTTGTTTTTTAAAAATGTATGTATGTCGCATAAAATTGCTGTAATTAGTTTTGATCATTGGAATTATGATGCCCATATTGTTACTGCTTTACAAAAAAAAGGAATAGAAAGTTTTCATATAAAAATTGGTAATTTTAAGTATAAAAATACCTGGGAACGCATTCAAAATACATTTAGTAAAGTCTTTTTAGGAAAAAATCCTAAACTAAAAAAACGTCAAGAATACATACTTCAACAACTAAAAGATAAGGGTTTTCAAAATCAAATTTTAGTTATTAATCCCGAATTAATTGATTTAGAATATCATTTAGAAATTAAAAAAAATACTGATAAATACATTGCTTATTTGTACGATAGCGTTTCAAGATGTCCCATAAAACATTTACTTGAAGGAGTTTTTGATGAAATATTTTCTTTTGATAAAGGTGATATTTCAACATACGGTTTTTCGCCAATTACCAATTATATTTATTTTGATTCACCCGTAATTGAAAAAGATATCAAACAAAATTTTATTTATATAGGTTCTATTGATAACAGATTAAAATATTTAAACGATTTTGGTGAGAATCTAAAAAAGCAGCAGCAATCATTTATGTTTTATGCGATTGGAAAAAAAGCCTTTGTCAATCAATTAAAACAATTATTTTTAGGAAAAAATAAGAATATTATCTTTAAAAAGAAACGTTTTACTCAAACTGAAACATTAAACATTTATGCTGAAAGTGAAATTATTGTAGATTTAGTTCGAGATAATCAATTGGGTTTAAGTTTTAGAATTTTTGAAGCTTTGGGTTTGCAAAAAAATCTAATTACTAATAATAAATCTATAACTACTTACGATATTTATAATTCTGGAAAAATTATTTATTTTGATAATTTTTTTAAACCAAATAAATTATCATTTAATAAAGAAAATTATTCTTATGACATTGTAAACAAATATAGCATAGAAAATTTTATTAAAAATATTTTTCAATTATGAAACAAAAAACATTTCTTGTTATGATGACTTCCGATGTTAAAATATGTAATTCGGTTAAAGAAAATTTAGAATTTTTAAATTATCATGTTGTTATTATTGTAAATGATGATTTTAAATATAAAAGTATACAAGATAAATTAGTTAATTTTTATAGAAAAGTATTTAAAAAAGACAAAAGTTATAAAAGACAATTAATTAGATCTTATGAAGAGAATAAGAACCTATTTTTATTGGAGCAACAAAAAATAAAATTTGATTTTACATTAGTAATAAGACCTGATAAATTTAGTTTAAAAGTTCTCGAAGCAGCTAAAATAAAATCAAAAAAAATGGTTGCTTATCAATGGGATGGAATGTCGAGATTTCCAGAAGTTACAGAAACCATTGATTTTTTTGATAAATTTTATGTTTTTGATGAAAATGATATTGAAAATAGCTCTAAAAAATTGTCTTACACTACAAATTTTTATTTTGATTGTTACCTTTCTTTATTTCAAAAGAGACCTATTTATGATGTTTATTTTATTGGAACTTATGATTCTAGAATTAACGATTTAATAAGTATTTGTAACAAATTATCAGGTTTAGGTTTAAAGTTAAATATTTTATTAGCTACATCACCAAAAAAAGACTTAAAAAAATATAAGTTTATAAAATATATTAAAAAACCGTTAACATATTATGAAAACTTAGAATTGTTATCACAATCTAAAATGATAATTGATTTAGCACATAAAAATTTGCATACAGGATTATCTTTTAGAACATTTGAAGCTATTGGGTATCAAAAAAAATTAATTACATCTAATCCCATAGTTGAAAAATACGACTTTTATTCCCCACAAAATATTTTTATTGTAAATCCTAATTTTGAAGGATTGGAAAAATTTATAAATGAAGAATTTACACCCATAAATGAAGAAATTAGAAATAAATATTCATTTAGTAATTGGATAAATTTTATTACAAATCAAGAACCTTTCCAGGAAATTAATATTTTTAAATAATGAAAAAAAAGATGTTATTTATATTTCCAAATTATTATGGTTTTGATGAAGTTATTTATCAAGGT
>NZ_JBIKJY010000005.1:0-110833 GCF_044360715.1 Flavobacterium sp.
AACCTTCTTGGTAAGGAATAACATTAGGATTTGAAGGATTTGGATTGTCGTCATCCTTGTTACAACCAAGGGTAAAAATCACGACAAATAATAAAAATGTTCTAATCATATTTTATTTATTTTGATAGTTATACTTGGTTAGATATTATTTTCATTGAAAGGTTTAATCTCGGTACGTTTTTTTTTAAAATAGCACACAACGGTTTCGGGCTTGGCGAAGGTGGCTATTTTCACCACAAATATTCATACGAAGCACGAATGTTCAAATCTACGAAAAACGCTCATACGAAGCACTGAACCGCCACTTTTGCCAAACCCGTGTTATCGGCTGCCCTTTTTTCGGTCTTGTATTTCGTCAAATGTCTTTTCGTAGTCATTAAATTCTGTTCCCAAAAGTCTGTCCCAAATACGAAAATGAACGCCATAATTACCATTAAATTTACTGTGGTGCATATTATGGTGTGTGCTTGATGTCATTAATTTCCCAAAACTTTTATTCCACCAACTTGGAAAAAATTCGTACCCAAGATGTGATTTTATATTGTCTAAAAACCCCCAAATCTGTAATATTCCAAGTGCAGGAACGTACATTGGAAAAATCATACTGACTGGTACAATCCAAAATGTGAGTAATAAAGCTTCTGCCCAATGGAAGGATAGCGATGTAAATGGATTAACATCAATACTTTTATGGTGTACTTTGTGTATGTACTTGAAAATTTTAGGGTGGTGCAAAAGTCGGTGTATCCAATAAAACCAAGTGTCGTCAAATAGCAAAAAAATAAAAAATCCACCATAAGCAAAGAATTTAGGATACTCATTTATATCTGTATAGATTTTCGTGTAACCAAGTGATTTTAAAGAATAAATTATAAGTACAAATATGGTACTTACCATTAAAGTAAAGAGACTGTTTAACAATTCTGACTTGATTTGATTTGCATCAACACGTTCTTTCAATTGTATTCTCCAATTTTTAAGTCGTTTTTTTAATAGTTTCCACACTACTAAATAAACAATTACGATAATCCCGTAATTCATTAAGGACTGTCCAAATGCAGTGGGCAGTTGTTTTAAGATTTCTTGCAATGTTTCCATTTTATAAATGTTATTAAATGAAATGCAAATGTCAAAAAACAAAATTTTATTCTACTTCACAAATGTTACTTAATGGCCTGTTTTCTAATTCTACTCAGACTTTGTGGTTTTATTCCTAAATATGAAGCAATGTATTGTAGTGGAATATTTTGAATAAAGTGTGCTTGTTGGTCTATCATTTTTTGGTAGCGTTGGTCAGCATTTAATGATGCTAAGTCATTGGCTCTTAATGTTGCTAATGAAATAGACTTTTCAAACATTAATAAAAAAAAGTTTTTGAAAATTTCGCTTTTGTCTACAAGTTGTTTTGCATTTACGAAAGATATTTTCAATAATTCACAATCCGTAATACACTCTACATTTTCTGTCGCTTTGGTCTGATTTATCAATGATGAGAATGATGCAATGAAACCATTTTGCGAACACAAAAAAGTTGTTTGTTCTTCTCCGTTTTGGTCATAGTAAAATAGTCGCATAAAACCCGAATTTAAGAAATACAAGTATTCTGGAATTTTATCTTGTTCTTCTAAAATTGAATTTCTTGTCGAATTTATAGGTATAAAAAACTGACTAATATATTCGCTGTCTTCAAGATTTGGTTTCCCTGTTTTTGAAATTTCCGCTAATAATTTATCAAAATATTTGCTTGTCATCTTGTTGTTAGTGTGGTCTGTTAGGGTTGCTGTTAACGGTTTGCCGCTTTGCGAAGGCGGGGATTTTCAGCACTACAGTTCATTAGATGCACAAAGCTTGAATTTAGCACTTCACTGTCATAGAAGCACCAAACCCACGCTTTTGCAAAACGCCTGTTAACGCCTGTGATTATCGTCTAATTTCAATTTTGCCATATGACAAGTAAAGTTCATATAGATCTTCAATATAAAATTCCTGACCGCCAACATTGTTTTTTAGCAGTGCTTCATTTTCTATGTAAACTCCTTCTAAATACTTGGGGCGTTGGAATTTTAATACAAGTTTAAAAACATCTCTGCTATATAATTTCTTTGCATTATTATTTTTATTCGCACTAGGCCATTCGATAAATTCTCTGCAAGATTCTATGGCGTAAATTTTTTTTCCAAAAATTGCTTGATCTGAAATTTCAACGACTTCAAATTCTCTAATTCGACCGTACACTTCTGAATCTACACATAGCTTAATTTCAGTATCCGGTTTGATAGGCCTTACTGAAATAGTAAAAGGATCAACATAAATTCCATTTTGTCCAAAAATCTGGCTACAAAGTCCAATAGAAAATATTATCGTGAATAGGGTTTTTCTCATAATAGCTGGTAACTTGTATATATGCGAATGTTTTGTTTCGCTTTTTATATAAATCAAATATAATACTATTTTCTTACAAATCATCAAAGGGACTTTTAATTTGTTGAATGCTACTACCTCAAAAATAAATATGTTAACTAGTAAACTTTGTCTTAATAAAACAGAGTTACTTCGTAGATGGTGTATAGATACTCCGTAGTTAGTGTATAGATAGTGTATGGATAGTGTATGAAAGCAGTTTTTAGATATTTTACCAATAACTATAAAAAAAGCACCTCGTTAGAAGTGCTTTTGTGGGGAGAGCAGGATTCGAACCTGCGAAGTTTTCACAGCAGATTTACAGTCTGCCCTCGTTGGCCGCTTGAGTATCTCCCCAGGCCATTTCGATTGCAAATATATAATTGTTTTTTATTGTTGCAAACTTATTTTTGGGTAATATGTAAATTATTTTATAACATTCTGAAAACTAAAAGTATAAAAAATCCCATTTTGAAATTATGTTCAAAATGGGATTGATTTTTATCAGTTTAGGTATTATTTTACACCTAATACTTCTTTAATTTTGGCTTTCAATTCGTCACCTCTAAGATTTTTGGCAATAATATTTCCTTTTGCATCTAAAATAAAAGTGGCTGGAATGCCATCAACTTCATACAGCATTGCAATAGGATCTTCCCAACCTTTTAAATTAGAAACCTGAGTCCACGTTAATTTGTCTTTTGCAATAGCAGCTTTCCATTTTGCAGCGTCTTCATCTAATGAAACACCAATAATATTTAAACCTTTACTGTGTAATTCATTATAAATGCCAACTACATTTGGATTTTCTGCTCTACAAGGTCCGCACCACGAAGCCCAAAAATCAATAATAGTAACTTTTCCTAACGATTCTTTTAACGAAACGGTTTTGGCATCTGGCGTTTTTGCTGAAAAATCAGGTGCCTTATTTACTTTTTTTTTTCTGGAGCAGCCGCTTTTAATTGCGCGTCTAATGCTTTTTTTACATTTTTACCGCTTTTTGTTCCGTGTAATTTTTTGTCTAATTTATCAAATGCTTCTTTGGCATCTTTTCCTTGCATCATTCCTCTACTAACATAATTTTCTAAAAACAACATCGAAAGTATAGAACTCGGATTGTTTTTCATAAAATCTTTAGATTTCGCATCCATCTTAGCAGAAATAGACTGCGCTAGTTTGCCATATTCTTGATTTAATTGCGTCTGAACAGCTACATCATTCGTTTCCATAGCTTTTTTCATTGCTTCATTGTTGTTCTTCTGAAAATCCATTATCGGTTTGTTAATAACAACCGATTCATCTGTATATTTTTGAAACAAGTCATTGTCAGTAGTTCCTGAAATTCTAGATTTCTGAATGTCTTTGGTGTCAAAAGCAATTTCTATCGTACCACTTTCAATAATAAAAGGAAGTGCTTTTTTTGATTGATATTGTGGATCAATTACACCATCAATACTAATAATTCCAATTTCTGGAAGTTCGCTTTTTCCTTCAAATTGAAACTTTCCTTCTTTGACTTCTACCGTATCCATTGCAATAGGGCCCATTTCTCCAGAACCTTCTAAAAATACTTTGGTGCCGTCTTTTACTCCTTTTGCAGTTCCTTCAACTTTAAATTTATTGCAAGAAATTAATATTAATGCCGAAAATAATAGTACTACTTGTTTCATTGTTTTTTTTCTAAATGGTTATGCTGAAAATTCAGTTATTTATTAAAGGCAAATGTAATAATTTTTTTAGTATTAATAAAATCGTTTAAAATCCCAAAATAGATATCACTATCTTTGTGAAATGAATAGTTACAATAAATTTAATTTTCACAAACATACGTTTTGCTTGTTTCAGCAAGTAGAAGATTCTGCAGTTGCAGATTTAAAATTAGGTTACAAAAGTGCTTCCGGAAGTGCGTATTATTATTCAGAAATAGGTGTTTACAGAAAATCAAACCATTGGGGAAGAACTGCCAATTGCCGTTGGAGATTGATAACGAATGCGGACTATAAAAATCAAACTGAAATTGTAGGATTTGCCAAATGGACTGATTTTCATCCCAATAATGACACTGAAAAATTGTTTTTTACTGAAATAAATGAAGCAAAAAATGAGGTGCATTTTAATCATAAAAATCATCCAAACTATGCCCATCAAATAGTAAGAAATGCTTCCGACACAGCAAAACGAATAAAAGAAATTAAAAATGTGTTGCAAACTACTTCTTGGGCGAAACACTTAATTTTCGATGATTTTGAAGAAATAAAGAGGAAAATGCTGACTGAATTGAGTAATACCAATGAAAGTTTCGTAAATTTGAAGAAAATTTTGCAACATGGGAAGAAATAATGCCATAAATAAAGAAAAGCATAAAAAGCAATTGGACAATCATTTGAAGAAAATTCAAAAAACAAAACAAACGTCTGCAGCTAAAAAAGCATCTATATTAGAACAATACAAGCAATCGCTTAAAAACCAATAATGCATTCTCAACAATTAGTTAATTTAAAACCAAAAGTTCAAACAATTATTGATTTGTTAGCCAAAAAAGATTGGGATACTGCCCAGCTTTTGCTGCTTGAAGTGAGTGAGGAAGTGGAAAATTTAATAGATGAAGTGGTGTCAGATGACCATTTAATTGAATTAAGTAAATATCAGGTTTTGCTGAAACATTTAGTACTTAAAATCCAAAATGGAAGACCCTAAACTTTGCCCTTGTGGCAGCCAAATTAGCATCCAAGAATGTTGTTTGCCTTATATTCAGGAGCACTTAATTGTACCCACTGCTGAAAAGTTAATGCGTTCCAGATTTACAGCATTTTGTCTTCAGAATGCTGAATATTTATACAAAACCACACACGTATCTCAAAAAAAATACACGAATAAATCAGATATTTTAGCTTGGGCACAACAAAATACGTGGCAGAAATTAGAAATTCTAAACAGTACTGAAAATACGGTAGAATTTAAAGCCTACTTCTTAGATGAAAACAAAACCCCACAAATTCATCACGAAAAATCAACGTTTATACTTTTCCAAAACAATTGGTTTTATGTGGACGGTAAGTTTTATTAGTTTTAACTAAAAATTAGTATTCGTTTTTATGTTATAAAATATAAACCTTGTATTTTTATGGTATGAAAAAAGGATTCTATTTTAAAACGTATGAAAAGCCATTTAAGACACCGTTCGAAGTGCTTTTTGGTGTTTTTAAAGAGTTAATTGTCCATACTTCTGGTGATTTCGAAGAAGCTATAGATTGGCTACGCGAACTTGATGCCGAATACAAATTAACTACGCCAGACTATTCCATTGAAGATTTTATTGAAGATTTAAAGAAAAAAGGATTCATTCGTGAAGAAATTACGGGCGATGGCGCAGGCGAGGTTACCATTACTTCAAAAACGGAACGACTTATTCGTCAAGCCGCTTTAGATCAAATATTTGGAAATTTAAATAAATCGGGTAGCGGCAATCATAAATCGAAACATCTTGGCGGTGGCGATGAACTCACAGGCGAACTTAGAAGTTATAATTTTGGGGATAGCTTAGATAGAATTTCATTAACGGAAAGTCTAAAAAACGCACAAATCAATAATGGAATTGGCGAGTTTCAACTTACCGAAAATGATTTGGTAATTGAAGATACGCATTACAAATCGCAAATGAGTACTGTTTTAATGATAGACATTTCCCATAGTATGATTTTATACGGCGAAGACCGAATTACGCCTGCCAAAAAAGTAGCGATGGCGTTGGCGGAACTTATCACTACTCGTTATCCGAAAGACACCATTGATATTTTAGTTTTTGGTAACGATGCTTGGCCTATTTCTATAAAAGAATTACCTTTTCTAAAAGTGGGACCCTATCATACTAACACTGTTGCAGGTTTGCAATTAGCAATGGATATGTTGCGAAGAAAACGCAATACCAACAAACAAATTTTTATGATTACCGACGGAAAGCCAAGCTGTGTTCGAGAAAAAGACGGCTCGTATTATATGAATAGTAACGGTTTAGACGAGTATATTGTTGAAAAATGCTATACGCAAGCGGCTCAAGCCAGAAAATTACACATTCCTATTACAACTTTTATGATTGCCAACGATCCCTATTTGCAACAATTTGTAGATAAATTCACCGAAGCCAATCAAGGAAAAGCGTTCTACACGGGTTTAAGTGGTTTAGGAGAAATGATTTTCCAAGATTATGAAGCCAATAGAAAAAAGAAATTGAAATAAGCATTAACCAGTTGGGTGTAATTAAAATTAAAAATAATTTTGCCACGAATTGTCGAATTTTTCGGATTAAGTTTTCGATATAGTTCGAATTATCATCAAAGATGATCTAATTTTTTCGATAGGTATTTAGATATTCGAGAATTCGTGGCAAAAAGAGAATAATTAATAACAATTTTAATAATTATACTCAACGGGTTAAGTAGTATCAAATCAAAGAAGTTAAATTAAAAGCAGTAGCTAAATAGCGTTTAAAAAAATAGTATGACACATATAAAAACACTAGGTGAATTGATACAATCGGGATATCAATCTAAAAACATAAAAGAGGAGTTGCGTACCAATTTAAGAAATAAACTAATAG
The DNA here is from genome assembly GCF_044360715.1 of Flavobacterium sp. GTDB lineage: Bacteria > Bacteroidota > Bacteroidia > Flavobacteriales > Flavobacteriaceae > Flavobacterium. The sequence continues at coordinate 6,998 of NZ_JBIKJY010000005.1, forward strand.
CCAAGCAGCCAACTTTTACTGGAGTTCATGGTTTTGAAAATTCTGTAATTCCAGAATTGGAGCGTGCTATTTTATCACGTCATAATATTAATTTATTAGGATTACGCGGACAAGCAAAAACACGTTTGGCTCGAAAAATGGTCGAACTTTTAGACGAATATATTCCGTTTGTTACGGGTTCTGAAATTAATGACGATCCGTTACATCCAATTTCTCGTTTTGCAATAGATTTGATTGCTGAAAAAGGAAATGATACGCCTATTTCTTGGTTACATAGAAGCGAACGTTTTTTTGAAAAATTAGCCACTCCAGATGTAACTGTGGCGGATTTAATTGGTGATGTAGATCCAATAAAAGCAGCCAATTTAAAACTATCCTATGCAGACGAACGTGTGATTCATTTCGGGATGATTCCTCGTGCCAACAGATGTATTTTTGTAATTAACGAATTACCTGATTTACAAGCTCGTATTCAAGTAGCGTTATTCAATATTTTGCAAGAAGGCGACATTCAAATCCGTGGGTTTAAATTAAGAATGCCGTTAGATTTACAATTTATTTTTACTGCAAATCCAGAAGATTATACCAATCGAGGCAGTATAGTAACGCCGTTGAAAGACAGAATTGGTTCGCAAATTTTAACGCATTATCCTGAAACTATTGAAATTGCTAAAATTATTACCACCCAAGAAGCTAAGTTAGATGAAAATCAATCGTCTTTAGTACATGTGCCAAATTTAGCAAAAGATTTATTGGAGCAAGTAGGTTTTGAAGCAAGAGAATCCGAATATATAGATGCGAAAAGTGGCGTTTCTGCTAGAATGAGCATTACCGCTTATGAGAATTTAATTAGCACTGCCGAACGCAGGGCCTTACTAAATGCAGAAGAAAATACAACGGTTCGTTTGTCTGATTTCTTAGGAATTATTCCAGCCATAACCGGAAAAGTAGAATTGGTTTACGAAGGCGAACAAGAAGGTGCTGGAGTAGTGGCGCAATATTTAATTGCCAATGCGATTCATACTTTTTTCCCAGGTTATTTTCCTAAAATTGAAAAACTGGAGAAACAAGATGTAACTACACCTTATACCGAAATTACCGAATGGTTTTTCAATGAATCAGGTTTTGAATTAACAGATGATTGCTCCGATGAAGTTTACAAAAACATCTTAGATGAGGTACAACCATTAGAAAAATTAATTCAAAAATACCAACCAGAAATTCCTGTTATAGACCAATATTTCCTTAAAGAATTTATCCTTTGGGCTTTAGTGGAATACAAAAAACTATCAAAGGAAAGAACCGAAGATGGCTTTCAGTTTAAAGATCCCTATTCAAGGTTTATTAGTAAATTGTCTTAAATGTCATAACATAAATACAAAATCCGTCTTGATTACTTCGGGACGGATTTTAATTTTATTGGCAAATAGACTCATTATCTCTTCAAATGCACATCGAAGTAATCCGCGATTTTCGCATACATGTGAATTCTATCTCTACCACTTACATTATGTTCGTGATTTGGGTATAAAAAATAATCCACTTGTTTTCCTGCTTTTATAGATGCTTCAATGAAATTCATACTGTGTTGTTGCACAACAACTGGATCTTGAGCTCCGTGAATAATTAATAATCTTCCTTTTAAGTTTTTTACTTTATCTAATAAGGATGTTTTTGCATAGCCTTCTGGATTATCTTGTGGGGTATCCATATAACGTTCTCCATACATAATTTCATAGTATTTCCAATCAATTACAGGTCCGCCAGCCACACCTACTTTAAAAGTATCTGGTTGCGAAGTAAGAAGGGAAGTCGTAATAAACCCACCAAAACTCCACCCGAAAACTCCAATTTTTTCCGCATCTACAAATGACTTCGATTTTAAAAAGGCAACACCTTTCATTTGGTCTGCCATTTCGTTTACGCCTAAATTTCGGTGTGTTACGTCACAGAATTTTTTTCCACGTGCATCACTACCTCTATTATCTAACGTAAATACTACATACCCTTGTTGTGCCATATACATATCAAAATAACCAGCGCCTCCTAACCATTTGTTAGTTACCAATTGTGCGTGCGAACCACCATATACATATATCATTACAGGATATTTTTTAGTCGCATCAAAATTGGCTGGATAAATTAATCTTCCGTTTAATGGTGTTGTGCCATCTGCAGCTGTTAGTGAAACCATTTCAATTCTTGGCAAATCAATTTTTCCTGTAAACGGATTATCGGCTTTAACCAAAGTAGTAGTTGCTATTCTTGTTTTTATGTTTAAAATAGAAACTTCATTTGGAGTAGTTGCATTACTATATTGGTCTAAAACCAGCATACCATCAGAAGAAACAGATGCATTATGTGTTCCAGAAATTGTGGTTAACTGAATTGTTTTTCCTGATTTAATGTCAACCTGATAAAGTTGTCTGTCTAATCCATTATTTGCCGTTCCGATGTAATTAATTTTTGTGTTGGTAGCATCAAAACCTAACAAATTGGTAACAACCACATCTTTAAAACCTAAGTTTTTAAGTAATTTTCCATCGGTAGTGTACAAATACATTTGATTGTATCCATTAAAATCCGTTTGATAAATAAATTGATTCGGATTGTTTGGTACGAAAGTCAAAGCGTGTTGTGGTTCAACCCATGTAGTAGCTTTTTCCTCAAATAACGTTTTTACAAAAGCACCTGTTATGGCATCATATTTATTGAATTTTAAATGATTTTGGTCACGATTTAAGATTCCAACAAAAATATATTTTCCTGAAGGTTCCCAAGACACCATCGTTAAATATTGGTCTTTTGGTTCACCAGTTTGAATTGTTATTTTTTTTTCTGAAGCTACATCGTATAGTATTAAAGTAACCTGCTCACTGGTCATACCAGCCATAGGGTATTTTAGGTCTTTGTTAACCGCTTCGCGTTCGTTCCAGTTGATAATCGGATAATTACCCACCATAGTTTCATCTTTTCTATAATAGGCCAATTGCGTCCCTGTAGCATTCCACCACATTCCTCTATCAATACCAAATTCTTGACGATGTACATAATCTGAACCGTTTACGATAGCTGGATTTTCATCGTTTGTAACTTCAATGGTTGTATTGTTTGACGTTATTCTGATGTTATTGTCTTTTAACCAAGCTACATTTGAGTTGGAAGCAAAACGCGCTTGGCTTCCTTCTAAAGCATAGCCAATTTTTGAAGTAATTTTTTTAGTAATTACATCATACGTTACTTGATATTGATTTGTTTTTGAAGCAATTTCTGTTTGAAATGTATTGTTGCTTTTCCATTCAATAGAAAAAGGAAAGGTGCGTAAAACAAATTCTTCTGTTGGTAGTACTTCTTTCAAAGCTGCTTCAAATTCCGATTTAGTAGCCAAAGTAGTTACAGCCCATCCAGAAGTAGCGCTTCTTTCCATCAAATTAGTAAAATCTGAACTTAAATGGGTAACGGATTTTGAATCTTTTCTCCATTGAACAGCTGTTAATGAAGTGGGAGCATATTTTCTTGCTCCTGTTACGGTTTCTTCAATAGTTAGTTTTTGTGCAAAAGTCACACATCCAACTAAAAGAAAACTTAAAATATAGTTTTTCATTGTAAGAAATTAATTTGTGAATTAGTTGGCTAAGATAAGCATTTGTTACAAAAAAAATCCGACTCATTTCTAAATCAGATTTTAAAGTATTAAATATTTTTTCCAAAATTGTCCGATAAAAATTTAAATTAATTGGCTTTAGTCTAATAAATGGATGTTTTTTTAAGCCACTGATTACACTGATTAGCACAGATTTTTATAAATATAAATGATATAATCAGTGCTAATCCTAAAATCCGTGGCTAATAATTTTTTCAATAAATTAAATTGAATGTACTGGTTTAAATCCGACAATATTGATTTTAAATATTTTTTACAAAATTTGTAATTCTTTCATACAAATATGCATACTTTGATACGTTCTTTCAATATCGTTATCTAAACCTATAGAAAAACGAATTAATCCATCTGTTAAACCCATTTCTGCTTGTTCATCTAATGGTATTTCAGAAGAAGTGGATGTTCCTGGTGCGCTAAAAAGGGTTTTATAAAATCCTAAACTCACAGCCAAATAACCTAAATTTCTTTCTTGCATTAATTCCATCAAGGCATTGGCTTTTTCTAAACTTCCTACGTCAATGGTCATCATACCTCCAAATCCATATTCTGGGTTAATCATATTTTTATATATAGTATGACTTTGATGGCTTGCCAATCCTGGATAAACGGTTTTGATGCCGTCTGCTTCAAATTTATTCGCCAAATACATCGCATTATGACTGTGCTGCTTCATTCGGATATGAAGTGTTCTTAAGTTTTTCATTACTGATGCCGAACGCAAACTGTCCATTGTAGGGCCTAAAAGCATACTGGCACCAGAATTTACGTTTTTTAAATCGTTTATAAATTCTTGACTTGCACAGGTTACGCCACCCACTGTATCTGAACTTCCGTTGATGTATTTTGTTAAAGAATGAATCACAATATCCGCACCTAATTTTGCTGGCGATACCGATAAAGGCGAAAACGTATTGTCAACTACCAATTTAAGATTGTGCTTTTTCGCAATCTTAGCTAAAGAAGCAATATCGGCTACTTCTAATAAGGGATTACTCACCGTTTCGCAATATATAACTTTAGTTGTAGGTGTAATGGCAGCTTCCACAAGGTCTAATTTAGTAATGTCAACAAAAGTAGTTTTCACACCAAATCTCGGTGCGAAATTTTTCAAAAAGGCATAAGTTCCTCCGTATATAGTTCTACTTGAAACCACGTGGTCGCCTTGTCCGCAAAGTTGTAAAATTGTTGGCGTAATGGCGCCCATTCCAGAAGCAGAAACATTTGCAGTTTCAGTGCCTTCCATTGCTGCTAACGCTTTATCTAAATATAAATTACTTGGCGAGGAATGTCGGGAATATAAATAACACCCTTCTGCGTTACCTTCAAAGGTATCAAACATCGTTTTAGCAGATAGAAACGTGTAAGTAGATGAATCAGAAATAGAAGGGTTTACGCCTCCAAATTCGCCAAAATACTGTAAATCTTGTATGTTATCGGCTGGATTAAATGTGCTCATAGTTGTTTGTTTTTATCTATCAAAATTGAAAATAATAAATTAATATTTCAATAATACCTTAAATATTTAGTTTATTTATCTAAAATATTTATTAATTATAGATTATTTATCATTAATTTAGGTTTTTTATGTATTTTTACCAAATAAATTACGACCCGCTCCTCAAAGTCTCCCGACTTCGAGGAAGTGTTTTTCGGTCTCAGGCCGATTAGTAAAGTTCGGAGAACTTTTATCGCCTCCACGAAGTTAGAAACTTCGTGGAGCAGAGTTTTTTTTATGTATTTTTAACAAATAGATTACGACACCAATGGATGCAATTGATAAAAAACTATTAGAATTGATGCAAATCGATTCTAAAAAAACAACAAAAGAACTATCAAGTAAATTAAATTTATCCGTAACGGCTGTGTATGAACGGATAAAAAAGTTAGAGCGAGAAGGGATTATTCGTAAGTATGTTACTATTTTAGATAAAACAAAAATAAATAAAGGTTTTGTGGTGTTTTGTCACGTTAAATTAATTAAACATTCAAGAGATTTAATTTCTGAATTTGAAAAAGAAGTAGTAACGCTAACTGAAGTTTTAGAATGTTTTCACGTAAGTGGCGATTACGATTATATTCTAAAAATTTGCGTAAAAGATATGGAAGAATACCGAGAATTTATGGTTACTAAGTTAACCACTTTGCAACATATTGGCAGTACGCACAGTACTTTTATGATTGGAGAAGTAAAAAATTCTACTTCATTTGTGTTGAATTAAAAATTGTAAAGTTTTTTCGCTAAATAGCTATACATATTTATATAAAAACTTTACTTTTGTACTTTGAAAACTTACTATAACATTTTATAAAATATATTTATGAGTCAATTTGATGTAACCATTATTGGTTCTGGACCTGGAGGATATGTAGCAGCTATTCGTTGCGCCCAATTGGGATTTAAAACAGCAATTATTGAAAAATACGCAACGCTTGGCGGAACGTGTCTGAATGTGGGATGTATTCCATCAAAAGCATTATTAGCATCATCACATCATTACGAAGAATTACAACATTTTGCAGACCACGGAATTGAAGTTTCTGGTGAGGTAAAAGTTAATTTAGAAAAAATGATTGCCAGAAAACAAGCGGTTGTAGACCAAACTTCTGGTGGTGTAAAATATTTAATGGATAAAAATAAAGTTACTGTTTTTGAAGGATTGGGTTCTTTTGAAACTGCGACTTCTGTTAAGGTATCTAAAGTAGATGGTACTTCAGAAATCATAGAATCTAAAAACATCATTATTGCAACAGGTTCTAAACCTTCAAACTTACCTTTTATCAAATTAGATAAAGACAGAATCATTACTTCAACGGAAGCTTTAAAATTAAAAGAAGTTCCAAAACATTTAGTAATTATTGGTGGAGGTGTTATCGGTATCGAATTAGGACAAGTATATTTACGATTAGGTGCGCAAGTTTCTGTAGTAGAATTTATGGATAGAATTATTCCAGGAATGGACGCTTCTTTATCTAAAGAATTAACAAAAGTCTTGAAAAAACAAGGTATGAAATTCTACACGTCTCACAAAGTACAATCAGTTGATAGAGCTGGAGATGTAGTTACTGTAAAAGCTGAAAATGCAAAAGGAGAAATCATTACATTAGAAGGTGATTATTCTTTAGTTTCAGTAGGTCGTCGTCCTTATACGGATGGTTTACATGCAGAAAAAGCAGGAGTAAAAGTTACAGATAGAGGTCAAATTGAAGTAAATAATCATTTACAAACTTCAGCAGCAAATATTTACGCAATTGGCGATGTAGTTCGTGGTGCGATGTTAGCACACAAAGCGGAAGAAGAAGGCGTAATGGTTGCCGAAATTTTAGCTGGACAAAAACCTCATATCGATTATAACTTAATTCCTGGCGTAGTATATACTTGGCCAGAAGTTGCAGCTGTAGGTAAAACAGAAGAGCAATTGAAAGCAGAAGGCATTGATTTTAAAGCGGGAAGTTTCCCATTCAAAGCATTAGGAAGAGCAAGAGCTGGTGGTGATACGGACGGATTTGTAAAAATCTTAGCCGATGCCAAAACAGATGAGGTGTTAGGGGTTCATATGATTGGTGCACGTTGTGCCGATTTAATTGCAGAAGCCGTTACCGCAATGGAATTTAGAGCATCTGCAGAAGATATTTCTCGTATGTCTCACGCACATCCAACTTTTGCGGAAGCCATAAAAGAAGCCGCTTTAGCAGCAACTGCAAACAGAGCATTACACGTGTAATTGAATAAATTTTATATAATAAAAACCCCAAATTTATTAAGGAATTTGGGGTTTTTTGTTTTAAAATATTTCGATTGTTAATAAATTTTCAATCTATTTTCCAAGTCAAAATTGTACCTTTACATTATGTTTGCATTGGTCGATTGTAATAATTTTTATGTGTCTTGTGAGCGTGTTTTTCAACCTCAATTCAAGAAAAAGCCTGTTGTCGTTTTATCCAATAACGATGGTTGTGTGATTTCCAGAAGTGATGAAGCAAAAGCGCTTGGCATTCCTATGGGTGTACCCGAATTTAAAATTAGAAACGAGATCAAACAACATCAAATTGTTGTTTTTTCATCCAATTATGCGCTGTATGGCGATTTAAGTAAACGTGTAATGGATGTGCTTGCAGATTTTACACCAGATATTGAAAATTATAGTATCGACGAAGCTTTTCTTAATTTTAAAAATACCAATACAACTAATTTTGAAACTTGTGGTTTGCAAATGAAACAACGGGTGCAAAAATGGATTGGCATTCCAGTTTGTATCGGTTTTGCCGAAACGAAAGCTCTGAGTAAAGTGGCCAATAGAATTGCTAAAAAGTTTCAAGATAGAACGGGCGGTGTTTATGTTATTGATTCCGAAGAAAAACGAATCAAAGCTTTAAAATGGACAAAAGTTGAAGATATTTGGGGTATAGGTTTCCGGTTGTCAAAAAAAATGAAGGCCTTTGGAATGGTTACGGCTTATGACTTTACAGCACCTCATAATGAAGATTTTATTAAAAGAACTATGGGCGTGGTAGGAAAACGCCTTCGTGCGGAACTTTTAGGGCAATCCGTATTAGAATTGGAGCAACAACCAGAAGCTAAAAAAAACATAGCGGTTGCGCGAACTTTTGAAAAATCAATTACCAATTTAAATGAATTGAAAGAACGCGTTTCTACTTTTGCAACAGTAGCTTCCGAAAAATTACGTATGCAAAAATCGTGTTGTTATGGTTTGGTTTTGTATCTCAGAAAAGACAAGTATAAAGTAGGTAATGAACGTTATAATTTTACCTTGTACGAAACGATGCCTTTTGCGACACAATCAAGTTTAACAATAAGTACAACGGCTATTAAAATGTTAGAAAAATTGTTTCAGCCTGGCGAAACTTATACAAAAGCGGGAATTATTATTTCTGATATTATTCCGCAACACCAAAAACAGTTTAATTTATTTGTAGAAGAAAATCCGAAACACGAAAAATTAATGAAAGTAATGGATGACATCCGATTGAAAACCGGCGAACGAAAAATCCGACTCGGGAATCAAGATTTACAACGCACTTGGAAAATGAAACAAAATTTTTTATCCAAAAAATACACTACAGATATAACAGAATTATTAGATATAAAATGTTAGCACAAAATAAATTATCGTTTTTTATTCCAAATACGGAAAGCAATTTAGAAATGCCTTATATTTCAAGCGGAATTAAAGCAGGGTTTCCTTCTCCAGCAGCAGATTTTGATGGCACACGTGTAAGTATTGATCAAATAGTGGTTAAAAATGCGTTGGCTACTTTTTATGCTAAAGCGAATGGAAATTCTATGACGGGTGCCGGAATTGATGATGGTGATATTTTAGTAATCGATAAAAGTATCGAACCTCAAGACGGAAAAATCGCCGTTTGTTTTATCGATGGAGAATTTACCGTGAAACGAATTAAAGTACAAGAAAATAGTTTACTCTTACTCCCAGAAAACAAACTCTTTGAACCAATTGAAATCACCCAAGAAAATGATTTTATCATTTGGGGAATAGTCACTTTTGTAGTGAAAAAATTATAAAAAAAATCCCAAATTCTTTAGAGTTTGGGATTTTTTACTTTATATCTTAGCTAATTCTTTTTCTTTTTGATAGCCAAATAAATGGTCTTTTTTAATGATTTCTGCGGTGCCATCTGGTAGCATATCTTCCCAGCCGGATTCGCCTTTAGCAATCATTTTTAATATTTTTCTGGAGAAAATATCTAATGTTTTGGCATCATAGTTTTCAATATCCGTAACTTTTCCGTTGTATTTAAAGAACTTATACAATTCTTTCATTCTTGGATGCACTTTTAAGTTTTCTGAAGTAATAATTTCACCCGTTTCTGGATCTTTCATCGGATATAAATACACTTTTAAATCTCTGTAAAATAATTTCCCAAAGGCTTCTAAAATTCCACCCGACATATGACGGTAGTATTTCTCATCAAAAATTTCTACCAAATTACTCACACCCATCGCTAAAGCAGTACGTGATTTTGTAAAAGATGAAAAATATTCTAAAACTTTATAATATTCTTGGAAGTTAGAAATCATTACGGTTTGACCTAAAGCACATAAAAGTTCTGCTCTATCTAAGAAATCTCTTTCGTCAATTTCCCCTTCTGCTTTTAGGTTAGAAAGCGTGATTTCAAAAACCACAAACGTATTTTCTTTACTTACTTTATTTTCTTGTATAAACATCTCGTAAGACTGTTTATACATATCCATATTTACTTTAGTTACAGGTCGGAAACTACCACGTAACGCTAAAATATTCTTTTTATATAAAACAGCTGCTGGCAAAATATTCTTTCCTTCCGGATTAAACATTACGGCATCTGTAAAGCCATATTTTACCAATTGCAAACTCATTAATCTGTTGTCTACATCTGCAAAACTTGGACCTGAGAAATTTATAGTATCAATTTCAATTTGGTCTTTTTCTAAATGGTCGTATAAATAACGCAATAATTTTTTAGCATCATTGTGTTTGTAAAACGCGCCATAAATTAAGTTTACACCTAAGATACCTAAGGTTTCTTGTTGCAAACGCGCATCATTTTCTTTAAAACGAATGTGAATTAAAATTTCATTATATGCTTGGTCAGGTTCTACTTGAAATTTAATTCCAACCCAACCGTGTCCTTTAAATTGTTTTGCAAAATCAATAGTGGCTACGGTATTCGCATAACTAAAAAACATTTTATTTGGGTGCTTGTCTCTTTTTAAACGATCTTCAATAAGTTTCGTTTCGTGTGTAAGCATTTTTCTTAATCTGCTTTCTGTAACATATCTGCCATCTTCTTCAATTCCGTAAATGGCATCACTAAAATCTTTATCGTAGGCAGACATCGCTTTGGCAATCGTACCAGAAGAAGCTCCAGCTCTGAAAAAATGTCTCACCGTTTCTTGTCCGGCACCAATTTCAGCAAAGGTTCCGTAAATATTTTCGTTTAAATTAATACGGAGTGCTTTATCCTTTGTAGAAGGAATTTGTTCAATTGCTTTGTCTCCTCTTAATGTGATTTCAGTAGTCATTTATTCAAATGTGTTTTTTGGCAAATTAAATTACTATGCAAAGTTAATAAATTATAGGTTTTAACAAGAGTATTTTGTTATTTTTGTAAAAAAGAAATTACTACCATTACTATATAGTAGCACTTTTCTATTAAAAGTAGCGGGTAACTTTTTTAGCGTGTCAATCACATACATATGAAATTATACTTCTTAGGAACGGGTACATCTCAAGGCATTCCAGTAATTGGAAGTACGCATTTTGTGTGTTTAAGTGATGATGCAAAAGACAAACGATTGCGCGTTTCTGTTTGGATACACGACGAAGATTTTTCTATAGTAATTGATTGCGGTCCCGATTTTCGACAACAAATGCTTACCAGTACTTGTTCGCATATTGATGCCTTGCTTTTTACGCACGAACACGCAGACCATACAGCTGGTTTGGATGATATTCGTCCGTTTTATTTCAAACAAGGCGACATTCCCGTTTACGGACATTCGCGCGTGTTGCAAAATTTAGCCAGACGATTTGATTATATTTTTGAAAAAGAAAATAAATATCCAGGTGCGCCTTCTGTGTTGCCCATTGAAGTAGTAAATAATCAGAATATTACGATTAAAAATCAGACTGTAATTCCAATCAATGCGATGCACGGAAATTTACAAGTTTTTGGGTACAGAATAAAAGATGTTGTATATTTAACAGATGTAAAAACCATTGCAGATTCAGAATTAGAAAAACTTAAAAATGTTGAGGTTTTGGTTATCAATGCTTTACGATTTGAACCACATACTACGCATTTTAACATTGAAGAAGCGATACATTTTATAAATTTGGTGCAACCTAAAAAAGCGTATTTAACACACATTAGTCATATTTTAGGATTGCACGAAGAAGTACAAAAACAATTGCCAGATAACGTATTTTTGGCTTACGATAATTTAGAAATAGAAATAAAATAAATATAAAAATGAAAAGAAGTTTATTGCTTTACGGAATCGTATTTTCAGTATTAATTAATATTTTTCAATTTGTAAATTCTTCAAATATCTTGAAAAGAAGCGAAGAAGTATCTACAATTAGTAAAAGGGAATTAAAAAAAGCACAAGATACCATTGCAAAATTACGCGACAATGATACGTTTTCCTTGGCTACGAATGAAAATGCGCAAGAGTATTATTTTGAATACGATATAAAAGCGTTACAAACGAAAGTAAAAGAAGATTTAACCGCTTTTAACGCGGATAAAAAAGGAAATAAATACGTTTCATACGATCAAATTGGCGACAATCCGTTTTTGATAAACAACATAAAAATTTTAAATCATAGATGGATTATTGCTAACTTTTCTGATGGTAAAGTTTGGGGCGAAGTATTGATTAAATACTTTCATAATGCAGATAAACCTACCGAATTTGAAACCGTAGAAACCTTAATTTATCAAGAAACGCTAAATTAAAAATGAAAAAACTTGTATATATTTTAGTACTGACATCGCTATTTTCTTGCGATTATATTTTAAAGAATCCACCAAAAGATACCACGGAATTGGATTCTATCGTGAAAAATCAGGTAATTGATGATAAAAACGAAAATGGTTGCGATTTAAAAGCCGGCTATAAATGGTCGAATATGTACAAAAAATGTGTACGTGTTTTTGAAGAAGGGTATCGTTTAACTTCTATTGAAAGAGATTCATTAGCCAGAAGAAAAAACGCCTTTTTCTTTGTGGAAGAAGATAGCTTACTTGCAGAAGTTTTCTTACCAGATTCTAAAGAATCCATTGTTTTTAAAAGAGAAAATGAAGACCAAAACTTCAAATATAAAGACTTCGAATTCCGAACCAATAAAGGTTTTTATTTGTACTACAAACAAACACTTATGTTTCAACCTGCCATTCCTGTAGACACCAAAGTTTTAGGGAAAGACGAAGAGCATTAGTTTTTTGGTTATAAGGTTTAGGGTTTAGGGTAAAAGGTGCTTTCTACAGAATATTTATTTTATTCGTTTTGTAATGCTGAACTTGTTTCAGTATCTATATTTACTCAAAGTTAGATTGCTTTTCTTGAATTTTCTACAAAATTTGCAATTTTGCCAAAAGTCTTTTATTGGTAAATTTTATTATTAGTGGCTGTTAATAAAGTTATTAAATTCAGTCTTTGCTGTTGGACTTTCAAACAGAGAGCCGTGTTCACCACCAACAATCTCGACAAACTGTCTATTTTGACAATTAGTACAACTCAATACATCTTGTTTAAAAGCTGGCCAAGAATACATTTGAATAGGTGTGTCATTTAGTCCTTGAACAAATAAAATGTCAGATTTGAATCCATTTGTGAAATTAAGTAATGACCTTTGAAAGTAGGCGCTGGGATTGCTTGATGTCGTTCCATACACATTTTTAAGTTTGGTACAGACAGCACCCGATTGAACTTGTCCATTTTCCTCTAATTGACATCTATAAACAAGGTTTAATGGTCCTGGCGCATTGGCAATTACACCATTTGTTTGATGCATCGTGTTAAGTCGTGTTACCATATAGCCTCCTTGAGAGTGCCCGCCTAAGAATACTTTTTTTACTGTTATACCTAATTCTTGGCTTGCTTTATTTTTCAACCATAATAAGGCAGCTTCGCCTTGAACAATATTGTCGCCTAATAATACATTTTCTTGAGGATATGCTACACTTACAATCATCATGTCATTTCTATCTAAAATACTCTTAAATTTGTCAAGTGTGTTATTGGCAGCAGTTATTATGCTGCTATCATACATAACAGTGCCGTGGAATACTAACAAGACGTCAACTTCATTTATTGCTGGTTTGTCAATTACAACATCAACATTAATATTATTATAAGTAATAGACTTTGTTATTCTATAAGCCACAGTAGTAGGCTGTTCTGTTGTATTGTCCTTGTTACACGAGAAAAAAAACAATGACAATAATATTAATAATCTCATATAGATAAATTTATAAATAATTGTTTTGACTGTTCTCATCTTAAATAGTTTAATCTTCTTTTTAATAAACTTATTGATTACTTGTATATATGTCTGACAAACTTTAATAATATTTTGGAATATAATTGATCATTTTAAAACTTTTTTCAGAATATATTTCCTACAAAAACGAAAGAAGTTTTATAATGTAATACTACAATTTCTTCTCATCCACATCCTTTAAAAACTGAATTACACCCGTAAAGTACGTTTCTTGGTCGTCGTATTGTGATAAATGACTGCCGTTTTTACAAAATAAAAAGCGTCCGTTTTGCACTTGTGTGGCCATCCATTTCATGTGTTCAGGATCCATAGTGTCGTATTTTGCGCCTATGGTTAAGGTGGGTACGGTCAATTCTTTCAATCGTTTGGACACATCCCAATTTTTAATATAGGCGTCACCGGTTATGCCAAATTCGCTATACCCTTGCATAGAAATATACACCTCAGAATTAATGTGTTTAAAACTTCTGGTTATGGATTCAGGCCATTCTTTTTGTGGTTTTCTTAAAATGTGTTGGGTGTAATAATGTTCAAAAAGTAATTCGGTATATCTTGGATTGGTAAAATCGTTGTTTTTTTCTAATTGCATAATTTCTTGGTACACTTCCTTTTTCAATTGCGGACCTAATACTTCTTGTGCATATTTATTATACGATGGAATACTAGAAACCATATTAGAAATAATCAATCCTTTTAAATTTTTCTGGTATTTCAACGCATAATCCATAGCTAAAATGCCACCCCAAGATTGTCCTAAAATGTAAAAATTATCTTTGTTTAAACCAAGTGCTATTCGTACTTGTTCCACTTCTTCTACAAAGCGTTCATTCGTCCAAAGCGATTTGTCTTTTGGCTGGTCGGAATAATACGAACCCAATTGGTCGTAATAAATAAATTCAATGCCTGCTTTTGGAAAATAGCCTTCGAAAGATTCGTATAATTCGTGCGTTAAACCAGGTCCGCCGTGTAAAAGCAATACTTTTATTTTCGGGTTGTTACCAAATCGTTTTGTCCAAACTTTAAAAGTACCTTTAGGTGTTTTTATAGGAATCATTTTAATACCACCGGTATATTGGTCTGCTTTTGAGTCAAAGGTGTGGTAGGTCTGTAACGAAAAATCTTCGCTCTTTTTACAAGAAAAAAAAGCGAAGATTAATGTAATGAAAATATATTTTTTCATACTAAGAGTTGTAAATTTTATCGTAAAGGGTTTGGTATTTCTCTTTGATTATTTTACGTTTCAATTTCATAGTTGGTGTTAAATGCCCTGCATCAATTGACCATAAATCGGGTGTTAATTCAAAACGTTTTACTTGTTCCCAATTACCAAATTTTTTGTTGGCTTCATCAATATCTTCTTGAATTCGTGCAATAACTTTTGGATTGTTGCATAGGTCTTCGTTAGAATTTCCTAAATCAATACTATGTCTGATTGCCCATTCTTTTACAAAATCAAATGCCGGTTGAATAAATGCAGCTGGCATTTTTTCACCATCCCCAATAACCATAATTTGCTCGATAAAACGAGATTGTTTGAATGAATTTTCTAATACTTGTGGCGCAACATACTTACCACCAGAAGTTTTAAACATTTCTTTTTTACGATCGGTGATTTTTAAGAAGCCATCGGCATCAATTTCACCAATATCTCCTGTGTGGAAATAGCCGTTTTTAATTACTTCAGCAGTTTGTGCTTCATCTTTATAATAGCCTATCATTACGTTTGGTCCTTTACAAAGAATTTCGCCATCTTCCGCAATTTTGACTTCTACGTTTTCAATTACTCTACCAACAGTTCCAATTCTGAATCCGCCATTTCGCATATCGTTTACAGAAATTACTGGAGACGTTTCCGTTAATCCGTATCCTTCCATTACTGGAATTCCAGCGGCTGTAAATACTTTGGTTAAACGTGTTTGTAAAGCCGCACTACCAGAAACTAACATTTCCAATTCGCCACCCAAACCTTCTTGCCATTTAGAGAAAATTAATTTTCTGGCAATACCCAGTTTGAAATTATAAAAGGCACCATTTTCATTATAAGGTTTGTAAGCCATACCCAAATCTAATGCCCAAAAGAATAATCGTTTTTTAATTCCTGTTAAATCGGCTCCTTTTGCGTAAATTTTATCGTACACTTTTTCTAAAAGTCTTGGTACAACTGACATTACGTGCGGATGTACTTCTTTTAAGTTATCAGATATTTTTTCAATGCTTTCCGCAAAATAAATGGATATTCCACCATATTGATACAAATACGTTAACATTCTTTCGAAAATATGACAAATCGGTAAGAAACTCAACGCACGCGTACTTCCTTTTCGTAACGGCATTCTTTTATCTGAATTTAATACATCAGAAACAATATTATCGTGCGTAAGCATTACCCCTTTTGGTCGACCTGTAGTTCCTGAAGTATAAATTATAGTTGCCAAATCGGAAGGTAAAACCCCATCTTTACGAGCTTCTACCTCATTTTGATTTGCGTCATCTTTACCGGTTTCTAATAAATCACTCCATTTTTTACAACCAGAAATTTCGTTAAACGAAAAAATATCTTTTAATAATGGAATATTAGCGTGTACCGATTTTAATTTATCGTACACTTCTTGATCGGATACGAAACAGTATTTTGCTTCGGAATGGTTTAAAATATATTCGTAATCTTCAGCAGAGATAGTTGGATACATTGGCACGTTTTGTGCTCCAGTTTGCAATATTCCAATATCTGAAATATGCCATTCTGTTCTATTGTTTGAAGAAATGATAGCAATTTTATCATTTTTTTCAACACCTAAATGTAATAAAGCTCTTGATAAAGCATTGGCTTTATTAATATATTCTTGTGTAGAAGTTTTAACCCAATCAGAACCGTACTTTGTAACCAAAGCATCTGGTAAGTTGAATTTTTCTAACTGATAATAAGGAAAATCAAAAAGTCGTGTTACATTTTTCATATAATAAGTTTTTTTTAAACTGCAATTTATAAAAAAATAGAACTTTATAAAAATATTTCATCGAAAAACTTTGAATATTGTTAATTTTGCATCAATTAAACATTAATTAAATGAAATCATTTTTCAGATTAAATGAATACAGCGTTTTGTTTTACAGAATAGCATTGGCGTATTTGTTTTATTTTATAGCACGAATTTTATTCTACACCTATAATTACGATATTTTGGATGTAAATTCAGTAACTGAGTTTTTACAGATTTCGTACCACGGTTTAGTTTTTGATACCACGGCCATTTTATATGTGAATGGACTATTTATTTTATTGTCTATTTTACCATTTTTTATAAATACTAAACCGAAGTATCAAAAAGGATTGTTTTATTTGTATTTCATTTCAAATTTATTTTTTTACGCCTTTAATTTTGTCGATTTAATTTATTACAAATACAATTTTTCACGATTAACACTTGCCGCTTGGGATTTGGTAAAAAATGAAGAGTCAAAAGGCGGTATGTTATTTCGATTTTTAATTACCTATTGGCACGTGTTTTTGTTGTTTATAGTAGTGTCTGCTTTATGGGTTTTATTGTATCAAAAAGTAAAAGTGAAACACAATTTAGTAGAAAATGCTAAGATAAAATATGTTGCAAAATCGATTATTGGTGTATTAGCTATTGCTACTTTATCTATTGGTGGGATTCGTGGCGATTTCAAGAAAAGTACTCGACCAATTAATTTAGTAGACGCCAACAGATTTGTAAAAAAATCACAACAAGCCGATTTGGTTTTAAATTCTACTTTTTCATTTTTAAGAACGTTAGGTGTACAGACTTTTAAAAAAACCGATTTTAACATACCAGAAGAAGTTGTCAATGCAAATTTTCAACCTATAAAGTTGTACGATTCTAATGCTCCTACCACGCCAAATATTGTATTGATTATCACCGAAAGTATGGGTAGAGAATATATTGGTGCATTTAATAAAAACACAAAAATTAAGGATTATGTGAGTTATACGCCTTTTATTGATTCCTTGGCTACCGAAAGTTTAATTTTTACGAATGCGTATGCAAATGGGTATAAATCCATACACGGTATGTCGTCTATATTATCAGGAATTCCTTCATTTAAAGATGCCTTTACATCTTCTCCGTATGCCAAACAAAAAATTGGCTCTATGGTTTCTTGTTTAAAAAGTAAAGGGTATGATACTTCATTTTTTCACGGCGCGCCAAATGGTTCTATGGGATTTTTAGGATTTGGAAATATTTTAGGTTTTGACCATTATTATGGTATGACAGAATACGGAAATGATGCCGATTTTGATGGTTCGTGGGGAATTTGGGACGTGCCATTTATGCAATTTATGAATAAAACAGTAAGCAAAAAGAAAGCACCATTTTTTAGTACCATTTTTACGGTAACTTCACACGAACCTTATGTGGTACCAAATGAGTTTAAAAATAAACTTCCAAAAGGAACCAACCCTATGCATCAACCTGTAGGGTATACAGATTATGCTTTTAAAAAGTTTTTTGAAGCCGCTAAAAAACAACCTTGGTTTGAAAACACGATATTTATTATTACCGCTGATCATTGTAATTTAGTGAATTATAATGAAGAATACTATCATAAAATTATGAATAGATTAGCAGTTCCGATACTTTTTTATTCACCGAAATATAAGTTAAAAGGGGTAAACGATGAGTTGGCTCAACATATTGATATTTTCCCAACAGTTATGGATATTATTGGGTATAATAAACCATTTAGAAGTTGGGGAAGAAGTTTGGTAGCTAAAAATAACAGTAATATAAAGCCATTTGTAATTAATTATAACACAGGAATGTATAACTTTGCTAAAGGAAATTATGTTTGTGCTTTTGACGGTAAAGTTGCCGTTGGTTTTTACAGTAAAGAGGATAAAGAACAATTGCACAATTTAATTGGAAAAAGAAACAAAGAAATGAATGATATTGAAATGGCTTGTAAAGCTTTTATTCAAGATTATTTTAATAGAATTATTGATAAAAAGTTGAGTTATTAAGTCGAAGGTCGAAAGTAATATTATATTAGTAAAATGAAAAAGAAAATATTAGTTTCAGTTATAGTAATTGCGGCACTTTTTTGGGCAAAGAGCTATTTTTATGATTATAAAATAAACCATAATTTAAAAGTAATTTCCGAAGGTAAAGTTTACAAAAGTGGCGTCATTCCACCAGAAGATATTGCCGATTTTGTAAAAGAACATCATATTAAAAGCATTATCGATTTACGTTTTCCAGGAACCGGTGACGAAGTTAATAATCCTGAAATTCCAGTAGAACTTATTGCAGAAAAAAAAGCTGCTGCTAAAATTGAAGGATTGAATTATTTCAATATTGGTTCAGATCAAGTGCCAAAACCTGAAAATTTAGATGCTTTTTTTAAAGTAATGGACAATAAAGCAAATTATCCAGTACTAATCCACTGTTTTCACGGTGTGGGAAGAGCCGAAATGTATTCCGCCATTTATCGTATAGAATATGAAAATTGGGACAGAGACGAAGCGAGAACAGAAACCCGTTTTTTAACCAAATTCAGTTCTTTCGATTTAGGAAAACCAAAAGGCGATTTTTTGCATAGTTATGTGAAAAGGGAAGACAGAAGATAGAGTATAGAAAATAGAGTATAGAAATAGAATCTGAAACAAGTTCAGATTGACAAGGTTTTGAATTTAATCTGTGGAAATCCCTTTCATCCGTTGAATCTGTGTACCCATCTAAACAATCCCAAACCCCAAAGCAATCGCAAATACAATAATCATAAATGCCACAATTTTCTGAATGGTGTTTATGGTTATTTTTTTTACCAATTTGTTTCCAAAATACACACCTACAAACGCAGCAAGTGTTGCAACAATAAGTAAATTCCATTGTAAACTATCTTTCATATTTGAAATGTTGGTAAAATACACCGACATTCTACTTATGTCTATCATACAAGCGATAAGTACACCAGTGGCAATAAACGCTTCTTTAGACAAACCAACTTTCGTTAAAAACGCACTTCGTAATGCGCCTTGATGACCGGAAAGTCCGCCAAAAAAGCCGCTTAATATACCGCCAAGAGGCAAATGCTTTTTTGGAAATTGTAGGTTTTTTAATTTCGGAAGTAATTCAAATAAAGCGAAGAAAATTAGTAAAATAGCCACAATAACTTTCATCAATGTAATTTGAAACACGTTTTGTTGTAAGGTGTATTCGATTAAAATATTGGCATTGGTAATTTTATCTAACAAAAAAGCCCCAAGTAAAGCAAAAATTAAAGCAGGAATTCCAAATTGTACTGCAATTTTCCAATCAATATGTTTTTTAACCAAAACGAATTTAAAAACATTGTTCAAAAAATGTACAATCGCCGTTAAAGCAATCGCTACATCAACAGGAAAAAATAATGCAAAAGCAGGTAATAACAACGTTCCCAATCCAAAACCAGAGAAGAAGGTTAGGACAGAAGCAAGTAATGCTACAATAGGAATTAGGATATATTCCATTTTTGAGTTTAAAGTTTAAAGTTTCAGGTTGTTTTAATTAACTTGAAACCTTAAACTTGAAACAAAAATTATATTCCATTAATAATTCCGAAAAAATCGTTGGCATTTAATGCAGCGCCTCCAATTAATCCGCCATCAACATCTGGTTTAGAAAAAATTTCTTTGGCATTATCTGGTTTTACACTTCCACCGTAAAGAATGGAAACATTTTCTGCAATGTCTCTTCCAAACACTTTATCTACTAAATTTCTAATAAATAAATGCATTTCTTGTGCTTGTTCTGGAGAAGCGGTTTCACCAGTTCCAATTGCCCAAACAGGTTCGTAAGCCAATACAATATTTTTCCAGTTTTCTTTTGAAATATGAAACAAACCATCACGTAATTGGTATTCCACAACGTTAAAATGATTGTCGCTTTGTCTGTCTTTTAATTCTTCGCCAAAGCAAAAAATAACAGTCATATCGTGAGCCAATGCGGTATCAACTTTGTTGGCTAATAAGGCATCATTTTCGTGAAAATAAGCTCTTCTTTCACTGTGTCCTAAAATTACAGTGTTTACGCCAATACTGGTTAACATTGAAGCGGAAACTTCACCTGTAAACGCACCACCTTCTGCTTGGTGCATATTTTGCGCGGCGATTTTAATATCTGAACCCGCTACTAATTCAATAGCCTTTGCTAAATAAGGAAAAGGAGTAGCTAAAATAACTTCCGCTGAATTGTTTGGCTTATTGTTTTTAATTTCATTGATTAATTCAATGGCTTGCGGTAAGGTTTTGTTCATTTTCCAGTTACCGGCTACGATGTTTTTTCTCATTTTTTAATTTAGTTACGACATTTTTTTTGAACACAGATTGAAGAAATTATTAAAATTATTAAAATTTCTCAAATCTGTGTTGAAAGAATAAAAAATGTTTTTTTTGGTTATGATATTTTATTTAGATGCTTCTATACTTTCAATAATTTTATCAAAGTCTTTTTCGATGGCGCGAAACAAAACTATTTTTCCTTCTTTGTTAATTACAATAAAACGCGGAATCCAATCCAATTTAATTGAAGATCCAAATTCACCTTTCATTCCATCTGGAATTAGATAATTTTCGCCCGTAACCTCGTGTTTTTCAATGCCGCTTTTCCAAGCATCAAAACTTTTATCACAAGATAAATTTACAAAAGCCACTTCTGGATATTTGGCTTTTAAATCCTTAACCTGAGGCATATTTTTAACACAATCACTACACCACGAAGCCCAAACTTCAATTACCACGGTTTTACCTTGATTTTGCTTTAAAATCTCTTCAAAAGTAATGCCTTGATTTTCAGAGTTGATTAATTTTGAAGTTAAACTTTCTTTTGAAAATTCAGTTTGTGCTTGACAAGAAGTTAACCCAAGTCCTAATGCTAATGTAGCTAAGATTTTTTTCATAATATTGATTTTAGTTGTTTCGCAAAGATTCGCAAAGTTAAAACAAAGATTCGCAAAAATATTTTGTGTAGCTCTGTGAAATTTTTGTGTGGCTCTGTGTAATTATTTTTTGTATATAACTTTCTCTAATGCTTTACTATTAAATGCTTTTTCGGCAATTCCATCAAAAAATTTAATTACGTTTCCGTTGTGTAAATATACTACGCCAGGCGTGTCTTTTCCAGAACCTAATTTCGTCCAAAAAGGAATGATGTCTATAACTTTATGTGGAAATTGTTTGCCAGCATATTTAAAGAAATCTGGAATTTTTTCCGCTTCTTCATCCATAAAAACAATCTGTACTTCAGGAAAATCTTTATGTTTTTTTTGTAAAGCATTTAAGTCTTTTGCAGCATCTCTACAATGTTCGCAACCTGGAACGAAAAAGCACAATATTTTTTGACCTTTGTCTATATCTGAATATAAGTCAGCATAACCTGAAATCGCTTGTTTTGGTCCTACTTCTTTTTTTACTTCTTCAACCGCTTCTTCAACTTTAATTTTCGATGAATCGATGGTTTTAATTTCCTCGATTTTTACTGAATCAGTTAATTTTGATATAGTATCAGTTGAAATATTGATATTATCATTACTATTTGAAATTGAAACTGAACTCGCTTTCATTGGTGCCAACATAAACAAACCTAATATACAAGCTAAAGTGATACTGGTTAACATCCAAATATTCGATTTTTTATCGTTTTCTGAAATTTTCCATAACCAAATTAATAATCCAACTGCGATGATATTTTTGATAATGGCTTCAATTGGCGTCATCGGAATTAATTCGCCAAAACAACCGCAATTTCCTGAATTTCCGCCACTTAAAAAAGTAACATAACTCAAATGAATGATAAAAACACTCAACAAACCAATTGTCGCAGGAATAGTAATACGTTTTAAGAAATGATTGTTAAGTAATAAAAAGCCAAGAGCAAACTCGATTCCAATTAAAATTCTTGAAAAATAAGGTGCAAGTGTATCTGAAAATCCTAAAGTTAAAAGTTGTTTGACTTCAAAAGTAGAAATAGCAAAATAAGGAGAAAAATCTATAAATGGAAAATCAGAAATCCATCCTTTAGATATTTTCGCAATTGCTGAAACTATAAAAAGTAAAGCAATAACTATTCTTAACGTCCAAGATATATTTTTTTTGTTCATATTAATTTTTGTTGTTTTTGTTTCAGGTTTAAAGTTTCAGGTTGTCCTTTAACAAATTTAATTAAGCTATTTGATTGTTTGTGTTAATGAGTTGTTATTTAACTTGAAACTAATTAAAACGATTTATAAGTATCAAAGCAAAAACCGAATAGTTTATCATATCTTGATAATTGGCATCAATACCTTCAGAAACTAATGTTTTTCCTTGGTTGTCTTCAATTTGTTTCACGCGTAATAACTTTTGAATAATCAAATCCGTTAGTGAACTCACACGCATATCGCGCCAAGCTTCCCCATAATCGTGATTTTTATCTTCCATTAATTCTTTCGTGATTTCAATTTTGTGATTGAATAATTTTATGGCTTCATCAGCTGATAAATCCGGTTGAGAAGCAATTCCTTTATCCATTTGAATTAAAGCCATTACGCAATAATTGATAATCCCAATAAATTCTGACGATTCATCTTCATCTACTTTTCTTACGTCGTTTTCTTGTAAACTTCTTATGCGTTGTGCTTTAATAAATATTTGATCGGTTAATGAAGGCAAACGTAAAACACGCCAAGCCGTACCATAATCGTGCGCTTTTTTTGTAAATAATTCTCTGCAAACAGCTATAACTTTGTCGTATTCTTGTGAGGTATTGCTCATTATTATTTTATATTTGTATCAAAGTTCAAATATAAGTAAAAAATACGATGTCAACAATAAACTGTAAAGGAACACTCATCAACTTATCAACACCTAAAGTAATGGGGATTGTTAATGTGACGCCAGATTCATTTTTTGATGGTGGAAAACTTACCGATGCTGATGCTGTAGTATTTCAGGTAGAAAAGATGCTTCAAGAAGGTGCTACATTTATTGATTTAGGTGGTTATTCCAGTAAACCTGGAGCCGAATTTGTTTCCGAAACAGAAGAATTGAATCGAGTGATACCTGTTGTAAAGTTATTAGTTGAAAAGTTCCCGGATATTTTACTTTCTATTGATACTTTTAGAAGCGAAGTAGCCAAACAAGCCATCGAAAATGGTGCGGCTTTAATTAATGATATTTCTGCCGGATTATTAGATGAAAAAATGTTAGAAACGGTAGCTAAATTACAAGTTCCGTATATTATGATGCATATGAAAGGCACGCCACAAACTATGCAAAGCTTAGCGAATTATGACGATTTACTAAAAGAAATGAATTATTATTTTTCGGAACGAATTGCGAAAGCGAGACGTTTTGGTTTAAACGATATCATCATCGATCCTGGCTTTGGATTTGCGAAAACCATAGAACATAATTACGAGTTATTACAGAATTTAGAACTACTACAATTTCACGATTTACCTATTTTAGCTGGAATTTCAAGAAAATCAATGATTTATAAAGCTTTGGAAACTTCGCCAGAAGAAGCGTTAAACGGAACGACTTTTTTACACGCATTCTGTTTACAAAAAGGCGCAAATATTTTAAGAGTTCACGATGTAAAAGAAGCAGTGGAATGCGTGAAGTTAATGTGGCAATTTAAGGAATAGTTTATTATTGTTGCCTTCGAGTGCCTCAGGCAACAATGATATAAAGGTAACTGAGGCAACACGATTATAAAGGTAGCTGAGGCAACACTTGTATATAGGTAGCTGAGGCTCTCGAAGCTACTGATGGTGATACGGTTCGTTATTCAAAATGGTAAACCCTCTGTAAATTTGTTCAATTACAAATAAACGTACCATTTGATGTGAAAAAGTCATTTGAGATAAAGCGACTTTTCCTTGTGCTTTTTGATACACTTCCTCTGAAAATCCATAAGGTCCTCCTATTACAAACACTAACGTTTTAATTCCAGAGTTCATTTTCTTTTGTAAAAAATCAGAAAATCCAACACTTGTATATTCCTTTCCGTTTTCGTCTAATAAAATTAATTGGTCAGTTGGTGCTAATTTTCCTAAAATGAGTTGTCCTTCTTTTGTTTTTTGTTCCGATTCCGATAAATTTTTTACGTTTTTTATATCCGGAATTACTTCCAAATCGAACTTAATATAAAATCCCAATCGCTTGGTATATTCTTCAATTAAAGCGTTTAGATTTTTATTATCGGTTTTGCCTATGGCGATAAGTTTAATGTTCATATCGAGAGTTTTTTAAACACATATTAACATAGGTACTTCATAAGTTAAGTCGTCTAAATATTTTTTTGTTAACATTTAATCTATGTTTCTATTTGTTTTAAATGCTAAAGTTAAGAATTTATTTAAACAAAAAACTCCAGATTACTCTGAAGTTTTGTAATGCTAACTTTAAATTGAATACTAATTCTCCAACATAGTATGAAACACGTTCATAACGTCATCGTCTTCTTCAATTTTTTCTAATAATTTTTCTACATCAGCTACTTGTTCTGGTGTTAATTCTTTAGTTACTTGAGGAATTCTATCAAATCCAGAAGATAAAATTTCTAAGCCTCTTGATTCTAATTCTTTCTGAATCGCTCCGAAACTTTCAAATGGGGCGTACATTAAAATCCCGTCTTCTTCATCAGCGAAAATTTCTTCTACACCAAAATCAATCATTTCTAATTCTAATTCGTCAATATCTTGTCCAGCAGCTGGAATTCTGAAATTACAAGTATGGTCAAACATAAATTCAACTGAACCTTGCGTCCCCATTGTACCATTACATTTATTAAAATAACTTCTAATATTTGCAACCGTTCTGTTGTTGTTATCAGAAGCGGTTTCAATTAAAATCGCTATTCCGTGTGGTGCATACCCTTCAAATAATATTTCTTTATAGTTTGCGGTGTCTTTATCTGTTGCTTTTTTAATGGCGCGTTCTACGTTTTCTTTAGGCATATTTACCGCCTTAGAGTTTTGTATAACGGCTCTCAAACGCGAGTTGGCTTCCGGGTTTGGACCTCCTTCTTTAACCGCCATTACAATATCTTTACCAATTCTGGTAAATGCTTTAGCCATTGCTGACCAACGCTTCATTTTTCTTCCTTTTCTGAATTCAAACGCTCTTCCCATTTCTCGTTTTGGTTTTTATATATAAGTGCAAAAATAAAATAAGCAAGTAGTAAAAAAAAATGTTTGCGCTTTTTTTTTGAGTTTATTAAAATTTAATTGATATGTACGTAATTTTTTGAAATTTGATATTTCACTTTTGGAATTTTTAAATGTTATCTTTGCGAAATGCAAAACGATTTTTTTCAACTTTTTAAAACCGATATTTCAGGAATTTCGTTACCTGAAAAATTCACCTTTCCTTTTTATTATCAACCACATAAATTGAGTGAAATTGCGGCTACTTCTTTGCAAGATTATTTAGCAACTCAAACTAATTTTGATCATAATTTTGGATTAGATGCCACTCAGAATGGTTTGGTAATAGGAAAAATGTTTGGTGTTTTGGTTTGTCAAAATGAAAAAGGGGATTTAGGCTATTTATGGGCGTTTTCAGGTAAATTAGCGAATGAAAATCATCATCAGTATTTTGTTCCTACGGTTTTTGATATGTTAACCGAAAATAGTTTTTTTAGAAAAGAGGAAGAACTGCTTAATGCGTACAATCGTGAAATTGAAAATTTAGAAAAAAATGTCAATTATTTGAATACGTTAGAACATTTTAACCAAGCTAAAATTCAAGCAGAAACGGAATTACAACAACAAAAAACACGAATAAAAGAGCAGAAAATCCTTCGAGACGAAAAGCGAAATCAACTGGAGACTATCTTAACTAATGAAGATTTAGAACTTCTTAATTTAGAATTATCCGAAGCCAGTAAGCAAGAAAGCATTTTGTTAAAAAAAATGACAAAATATTGGAAATTGACGTTGCAATCTTTAGAAGAAAAAGTAGCAGTTTTTACAAATGAAATACATCGACTAAAAGAAGATCGAAAAGCCAAATCGTCACAATTACAACAAAAACTATTTTCAGAATATTCTTTTTACAATCAATACCAAGAGAAGAAAAGTTTAGCTGAAATTTTTAATAATAATCCGCCTGCTGGTGCTGGTGAATGTGCTGCACCAAAGTTATTGCATTATGCTTTCCAACATCAGTTAAAACCTATTTGTATGGCCGAATTTTGGTGGGGACAATCACCAAATTCTGAAGTACGACAACACAAGCAATTTTACCCGTCTTGTAAAAGTAAATGCGAACCCATTTTAATGGGACATATGCTTAAAGGTTTAGAAATGGAAGAAAATCCATTTATTATGAATCACGCAGCAGGAAAAGACATTGAAATTGTATATGAAGATGAGGTTATGCTTGCAATTAATAAACCTACGGAATTTTTATCTGTTCCAGGAAAAACCATTTCAGATTCGGTTTATGCTCGAATTAAGGAGAAATATCCGGATGCGAAAGGTCCGCTAATTGTACATCGATTGGATATGTCCACTTCTGGAATTATGCTTATCGCGAAAAATGAAACTACTGCAGTACAATTGCAAAGTCAGTTTATCAATAGAACGATTAAGAAACGTTACGTGGCACTTTTAGATGGTTTGTTGGAAAAATCTCACGGATATATTGATTTGCCTTTGCGAGTAGATTTAGAGGATAGACCTCGTCAATTAGTGTGTTACGAACACGGAAAATCCGCACAAACCAAATGGAAAACTATTGAAGTTAAAAACGGTAAAACAAAGGTTCATTTTTATCCCATTACTGGAAGAACGCACCAATTACGTGTACACGCTTCTCATAGTTTAGGATTACACACACCTATTGTAGGCGACGATTTATATGGTACGAAAGCCGATAGATTGCATTTGCACGCCGAATATATTCAGTTTGAACATCCGATTTCAAAGGAAATTATGGAGATTTTGGTGGAAGCTGAGTTTTAGGTTTGTTTTTACCGCAAAGAGGCAAGGATTTTCGCAAGGTTCGCTAAGTTTTTTTTTGCTACATTATTTACCCCACAGTTTGTCATGCTGAAAGCATCTCTTTTTAATGAATTACTTGACTTTTTGGTGTTAGACTCTTTCAGAGTGTCAAACGTTAAGGTCAATTTTCTTGATTATTTTTTAAAGTAAAGAACTTTGCGAGCCTTGCGCAATCTTTGCGAACTTAGCGGTTAAATATTTCCCCATTCAACCAAACACTATCAATCAAATTCGTAGCAAAACAATACGGAATTTCGTAATAACTATGTAAAGGTTTTGTAATAATCAAATTGGCTTTTTTGCCTTTTGTAATACTTCCGTGTGATTCGCTTAAATCCATTGCGTAGGCACCGTTAATTGTCGCTGCATTTATGGCTTCTTCTGGTGTCATTTTCATTTTGATACAAGCCGTAGCAACCACAAAATGCATATTTCCTGAAGGCGTAGTTCCTGGGTTAAAATCGGAAGCTAATGCTAAAGGTAAACCGGCATTTAACATTTGTCGAGATGGCGTGTACGGAATCGAAATAAAATACGAACAACTTGGTAAAGCCACTGGCATACAATCAGAATTTTTTAATATTGCTATGTCTTCATCAGTTACAATTTCTAAATGGTCGACACTTAATGCGCCATTTTCTACACACGCTTTAATACCGTTTATAGCTGTAAATTGATTTACGTGAATTTTTGGTTTTAAGCCATATTTTTTACCTGCTTCCATAATCTGAATGGTTTCTGAAACACTAAAATAACCCGTTTCTAAAAAGGCATCGATATAATCGGCTAAATGTTCTGCTGCGATTTTGGGTAACATTTCGTTAATTATCAAATCGATATACGCTTGATGATTTTCTTTGTATTCCGTTGGAAAAGCGTGTGCACCAAGAAAAGTTGCCTTTATAGCAATTGGATAATTTTCTTTTAATTTTTTAATTACTCGAAGCATTTTTAATTCGCCTTCTACGGTTAATCCATAACCGGATTTAATCTCAACCGCTCCGGTACCTTGAGAAATGACTTCTTCCAAACGTTTTTTCGATTGGTTGTAAATTTCTTCTTCAGATGTTTCGTTTAATTTCTTTGCCGAATTTAATATTCCGCCACCACGATTGGCAATTTCTTCGTATGACAAACCGTTAATTCTATCTACAAATTCACCACTTCTATTTCCGGCATATACAATATGGGTATGACTGTCGCAAAAACTTGGCATCACAATTTTTCCAGTAGCATCAATTACTGTTGCTTTTTCTAAATTTGGACAATTTGCCATCAAACCAAAATCGGAAATAAGATCATTTTCCAAAACTAAAAAAGCATTCTCTAAAATGGGTAAATGCGCCATTTCCGAACCTGAAACTTTTTTAATTGAAGTTTCTCTAACTTGGAGTAATTGTTTTATATTTATAATTATGGTTTGCATAAGAAATAGTTATATTTGTAAAAGGTAAAAATACTTATTTAATATAAAGTGCGAAAACTATTATACAAAAAAGGTCGAAAAGTTATACCAACTCTAATTGAGTATACGGGTAAACACGAAAATATTGCGCCTGAAATGCAATTATTTGTATATAATTCTGAGGAATTGTTTGAGTTTGAAGATATAAAACTATCTCAATTAGACAAACATTTGGATGCGACTAAAAACAATTGGATTAATTTGCACGGTTTGTCGGACATTACCTTAATTAAGGAAATTGGCATAAAATTTAAAATTGATGATTTTATTTTAGGCGATATATTAAATATTCTGAAACGTTCTAAAGTTGAGGAGTACAATCACACACTATTTTTTAATATTAAATCCTTACTTCCAGATTCTAATGGTATTGATGTAGAGCAAATAAGTTTTATTTTACGAGACGGATTGCTATTTTCCTTTCAGGAAAAAAAGAGCAATTTCTTTTTGCATATTCGAGAAAGAATGCGACAAAAAGCTGGGATAGTTAGAGACCGAAAGGTAGATTACTTGTTGTATTTGTTGTTAGATGCCGTAATGGAAAATTTTTATATTACAATAGAAAGCGAGGAACATAAAATTGATACGGTTATTGATTTAATTAAGATCAAACCCAATCCAAATATTTTAGAAGATATTGAACATCATAGAGATAATTTAAACTTTTTACGTCGCTCTATTGTGCCACTTCGCGATTCTTTATATTCGATAAAAAGTATGAAAGATGATGATGTTTTTAATGTTATTACAGTTGAAAATTATTCGTTTTTCTCTCGTTTACATCAAAAATGTTTGGAACTTTTAGATCAGATTGATGCTGATTTAAGCTCGTTGGAAAGTGCCTCTTCGTTTTATTTTTCATTACAAAGTCATAAAATGAATGTAGTAATGAAAACCTTAACAGTTGTTTCTGTATTCTTTATGCCGTTAACATTTGTTGTGGGTGTGTATGGAATGAATTTCGATAATATGCCCGAATTACATTGGAAATATGGTTATTTTTATGTGGTAACTGGTATGTTTCTATTGTTTGTATCTATGATTATTTATTTCAAAAGAAAAAATTGGTTTTAAATAAATTCAACTAAAATGTTTCTTTTTTTTACAGAAACATTTTTTTGTTCAGGTTATTATCGTAATATTGCAATATATAAATATGATACAATGGGAATTACAAAATCTGAATCTTTTACAACAGAACAAAACGAAATGGCCAACTTGTTTAAAGCTATGGCAAATCCAGCCAGAGTAGCTATTATTCAATATTTATTAAAGGTCGATTCTTGTATTTGTGGCGATATTGTAAATGAATTACCATTGGCACAACCTACCATTTCTCAACATTTGAAAGAATTAAAAAATGCCAACATCATACAAGGTACTATTGAAGGAAAATCAATTTGTTATTGTTTGAATAAAGAAGTGTTTGAATCTATTGGACGCTATTTTATGGGAATGTATATTAAGTTAGATGCCAAATGTTGTTAATGTAAATTGTGAAAAATATGTTCAAAAATCTATCTAATACGATTGAAACTATAAAAGAAATCTCTGTTTCGATTGAAAGACAAGCAGTGTTACTTCCCTTAGCGGATTATATTCAAAATAAAGTCAATCTTCAAGAAGAAATTCGGTTGAATTTTATTTGTACGCACAATTCTCGAAGAAGTCATTTGTCGCAAATTTGGGGACAAACTATGGCGTTTCATTTCCAAATTCAAAACGTATTTTGCTATTCAGGCGGAACAGAAGCTACAGCTATGTTTCCAAAAGTAGCTGAAACCTTAACGAATCAAGGATTTGAAATTCAAAAAATTTCAGATACATCAAATCCAATTTATGCTGTTAAATTCGAGGAAAATCAACATCCGATTATCTGTTTTTCAAAAACGTATTTCGATGATTTTAATCCGAAAACCAATTTCTCAGCCATTATGACTTGCAACAATGCCGATGAAGGTTGCCCTATGGTTTTTGGTGCTGAGGCCAGATTTCCAATTAAATATGAAGATCCAAAAGCTTTCGATGGCACCGAATTAATGAACGAAAAATATGCAGAACGTAGCTTACAAATTGCAAGCGAAATGTATTTTGTGTTTTCTCAAATAAACTAAATCAAAATGAAAAAAAGATTAGGATTTTTAGACCGATTTTTAACCTTATGGATATTTTTTGCGATGCTACTTGGAGTAGGAATAGGTTATTTTATTCCCAATTCAGCTGATTTTATTAATTCCTTTTCATCTGGAACGACTAATGTTCCTTTGGCAATTGGACTAATTTTGATGATGTATCCACCATTAACTAAAATCGATTTTTCAAAAGTGCCTCAAATGTTCAAACAACCAAAATTGCTAACGGCTTCGTTTCTTATTACTTGGATAGTAGGTCCGTTTTTGATGTTTTTATTGGCAACTTTTTTCTTAAAAGACTATCCAGAATATATGACGGGTTTAATAATTATTGGTTTAGCACCTTGTATCGCTATGGTTATTGTTTGGAATGAATTAGCTGAAGGCAATCGTGAATTAACTGCTGGTTTAATTGGAATTAATAGTTTGCTTCAAGTGTTTTTCTTTAGTTTGTATGCGTATTTTTATCTTGAAATTATGTTGCCATTATTCGGAATTAAAGGTTTGCAATTAAATATCACTATTGTAGAAATTGCACAAACTGTTGGAATTTATTTGGGCTTTCCGTTTGGTTTAGCGCTTGTTAGTAGGTATGCCATAAAAAAATACATTGGCGAAACCTTCTTCAATCAACAATTCATCCCTTTTGTTTCTCCAATAACGTTAGTTGCTTTGTTGTTTACCATTGTGGTAATGTTCAGTTTGAAGGGAGAAATGATTGTGGATTTGCCTTTAGACGTGCTTAGAATAGCCATTCCATTAGTAATTTTCTTTGCGATTATGTTTTTCTTGATGTTTTTTGTGTCTAAAAAAATTGGTGCGAATTACCGTGATGCGGTGGCGTTATCATTTACAGCATCGGGAAATAATTTTGAATTGGCAATTGCCGTTTCTATCGGTGTTTTCGGCATTAATAGCGGACAAGCATTTGCTGGTGTTATAGGTCCATTAGTGGAAGTACCCGCTTTGATTATTTTAGTGAATGTAGCGTTTTGGTTGCGTAAACGGTTTTTTACAAAGTGATCCAGGTTTAGTTGTATTTATTTTAGTTTTGTTCGGGTTTTGTTCGGTATTCCTTCGGTAAAACCCCTATTTTACCGAAGCCTACCGAACAACTACCGAACAACTACCGAACAACTACCGAACAAAACCCGAATAAAACTTCGTGTATTTACTAAAAATATATGTAAGGTATAGAGGTTGTAGTGTTTAGTTTTTGTTTCAAAAATCTTGAAACAAAAAAAAGCGACTATAAAGTCGCTTTTAAAAATCTATGTCTTGAGAATTACTTTTTCCCTAAGTTTTTCATTTCTTTTTCTAACATATCGTAAAACTGGTCAATTTTTGGCATAATAATAATGCGTGTTCTACGGTTTTTAGCTTTGTTAGCGGGAGTATTATTAGCTACTAATGGTACATAAGAGCTTCTTCCGGCTGGTATTAATTGTTTTGGATTCACACCTAAGTCGTTATGTAATACACGTACAATAGCTGTTGAACGTTTTACAGATAAATCCCAATTGTCTAATAAAACAGCACTTTTAAAAGGTACATTATCCGTGTGGCCTTCTACCATACATTCAAAATCAGGCTTGCTGTTAATTACTTTTGCTACTTTAGCCAATACGTTTTTAGCTTTAGCATTCACTTCAAAACTTCCAGATTTAAATAATAAATTGTCTGCTATAGAAATCATTACTACACCTTTCTCAACATTAATATTAATATCTGGATCATCCATACCTACTTCACGTTTTAAACTTGTAACTAACGCTAATGTTACGCTGTCTTTTTTAGTTAAAGCATCTTGTAAACGGGTAATTTTTAAATCTTTTTCTTTCAAACTCTCTAAAGATTTTTCCAAATTTTCAGAACCCTTAGCAGATAAAATAGCCATATCTTTAGACATAATCATCAAATCCGAATTTGTTTTCTTTAAATACTCCAGCTGTGTAGCTAAACTGGTGTTGTCTGTATTTAATTTTTCTTTTTCATCCAAACAGCTGTTTAATTTTACAGTTGCTGTATTTAGTAAATCTTGAGTCGCTTTTTCTTTAGCTTCAAGCATAGCAAATTTCTTTCTTGACACACACGAAGTAAATACAAAAGGAATAACGGCTGCTAAAATTAATATTTTTTTCATTGAAATATATTTTTTACAAAGTTAAATAGAAAAAATCATACCAAAGTAGGTTGAGCCGTAAAATTTATGTTTTTTTTAGCATTATTGATTGAGACAAACGTCTAAAGTCTAAAGTCAAATGTCTAAAGTCTATATTCTATATTCTATATTCTGTATTCTATATTCTAAATTCTATTAAAAGTTTTCTTTTTCTGAACAAAGTAATTCCAAACGATAGATTTTGTGTAATAATAATTTGTTTTTTGACTGATGTTTCTTTTCTTTAGATTTCGTCCGATTAGATGATAATAATAAAAATGGGCTTTTAAAACAGCAAAAGTATGTGTTACTTTTCCTTTAAATAAAAATTGAACACCAGCTAAGCCATCCAAACACATACGGATAAAAATGATTGGAACCAGTTTTTCTTTTGGAAGGTTTTTAGTTAACATCAATAATGAATTTCTAAAATTCAAAAATGTTTTCATTGGATTGGCTTCGTTTAAAGTTGCACCACCCACGTGATACACTACAGAAGTAGGACAGTATTTTATAACATAGCCTAAGTTGTTAGCGCGCCAACATAAATCAATTTCTTCTTGATGGGCAAAAAAATCACTATCAAATCCTTGTAAACTTCTAAACACTTCTTTTCTTATAAAAAAACAAGCGCCTGTTGCCCAAAAAATTTCAGTTTCGGTGTTATATTGACCCAAATCTTCTTCCAAAGTATCAAAAATTCTACCTTTACAAAACGGAAAGCCAAATTTGTCAATAAATCCACCAGCAGCACCAGCATATTCAAAGTGTGTTTTCTTTTTAAAATCTAATAATTTTGGTTGAATTATAGCCGTGTTTGGTTCGTTATTAAAAATTGTTTCTATGGGTTGTAGCCAATTTTCAGTTACCTCAATATCCGAATTCACCAAAGCATA
Organism: Flavobacterium sp.; assembly: GCF_044360715.1. Classification (GTDB taxonomy): domain Bacteria; phylum Bacteroidota; class Bacteroidia; order Flavobacteriales; family Flavobacteriaceae; genus Flavobacterium. Next base: position 41,354 of record NZ_JBIKJY010000005.1, read on the forward strand.
ATAAGGTTCTTCTACACATTTTAGTGCTTCGTTATATCCTTTTGCAAATCCATAATTTCCCGTATTTTCAATAATTTTTATAGTTGGAAATTCTTTTTTCAACACGGCAATAGAAGTATCTGTAGAGGCATTATCCGCCACATAAATAGTAGCATCCCCAGAAAACTGAATTACGGAAGGCAAAAATTGCTGCAATAATTTGGCACCATTCCAATTTAATATAACTACGGCTGTTTTAGTCAATGTTAATGTCAATTACAATATCAAAAATCAATTTTAATATCAAGTTTAAATTTTTCAACACAGATTTAAGAAATCATGAAAATTAATAAAATTTGTTCAATCTGTGTTCCTGTTTTTCAATGTCAATAATAAAATGCTATGTTTTCTATACAAAGCGAAGCTTCTAATGAAAATTAAAAACTATGTGCCTATGTGTTTAAAAAAATCTGCTAAATCTGTGTTCCTATTTAATGTATAATGGTAACTCTTTCAAGAAAGTATATTTCTCATTATCAAAATCCATTTGACAAAAATAATGATTTAATCCATTCGTTACCATTAAATATGTGGCTTTCAGAGTAAAATTATATCTCGCAATTTGATCAAAGGTGTTTTGAGAAATGGCTACATCAGGTTGTTTGCACTCAACCACCAAGAAAATACTACCATCCGAATTGAAAATTACAATATCATAGCGTTTGCTCATTCCGTTTATTTTTACTTGTTTTTCAACGTTTATAAGCGATTTTGGATACTTACATTCTTGTATTAAATACTGAATCGTGTGCTGCCTAACCCATTCTTCTGGAGTTAGCAACACAAATTTTTTTCTAATTTCATCAAAAATAGCAACTTTATTTTCACTATTTTTGAAACGAAAAGAATACGATGGAAAATGTAACTTGTTCAATTTTTATTGTTTGTTGTTTATTGTTTATTGTTTATTGTTGTATGGCAAAAATAGAAAAATTTGAGGATTTAGAAATTTGGAATATTTCTCGTGATATTTGTAAAGATATTGAAATCTTGTTTGAAACGACGAGTTTAGGAAAAAGATATGCGTTAAAAGACCAAATGGATAGAAGTTCGGGCTCAATTATGGATAATATTTCAGAAGGTTTTGAAAGAAATGGCAACAGAGAATTCATTAATTTTTTAAGTTATTCCAAAGGTTCGTGTGGCGAATTAAAATCGCAATTGTATCGATCTTTGGATAAAAAAATAATTTCTGATGAACAATTTCGTATATCATCTGAAAAAATAGAACTTGTAAAAAACAAAATTGGTGCATTTATGAAATATTTAAATAATTCTGAAATTAAAGGTTTGAAGTTTAACAATAAACCATAAACCATAAACAATAAACCAAAATGACAGAAGTAATAAAAATAGTTAACGATATTAAATCTAAAAATTACAAACCCATTTATTTTTTATGTGGAGAAGAAACCTATTATATAGATAGGATTTCAGATTTAATTGAAAAATCGGTACTTACTGAAGACGAAAAATCCTTTAATCAAGTGGTTTTGTATGGTAGAGATACCACTGTAGAAGAAATTGTGTCAACAGCAAAACGCTTTCCTATGATGGCAGATTATCAGGTGGTGATTGTGAAAGAAGCGCAAAATTTATCTAAAACATTTGAAAAATTTGAGTCGTACGCCGTGAATCCACAACTTACTACTATTTTAGTCTTTGCCTACAGAGACAAACCAGATGGAAGAAAAAAAATATTTAAAACTATAAAAGACAAAGGCGTTTGGTTTGAAAGTAAAAAATTATACGACAATCAGGTTCCAGATTGGATTGTAAAGGTGCTAAAAGGTCAGAATTATGGAATTGAACCTAAAGCAGCAGCTATGTTAGCTGAATTTTTAGGTACAGATTTAGCTAAAATTAATAACGAATTGGAAAAGCTAAAAATTGTTTTTCCTGAAGGGCATATTTTTACACCAAAAAATATTGAAGAAAACATTGGTTTTAGTAAAGATTATAATGTGTTTGAACTAAAATCGGCATTAGCAACGAGAAATCAGCAGAAAGCCTATGCAATCATTCATAATTTTGCAGCAAATCCAAAAGACAATCCAATAGTTGTCGTTAGCGGTCAAATGTTTGCCTTTTTTGCTCAATTGTTGCAATATCACGGATTAAAAGACAAATCAAAATTCAATGCGGCAAAAGCGTTGGGCGTCAATCCATTTTTTATGGATGAATATGCTACAGCAAGTAAAAATTATCCGATGCGAAAAGTGAGTCAAATTATTGAAATCATTCGCGATATGGATGTAAAAAGCAAAGGTGTTGGTTCTGGTTCGATGAAAGAAGCCGATATGCTGAAGGAGTTAGTATATAAAATTTTCAACTAAATAAATTAAGTTATTTACTTTCTTTAAAATTATAAAAAAACACGATATTTGCAATCCAAAATGTATAAAAACTAATAGAAATGAATAAAAATACAGTTTTAGCTTGGGCTACAGGAATAATGATTATTATGGGTATAATAATAATCAGTTTAGCCATATACAGATATGATGATGTAGCAGGTTGGGGCTTTGGAGCGGTAGGAATTGGTTTTTTTGCTAACGCTTGGGTTTTCAATGCTTTAAAAGGAAGAATGTAATAACTTTCAGTAAAATTCCAAATAACAAATAACAAATTCCAAATAACAAATTCCAAATCACAATCAATTAACAATAAACAACAACCAACAACCAACAACCAACAATAAACCACAAACCACAAACAACAAACAAAAAACAAAAAAAATATGTCAGACGATAAGAAAGTAATTTTCTCAATGCAAAAATTGAGTAAAAGTTATCCAGGTGCAGATAAACCAGTATTAAAAAATATCTATTTAAGTTTCTTTTACGGAGCTAAAATTGGTATTTTGGGACTTAATGGTTCAGGAAAATCTTCTTTATTAAAAATTATTGCTGGAATTGATAAGAATTATCAAGGCGATGTAGTTTTTCAACCTGGTTATACAGTTGGATATTTAGAGCAAGAGCCACTTTTAGACGAAACAAAAACGGTTATAGATATTGTACGTGAAGGCGCTGCTGAAACGTTTGAGCTTTTGGCTGAATTTAATAAAATTAATGACGATTTTGGTTTGCCTGAAGTCTATGAGAATCCAGAAAAAATGGAGAAACTTATGGATCGTCAAGCAGAATTACAAGATAAAATAGATGCTTGTGGGGCTTGGGAAATTGATACTAAGTTAGAAATCGCAATGGATGCGCTTCGTACTCCAGACCCTGAAACACCTATTAATGTGTTGTCTGGTGGAGAAAAACGTCGTGTGGCTTTATGTCGTTTGTTATTGCAACAACCGGATGTATTGTTATTAGATGAGCCAACCAACCACTTAGATGCCGAATCTGTACTTTGGTTAGAACAACATTTAGCACAATATTCAGGAACCGTAATTGCCGTTACGCACGATAGATATTTCTTAGATAATGTTGCGGGTTGGATTTTAGAATTAGATAGAGGAGAAGGTATTCCATGGAAAGGAAATTATTCTTCTTGGTTAGAACAAAAATCTAACAGAATGGCGCAAGAAGAAAAAGTAGCTTCAAAAAGAAGAAAAAATTTAGAACGCGAATTAGATTGGGTGCGACAAGGAGCAAAAGGGCGTCAAACCAAGCAGAAAGCACGTTTACAGAATTACGATAAATTATTAAACGAAGATCAAAAAGCATTAGACGAGAAATTAGAAATTTATATTCCTAATGGACCTCGTTTAGGAACCAATGTAATTGAAGCTAAAAATGTGGCGAAAGCATTTGGTGATAAATTATTATATGACGATTTAAATTTTGTATTGCCACAAGCTGGAATTGTTGGAATTATTGGTCCAAATGGAGCAGGTAAATCTACCATTTTCAAAATGATTATGGGCGAACAAAAAGCCGATGCTGGAACTTTTGATATCGGTGAAACGGTAAAAATTGCATATGTGGATCAATCGCACTCAAATATTGATGTGAATAAAACGCTTTGGGAAAACTTTTGTGATGGACAAGAATTAATTATGATGGGAGGACGTCAAGTGAATTCTCGTGCGTATTTATCTCGTTTTAATTTTGGTGGAAGTGATCAAAACAAAAAAGTAGCTACATTATCTGGAGGAGAAAGAAACCGTCTGCATTTAGCTATGACATTAAAAGAAGAAGGAAATGTCTTGCTTTTAGATGAACCAACAAATGATTTAGATGTAAACACGCTTCGTGCCTTAGAAGAAGGTTTAGAAAACTTTGCAGGTTGTGCCGTAATTATTTCGCACGACAGATGGTTTTTAGACCGTGTTTGTACGCATATCTTAGCCTTTGAAGGCGAGTCACAAGTATATAGTTTTGAAGGAAGTTTTACAGAATATGAAGAAAACAAACGCAAACGATTAGGTAAAGATGTTACACCAACTCGAATTAAATACAAGAAATTAATCAGATAATTTTGATATAAAGTAAAAGGGCTGTTTCATATGAAACAGCCCTTTTTGTATGTATTACTTTTTGTTGTCAACCCACTTTCTAGCATTCACAAAGGCTTCTAACCAAGGTGAAACTTCATCTTTTTGATTTCTGTCTGGATAATTTGCCCAATTCCAAGGGAACGTAGAACGCTCAATATGAGGCATCATAACCAAATGTCTTCCAGTTGTGTCGCACAGCATCGCCGTATTATAATCCGAACCGTTTGGATTGGCTGGATACCCTTCGTAACCATATTTTGCAACTATATTATATTGATTTTCTGGCATTGGCAAATTGAATTTTCCTTCACCGTGTGAAATCCAAACCCCTAAAGTAGCACCTTCTAATGTTGAAAGCATTACCGAGTTGTTTTTCTGAATTTTTACAGAAGTAAAGCCACTTTCGTGTTTGTTTGAATCGTTATGTTTCATTTTTCCATGCACGTCATGCTCTGGATTAATTAACTCTAATTCCATCATCAATTGGCACCCGTTACAAATTCCTACAGAAAGTGTATCTTCTCTTTTGAAGAAGTTTTTTAAAGCAGAGTTTGCTTTTTCATTGTATAAAAAGGCACCAGCCCAACCTTTAGCGGAACCCAATACATCTGAATTAGAAAAACCACCCACAGCACCAATAAATTGTATGTCTTCTAAAGTTTCACGTCCCGAAATTAAATCGGTCATATGAACGTCTTTTACATCAAATCCTGCTAAGAACATTGCATTTGCCATTTCTCGTTCAGAATTACTTCCTTTTTCACGAATAATAGCTGCTTTTGGTCTTGTACCAGCAGGAATTACAGGTAATTTACCATCAAATTGCGATGGAAATGTAAATTGTAATGCTTGTTTATCAAAATTATCAAAACGTTCTTTTGCTTTGCCGTTCTTCGTTTGTTTTTGGTCAAATAAATATGATGTTTCAAACCAAGTTTTTCGGTACGTGGCAATATCCAAATTCCAAGTTCCAAATTCCAATTTTCCAGTATTTGTAACTTCACCAAGATTGAAAAATTCTACTTTATTTTCATTCAAATAAGCTTCAAATTCTTCATTATTAGCAGGTTGAACGACAACACCAATATTTTCTGAAAATAATATTTTGACTAAATCTTTTTCTTCAAAACAATCAAAATTTAATTTCATACCTGTTTCCTCAAAGTTTGAGGTTCCCCCTTTGGGGGTTAGGGGGCTGAAACATAATTCTAATAAAGTGGTAATCAAACCACCACTTCCAATATCGTGTCCGGCTTTAATTTTTCTGTCTTTAATTAACTCTTGTAAGGTATTAAATGCTTTTATGAAAAACGCAGCTTCTTTTATAGTTGGCGTTTCATTTCCAACTTTATTTTGCGTTTGATAAAATGAAGAACCACCTAATTTAAAAGTATCTTGTGATAAATTGATGTAGTAAATATTTCCGCCATTACGTTGTAAAACAGGTTCTACTACTTTAGTGATATTCGAACAATTTCCAGCTGCCGAAATAATAACCGTTCCTGGTGCAATTACTTCGTCATTTGGGTATTTTTGTTTCATGGATAAGGAATCTTTTCCTGTTGGAATGTTGATTCCCAATTCGATAGCAAAATCAGAACATCCTTTTACGGCTTCGTATAAACGGGCATCTTCGCCTTCGTTTTTACAAGCCCACATCCAGTTTGCCGATAAAGAAACCGAAGCTAAACCGTCTTTTAAAGGTGCCCAAACTAAATTTGAAAGCGATTCTGCAATGGCATTTCTACTTCCTGCAACCGGATCAATTAAAGCTGAAATAGGAGCGTGCCCAATAGAAGTGGCAATTCCTTCTTTTCCTTTATAATCTAAAGCCATTACACCTACATTATTTAAAGGCAATTGTAACGGACCTGCACATTGTTGTTTGGCTACTTTTCCACCTACACAACGGTCTACTTTATTGGTTAACCAATCTTTACAAGCCACGGCTTCTAATCGTAAAACGTGATTTAAATAGGTTGGAATTTCACTGGCTTTATATTCCGAATTACTATACTTTCTAGTAATTGTTTTGTCGTTCATTATGGTTTTTGGCGAACTTCCAAAGAAATCTTCTAAAGCATAATCCATAGGTTTTTCACCTGTCGATTTTGATTCAAAAGTAAATCTATGGTCGTTGGTTACATCACCCACTTCATACATTGGCGAGCGTTCTCTATCGGCAATGCGTTGTAACGTTTCGATGTCTTTCTGACCAATAACCAAGCCCATTCTTTCTTGCGATTCGTTTCCGATAATTTCTTTCGCAGATAGGGTAGGGTCGCCTACAGGTAATTTATCTAAATCAATTAAACCTCCTGTTTCTTCTACCAATTCCGATAAACAATTTAAATGTCCACCTGCACCGTGGTCGTGAATAGAAACTATCGGGTTGTTATCGCTTTCCACCAATCCACGAATGGCATTGGCAGCACGTTTTTGCATTTCTGGATTGGAACGCTGAATGGCATTTAATTCAATTCCTGAACCAAAAGCACCTGTGTCTGCAGAAGATACTGCGGCACCACCCATTCCAATTCTATAATTTTCTCCACCCAGAATGACAATTTTATCACCTGCTGTTGGTTTCTTTTTTATCGCTTGGTCTAATTTTCCATAGCCAATTCCACCGGCTTGCATAATTACTTTATCGTAACCTAATTTGCGCGCTGCTTCTTCGTGTTCAAATGTTAAAATAGAACCCGTAATTAACGGTTGTCCAAATTTATTTCCAAAATCGGATGCTCCGTTTGAGGCTTTAATTAAAATATCCATTGGCGTTTGGTACAACCAAGGGCGAGCTGCCATATCGTTTTCCCAAGGGCGATTTTCTGCTAAACGAGAATACGATGTCATATACACCGCTGTTCCTGCTAAAGGCAAAGAACCTTGACCTCCAGCTAAACGGTCACGAATTTCTCCTCCAGAACCGGTTGCAGCGCCATTAAAAGGCTCAACAGTTGTAGGAAAATTGTGTGTTTCTGCTTTTAATGAAAGTACGGAATCAAATTCTTTTTCTTCGTAAAAGTCGGGTTTGTCAGCACTTTTTGGTGCAAACTGTGTTACTTTTGGACCTTTAACAAAAGCCACATTGTCTTTATATGCTGAAACGATATCATTAGGATTGGTTTCAGATGTTTTTCTAATTAATTTGAATAACGAGGTTGGTTGTTCTTCGCCATCTACAACAAAAGTTCCGTTGAAAATTTTATGACGGCAGTGTTCTGAATTGGCTTGTGAAAAGGCAAATATTTCAGAATCGGTTAATTTTCTACCTAATTTAGTTGAAAGATTGTTTAAATAATCGACTTCTTCAGCGCTCAATGCCAAACCCTCTGTTTTGTTGTACGATGCAATATCGTCAATTTCTAAAATAGGTTCAGGTTGAATATGTATGGTGTAAATTTCTTGATGTAATGCTGTATATTTTTGAAACAACATTGGATCAAAATCATTAAAATCTGAACTTACTTTTTCAAATTCTTCAATTCTGATAATTCCTGAAATGCCCATATTTTGCGTAATTTCAACGGCATTTGTACTCCAAGGCGTAATCATTGCGGCACGAGGTCCAACAAAATTTTCAGAAATTGTTTTGTTGTTTATTTGTTGTGTTTCCCCAAATAACCAGTTAAGTTTTTGGATGTTTTCGGTAGAAATTTCAGATTGAGACTGAACTGCAAAAACGGTATTGCTTTGGTTTCCAAAGAAAAAAATCATAAAGTTGAGTTGCTTGAACTGAATGTTATTTCAGTTGTGTTAGTTGTTTCTGATGCAAAGTTAAACTTTCTTCTTAAAGTATAAAAAAAAAAGAGTGGTAAAAACCACTCAAAATTTTAAAATTAAGGTAAATATTCATAGGCACCTATATCGGAAGGATTTGTTCGGGTTGTTCCAAGGATATCTAACGGAAATGAATACGTAAAATTGGCGTTGTTTCTGCAAATGGAATTCTCATTAATTCGGAAATCATTTAGGCTTACATTTTTAAATCCTGGATTGTTTGCTGTTGAATTTGTTGCGAAAATACATCCTACGTATTTTGAAGTATTTGTAGAAAATTGGTATAACGGATTCGCACTAATTTGGTTGTTATAATCAATAAATTTAATCAAGCAATTATCAAATTTATAGTTGAATATGGCTCCTGTTTTTTCTAAGGCGATACCAAAATTACTGGATCCATAAAATATACAATTTTTAAAATTGGCTTGCGTTAACGACGTTTGAATCGTGCTGCTTATATTTTCATTAGTTAACACCAAACTGGTTTGATTTGGAGAATTCCAATAATTGGCAAACGTACAATGCGTAAAGTCGTAACTTCCTCCATACGTACAAGCTAAGCTGGCTTGACCACAATTATTAATCACTACATTTTTACCTGAGATATTACCAGTTCGGGCTAAAATTCCCACATTGGCACAATTGTAAATTTGTACATTCATCATATCAATAGTCGGAGTTGTGGTTCCATCATTATTTGAAACTAACATACCAACAGTTGCATTTTTAATGGTTAAATTTTTTATAACATTTTGATTGCTACCTCCCATAAATAATACGGCTAACCATTGCCCAGCTACTTCGCTATAATTGGATTCTAAACGATCGCCTTCAAAAATTACTTCGTTTTCTAAATCTTCGGTTGTAGATAAATTTCCATTAACTTGTAAATGCGCATTTGCAGCAACAATTAAACCTGAATTAGCGTGAAAGTGCACCCTTGCTCCAGGATCAATAACAAGTGTTTTTGTTTCTGGAATTTTAGCAAAACCGTATATTACATAGGGTTTTGTATTGGTCCAATGCAGCTCGTTTCCGTTTATGGCATCTGTCTCACTTAAATTGGTTCCTGTAATGTTTGCGGGTTCTGTGTTTGTCCCTAAATTAATTTGTTCGTAGGTGTAATTATTTGGACTACCCGTTCTTTCAGGATAAATAAAAACAGCATCTTGAATCAACGTAACCAATTCTACTTTTTGATAATTATTCGTTTCGCCAAACTCAATTCTATCGGTATATAAAAAATCTGTTGGATTTGCATTAGCTATATTTGAGGTAATTTCTATAAATACAAACAAGCTGTCTTTGGCTAAAAGTTCTACATTTTCAAACTCTTTTCCAGGTATTCCATCCACCATTAATCGGTAATTTGAACTTTGCCCTTTTCCTAATCGCACTTTTGGAATAGAGATGTTTTTGTTGCTATTGTTGTACACTTTTAGCGTATAGGTGCTTGAACCAATATTTGTAAAAACGGTATCTAAATACACGGTTTCTTTGGAAAAAGTTAAGGTACCAATACTCGATTCAAAATCAAGCTCATTTCTGCAGGATGTAAAGCAAAAAGTAGTAATTAAACCAAGTATAAGTATAAACTGACGCATATTTATTTTTTTTATTTATGTTTTTTTATTTGCCACGAATTGCCGAATTTTTGTAATCTTAAAATATGAATTTAATTCAAATTAATTATCGACAAAGTCGATACGAATTATTTTTGAACAAATTTTTAATTCGAAAATTCGTGGCTATAATTTTTATAATTATATAAAACGAAAAAATGTTCGTTTTGGTATATTTTTATAGAAATATAAATTTGTAACTTTGTAAAAATAACTATTTATGTTTAATAAAGAAAAATTTTTAGCACTTTGTAACGAATGGTCTAAAAACACATTAATGGAAACGCTTGAAATAGAGTATATTGATGCTGGTGAAGATTTTCTAAAAGCAAAAATGCCAGTCAATTCAAGAGTACATCAACCCATGGGATTGTTACACGGTGGTGCTACAGTGGCTTTAGCAGAAAGTGTGGGAAGTGCCGCTTCATTACTATTCATCAATCCAGAAAAACAAGAAGTTCGTGGTATCGAAATAAGTGCGAATCATTTACGTAGCAAAAGAGAAGGAACTGTTTTTTGTACGGCAAAAATTATACATAAAGGTGCCAGTATTCATTTGTGGGAAATTAGAATTGTGGACGAAAACGACAAATTAATTTCTTTATGTAAATTGTCTAATATGGTTTTATCAAGAAGAGTTAAGTAATGAACTTATTAGAAAAAGCCCTTTTTTATTTTCAAAATCAATTGCCTTTTGTAGTGTATGCGAAACCAGATGATGTTGTTTTACAAGGTGTTTTTCAAAAAAATGATGCTTTACACGTGTTTGAAAATCAAAATGGATTTGTTTTTGCTGGTTTTTATAACGAAACAAATGTTGTTTTTCCATTAACAGATTCCGAAGTTTTTCAGGAAGAAATTATTTTTAATGAAGAAGCGCAAACTTTTAATTTAGAACATACTTCTGTTGAAAACGCTCAAAAATCATTTGAGAATTTAGTTCAAAAAGCGGTTTCGGAAATTGAAAATGGAACGTTTCAAAAAGTCGTCGTGTCTCGTAAAATTGAAATTTCGCAATCAGTAGATGTTATAAAATCGTATCAAAAACTTTTAAAAACGTATCCAACTGCTTTTCGATATTTGTGGTATCATCCTCAAGTGGGATTATGGATGGGCGCCACACCAGAACAATTGACAAAAATTAATAACCATACTTTTGAAACCGTTTCTTTAGCAGGAACGCAAGTGGTTTCAGAAAACGTAATTTGGCAAGAAAAAGAAGTTAAAGAGCATCAATTGGTTACCGATTATATAAAAAATAGTACAGAAAATTTAGTTGAAAATATACAAATTTCGAAAGCATACACGCAGAAAGCAGGAAATGTAGTACATTTAAAATCAGATATTTCAGGGAAATTAAAATCGGATATTTCTGAAAACGATTTAATTAATGCTTTACATCCAACTTCTGCAGTTTGTGGAATGCCTTTACATATTGCCAGAAATTTTATTTTAGAAAACGAAAAGTACAATAGAAAATATTATTCTGGTTTTTTAGGTGAATTCAGAATGCAAGAACAAACGAATTTATTTGTAAATTTGAGGTGTTGCGAGTTTGTAAATTTCAATAACAATGTCAATAGCAATATCAAAATGCAATTTGAAGTCAATATTTACGTAGGTTGCGGCATTACAAAAGACAGCCAAGCCGACAAAGAATTTATAGAAACAGAAAATAAAGCCAAAACGATTTTGAGTGTTTTATGTTATTAGTAAAACCTTTTAACCATATAAACTAATACCTTTTAAACCAAAAATATGAAATTAGACATATTAGCTTTCGGGGCACATCCAGATGATGTAGAATTAGGTTGTTCAGGAACACTTGCCAAAGAAATTTCTTTAGGTAAAAAAGTTGGAATCATCGATTTAACTCGTGGTGAATTAGGAACTCGTGGAACGGCTCAAACAAGAGATGAAGAAGCTGCTGAAGCTGCGAAAATTTTAGGTGTTTCAGTTAGAGAAAACTTGAATTTCAGAGATGGTTTTTTTGTGAATGATGAAGCACATCAAATGGAAATCATCAAAATGATTCGTAAATACCAACCAGAAATTGTGTTGTGTAACGCTATTGCAGACAGACATATCGACCACGAAAAAGGAAGTAAATTAGTAAGTGACGCTTGTTTTTTATCCGGTTTAACTAAAATTGAAACCGAACTTAATGGCGAAAAACAAACGCATTACCGACCAAAATTGGTCTATCATTACATACAATGGCAATCTATTGAACCCGATTTTGTAGTGGATGTTTCCGAATTTATGGATGTAAAAATGAAAGCTGTAAAAGCTTATGCAACCCAGTTTTATAATCCGAATTCTAACGAACCCAATACACCAATTACTTCAAAAAACTTTTTAGATAGTATTGAATACCGTGCTATGGATTTAGGACGTTTAGTAGGTGTAGCCTTCGCTGAAGGTTTTACTGTTGAAAGATATTTGACAGTCAATAGTTTAGGGGATTTGAAGTAAAATATAAAAATAATGTTTTATTCATATATGTTTCTTTTAATTGCTTACTATTAATATGAAATTCTATAATCTGTAACCTATAGAAAATTGAATTACATTGTTTTTTAAACCAGTACCAAATAAAGTATTGTTACCATTCAATATATTGGATAAACCATAATTATATCTAACATCAGCAAAAATTTCCTCAGTAATATTATAATTTAAACCTAAATTAAAACTGTAACTAATAGTTTTATATAAATTCTTAATGTCGGTTTCATCGCTACTATTAAGTATTTCAAATTGATTTGATTTGTTTTTTTGTGTTGCTTTTATTAAATACCCAATTTGTGGTCCAGCAATTATTGAAAACTTATCTATAAAGTTATATTTAACAGTAATTGGAAGATTTAGATAATATAAACTTATTTTCAATCTTTTCTGGCTAATAGGTTCATAAAAGTTTTGTCGTAAGGAATATTCAAATTCTGCACCTTGCATAGAAAGTAATAATTCTGGTTGGATGGTTAGTTTATCATTTAATGTAATTTCTGCGAAACCACCCACTTGAGGACCAATAAGTGATTTATTTGTAATACTACCATCAAAACTCGAAATGTTTACTCCAGCTTTTATTCCATAATTGATATTTTGTGAAATACAATTTGTTAGTGTAAAAATTATAAAAAACGTGTATATTAAATTATTCTTCATTTTATTTTTCTGTGTAAGTTAATCAATAAAAAAATAAATTATATTTTTAAAAAGAATAAATTCTCAACCTACATTTTTTTGAGATAAGATTGAGAATTTCACATTTATTTCAAATTATAGTAATAGTATTAACAATAGCCAAGCTCCTGAACCAACACCAAAACCAGTCCATATTTTTTTCTTTTTAGTTTTATGTGCTTGTTTTGTGTACGCTCTATTGTAATCATTATTTTTCATTAATTCACTATCCTTATAATTTAAATTTTCATCTGATGGTTCAGTTGAAGAACATGCTATTGCAGGAATCAATCCTAATACTGGACTTGTTAAAATTGTAGCAGCAGCTGTCCATCCCGCGCCTGATGATTTTCCTTTATAATTAGTAATAGCATCTTCTTTTCCTTTAATTGACATGTCATTAGAAGAGGCATTTGCAGTTACTGAGTTTTGTACTTCATTAAAGATGTCTTTTGAACCATTTTCATAGCGTATCATTAATACATCTGACTTCAATAATGTAAATAATGGTCCATTTAGATTATCAAATTTTCTGTATTTAATTTCATTTATAGTAACCTCGATAACTTTAGCCTTAATATCTTCACTTGTTTTTTTTGTAATCATATCTTGTGAAAAGCTATTAGTTAATGTGCAAATTGTAATTACTGTGTTAAAAATTATTTTTCTCATATTTGTTTTTTTTTGTTTCCTACTCTTTTGGTTTTTCAGTTTCACCTCGTTTTTAATGGTTTCTGAACTCCATTATTATAATTGATTGAATTTTATTTTTCATCCAGAAATGTTGGTTCTCTTGTATGTAGCATTTTATCAATTTTATATTTGATATTTTTTATTATTATTTTTCAAATATAATAAAAAATCGGTTATATACAACGTATTGAAAACAATCACATACATTTAATTAGATGAAAGTAATTTTCCAATATGGAAAAAAGAGTTCGAAAAACACCAATAAACTCAGAAATTATAAGTCTTGGTAAGCGTATTGAAGAGATAATAAAGCTGAAAGGTTTGAAGACAAGAGAAGTTGCACATGATGCTGATCTTGATGTGGAAAACTTACGAAAGTACATTAAGGGAAAATAAGAGATGAAAGTTTCAACTATGCTTAAGATTGCTAAATCTTTAGGGGTGTCAGTATCTGATTTGTTTGATTTTAGTACAATTATTTAGGGAGATTGGCACCAGATGAATTATTTTGGTGGGGGTTTTGGTAGGGAGAAACCAATTCTTTTGCGCTCACATCTAATAATAAAATTAGTTAGAAATTTTGGAAAATAATTTTTTTTAGTTCTATTATTTAATCGTTTTTATTATACATATTCTATTTTTCCTGAAATTATTTAATACTTCTTTTTTTGTTTATAAATTGTAAATGATTAATTTATATAACTTAGGTTTCTTATAGCAAAGAATTAATTACAGAAAGATATTTGACAGTCAATAGTTTAGGGGATTTGAAATAAAATAATTATTTTTTTCTTTGCAAGTATGAAGTTTAGTGTTATATTTGCACCCGTATTTATACATGGTGGTTGTAGCTCAGCTGGTTAGAGCATCGGTTTGTGGTACCGAGGGTCGCCGGTTCGAACCCGGTCTTCCACCCAAAGCCTTACAGAAATGTAAGGCTTTTTTTATGCCTTACTTTTAATAAGTATTGCAACAGAAAATGGAAAGCTATATCTTAGCCTAAATTCAAACTCGAATGCCAAATTGGAATACCTACATAAAAGAATATCAAAATTATTTACGATTGGAACGTGGATTGTCTCCGAATACGATTCAAAATTATAGTTTTGATATTGAAAAATTAGTAGGTTTTTTGACAGAAAACAACTTAGAAGTTTCTCCAATACAAATTAATGAAGAACAGGTACAACAATTTATTTATACCATTTCTACTCAAGTGAATGCACGAAGTCAATCCAGAATAATTTCTGGTTTAAAGAGTTTTTTCAATTATTTAATTTTTGAGGATTATCGAAAAGATACTCCACTTGAATTAATTGAAGTCCCAAAAACAGGAAGAAAATTACCCGATACACTTTCTACAGAAGAAATAGATTTATTAATTCAAGCCATAAATTTAACTTCAGCAGAAGGAGAACGCAACAAAGTAATGTTAGAGACTTTATATAGTTGTGGATTAAGGGTTTCGGAATTAATTACCTTAAAAATATCGGATTTGTTTTTTGAAGAAGGATTTCTGAAAATTACAGGAAAAGGAAACAAACAACGTTTTGTACCCATAGGATTGCCCACGCAAAAACTAATTTTAAATTATAAAAACTTCATTCGTACCCATTTGTCAATTCAAAAAGGACACGAAGATACGTTGTTTCTCAACCGAAGAGGAAAACAACTAACACGTGCAATGGTTTTTACGATTATTAAAGATTTAGCCGTAAAAATAGATTTAAAAAAGACCATTTCGCCCCATACTTTCCGACATTCTTTTGCGACACATTTATTAGAAAATGGCGCCGATTTACGTTCTATCCAACTGATGTTAGGTCACGAATCGATTACAACAACTGAAGTATATATGCATTTAGATAGAAAATTTTTAGCAGAAGTGATGCATTCTTTTCATCCAAGAGGGAAATAGATTTAAAGATTCAATTACTCAACTTCTTGTTGTAAAAAAGTAAAAAATTTTCATATTAATTAGTTTTGATGTAAATTGGGGCAAAATATTGCTATTAAAATCATTAACTACTACATCAAATGAAGACATATTCTATTGAAGAAATAAATCAGGTATTAAAAGGGGAAATTGTTGGACATACAAACACGCTAATTACAGCTCCTGAACAATTAGAAGAAGCAAAAGAGACTGAGATTTCTTTTATAGGAAACAAGAAATACGAAAAATTTTGGGCTACATCATCTGCTTGTGTAGCGGTTGTAAATCAAGATATAGCTATTGAACCAGGAGAAAATCGTGCCTTTATAAAAGTGTCAAACGCCGATTTGGCGATGTCACAAGTATTGGAAATGTTCGCTCCACCAGCCCCTGTTTTTACTGTAAATATTCATCCAACAGCAGTTGTTGATGCTTCTGCAACTATCGGAAATCATACAAAAATAGGAGCTGGGGTATATATAGGTCCTAATGTTAAAATAGGCGAAAACGTACTTATTTATCCCAACGTAACCATTTTAGATGAAAGCACGATTGGAAATCATACCACCATTTGGTCGGGCACTGTTGTTAGAGAGCGTTGCCATATTGGTAGTCATTGTATTGTACATCCAAATGCAACTATTGGTGCAGATGGCTTCGGTTTCCGTCCAGATCCAGAAAGAGGATTGGTGAAAATTCCGCAAATTGGAAACGTTATTATTGGTAATGGTGTAGAAATTGGTGCCAATTCTTGTGTAGATAGAGGGAAATTTAGTTCTACAATTGTTGGAGATGGCTGTAAAATTGATAATTTAGTACAAATAGGTCATAATAGTAAATTGGGTAAATTTTGTATTATGGCAGGGAACTCTGGATTGGCAGGTTCTGTTACGTTAGGAAATGGCGTAATTATTGGAGGTAGTGCTTCTATTAAAGACCATACTGTAATAGGTGATGGTGCGATAGTTGGTGCAGGTTCAGGTGTTACTGGAGATATTCCTGCAGGAAAAACAATGTTGGGGTATCCAGCAGTAGAAGCCAGAGACGCATTAAAACAATGGGCGATTTTGAAAAGATTAGTAAGGGATGCTAATAAATAGAAAATTAAACCTGTCAGGTTTAAAATTAGAAACCTAATACATTTTCAATTTCAAAATAATTGCCTTTTTCTTGATGTACATTTTTAAAATTATCTACATCATTGAATATTTCAATTACTTCTTTTCTTTTTAGTTTTGTTGGCTTTTCAGAAAGACAACTAATATAAGAACTCCAAGGATATTCAATAGGGTGGGAACAAATTTTATGATGAACTGGATTGTTATGTATATAAGCTATTACATTTTGTAAATACATATCAAAATTAATTTGTTTTCTTCTAAATGGTCTTTCAAATAAGGCACCATGGCGGTTATATCTTTTATTAAATGCCTTTGTGTAAGCATTAAATAAATTTGAAAACGATTGTGAAGGTAAAATGATTTTTTCTTTATTGATTTCAGAAAGCTCTTTAATCCTAATTAAGAAATGAAAGTGATTTTTCATTAAACACCATGCGAAAGTTTCAGCAATTGGGTCAATATGAGTTTCGAAAAGTTTAAGAAAGTGTTCGTAGTTTTCTTTTTCTTTAAATAGTGTTGTACTATTTATTCCACGATTGTAAATATGGTAATAGTTACCGTGTTCTAAGGCTTGTATCATAATTGTTTGGCGTTTATTAAGATACAAATATAAAAAATGTTTCGATAATTACAAACCTGTCAGGTTTTTGAAACCTGTCAGGTTTGAATACGTTTAATCCTCAATAAGAACCTCTAAAATACTGATTGCGGCTTCACTGATTTTAGTACCAGGACCAAAAACAGCAACTGCTCCAGCATCGAATAAAAATTGATAATCTTGCGCTGGAATTACGCCTCCAACAATTACCATAATATCTTCGCGACCATATTTTTTTAGTTCTTCAATTACTTGAGGTACTAAAGTTTTATGTCCTGCAGCTAATGAAGATACACCTAAAATGTGTACATCATTTTCCACAGCTTGTTTTGCTGCTTCGGCAGGTGTTTGAAACAAAGGCCCAATATCTACATCAAAACCTACATCGGCATAACCTGTAGCGACTACTTTTGCACCTCTGTCGTGACCGTCTTGCCCCATTTTAGCAATCATAATTCTGGGTCTTCTACCTTCTTTTTTAGCGAATTCGTTGGCTAATTGTTTTGCTTTTTCAAAACTCTCATCGTTTTTTATGGCTTTACTATACACTCCACTTATCGATTTAATTTGTGCTTTATGACGTCCAAAGACCACTTCTAAGGCATCACTAATTTCTCCTAAAGTTACTCTGTTTCTGGCGGCTTCAACAGCAATAGCTAATAAATTGCCATTTCCTGTTTTGGCACATTCGGTCAAATCTTGTATGCTTTTTGCTGCTTTAGCGGTATCTCTTTTTGCTTTTATTTCAGCCAATCTTTCAACTTGTTGGTTGCGCACCATATCGTTATCTACATCCAAAATATGTAACGGATCTTCTTTTTCTAAACGGTATTTATTTACGCCTACAATAATATCTTGAGTGCTATCAATTCGAGCTTGTTTACGTGCGGCGGCTTCTTCAATTCGTAATTTTGGTATTCCTGCTTCAATGGCTTTCGTCATTCCGCCTAAGGCTTCCACTTCTTCAATTAAAGCCCACGCTTTTTCTGTAATTTCTGCGGTTAAACTTTCCACATAATAACTTCCTGCCCAAGGATCTACTGTTTTACAAATTTTAGTTTCTTCTTGTAAGAAAATTTGCGTATTTCGAGCAATTCTTGCCGAAAAATCTGTTGGTAACGCAATGGCTTCGTCTAAGGCATTGGTATGCAAAGATTGCGTCCCACCAAAAGCAGCCGCTGCTGCTTCAATTGTAGTTCGAGCTACGTTATTAAATGGGTCTTGTTCGGTTAAACTCCAACCCGATGTTTGACAATGGGTACGTAATGCTAATGACTTTTCATCCTTAGGGTTAAATTGTTTTAGTAATTTTGCCCAAAGCATTCTTCCCGCACGCATTTTAGCAATTTCCATAAAATGGTTCATTCCAATTGCCCAAAAGAAAGATAGGCGAGGCGCGAATTCATCAATTTTCATACCTGTTGATAATCCTGTACGAATATATTCTAAACCATCTGCAAGTGTATATGCTAATTCAATATCGGCAGTTGCACCTGCTTCTTGCATATGATAACCAGAAATGGAAATGGAGTTAAATTTTGGCATATTATTACTCGTATATTCAAAAATATCGGCAATAATTTTCATAGAAGGCGATGGTGGATAAATGTACGTATTCCGAACCATAAATTCCTTCAATATATCGTTTTGAATGGTTCCTGCTAATTGGTTTGGCGCTACGCCTTGTTCTTCTGCAGCTACAATATAGAAGGCCATAATAGGTAAAACGGCACCATTCATAGTCATAGAAACCGACATTTCGTCTAACGGAATTTGGTCGAAAAGAATTTTCATATCTTCCACCGAATCAATGGCTACGCCTGCTTTACCAACATCGCCTTGCACTCTAATATGATCTGAATCGTATCCGCGATGTGTAGCCAAATCAAAGGCAACAGATAATCCTTTTTGTCCGGCTGCTAAATTACGTCTGTAAAACGCATTACTTTCTTCAGCTGTTGAAAAACCGGCATATTGACGAATTGTCCAAGGTCTTCGAACATACATTGTGCCGTAAGGACCTCGTAAGTTTGGTGCAAAACCTGCTCCAAAACCAATGTGTTCTAATCCTTCAATATCTTCTTTGGAGTAGGTTTTTTTTAAATCAATGTTTTCGGCTGTGTGGAAGTTAGTTTGATTACTTTCAACTTTCGACTTATGACTTTTGACTAATTGTATATGTTGTATGTTTTTTCTCAATTTAATATATGTTTAAATCGCTGTCTTGTGATGAATGACAAATTTGTTTTATTACTACTATGTTTTGATAAATGGTATAATGAACAAGATAAGGAAAAGATTTAAAAACCATAACTCTTGTGTTGTCATATCTATTTTGAAATAATAATGGATTATTTCTTATTCTACTTAAGCATTCTTTAAAAGATTCATTAAATTTAATTCCTAATTGTTTATTAATATTTTTATACCAATTTAAAGATGTTTTATAATCTTCTTTTGCTTCGTCAATAATAACAATCTTATAATTCATTCTCAATCTCATTTAAGAAATCATCAATATTTGTAACGTTTTCTGGATTTTTTAAATATTTTTCAGTTCTTTCTCTTACTTGATCCATTTGCCATTGAGGAATGTTGAATTCCTTATTTTGAGAAGGTAAAATGATTACATCTACTTCTTCAGAACTAAAATCTTCCGGAAGTGTAATGCTAATTTTATGGTTTTTTACCGTAACTGTTTGTCTGAATGCTTCCATAGTACTTTAATTTAAATTCAAATATAATGAATTTTATGATTGAGGAATCTATTTTTAGATTGTCTCTTGTGCCAAACGTTCTTGTTCTACTTTTTCGGCTAATCGTTTTTCGATAATAGGTACAATTAGCGTTTTTCTATCTTTTGTTTTTACGAAAGGAAACAACTCTATATCGTGTTTCATTTTGTCGTTTGGATTTGGATATTTGTTTGTTCCCAATAAAATTTCTTTACCAGAATCAAACAATCCTTGTTCTTTTAGTGCGCTCTCTGAAATTTTTCTTTGAATAGTGCCTTCAATTAATTGTGTGATAAAACCACCATTGGCTTCAATTTCTTTAAATACTTCTAAAGCTTTTTCTGCTAATTGGTCAGTTAAAGATTCAATATAATATGCGCCATCTGATGCATTATTTACTTTGTCGAAATAACTTTCTTCTTTCAGTATTAATAACTGATTGCGTGAAATTCTGTCGCCAAACTCGTTGTCTTTATGATAAATGGCATCGTATGCTAAATTAGAAACCGCATTAGCTCCACCTAAAATTGCCGACATACATTCGGTTGTAGTTCGTAACATATTTACATTATAATCGTAAATTGTTTTGTTGCGTTTTGTGGGTGTTGCTATGATATGACAATCAAAATTATAATTGTATTCTGCAGCTAATGTATTGAAAAGTAAGCGTAAAGCTCTAATTTTAGCGATTTCGAAAAAATAATTTGTGCCCACACTAACTTCAATAGAAATTGGCTGATTTATTTTTGAAATTCTATTGAAATATTCATTACAATGTGCTAAAGTATATGCCAATTGTTGCACCATATTGGCACCAGAATTTTGATAAATTCCAGATTGTATCGTTAAAAAGGGAATAGTAGTATTTTTTGAAAGTTCATTCAGTTGTTGAATATCTGAGTTTAGGTTTTCATACCAATTTCCATCTCTGCATAGTTGGCCTATAGCATCAATTTGAATGATAAAATTACACCCGTTTTTAGCTGAAAAATTATTTAAAATTGCAACATACTCTTGTGATAAAAAAGGCAAAAAGAAATAATATACCACACTTTCTACGGGTAAATTTATCATTAATTTTGATAGTTCTATTTTGTCTGATTCAATGGTAAAACGAACACTTTCAGCACCGCGTTGTAGACTTTCTTTTGCTTTTTTGTTCGACATTTGCACATCGTGAACATAAATATTTTGCAAAATTTTAAATTCGGTAGCGTTGCTATTTGTTGGATGATTTTTAATTTCTTCGTCAGAATGATAAAAAGGTTTTACTTTTATACCTTCTAAACTTTCCCATATTAGGGTATCATTATAATCGGCGCCTTTTAGTTCAAATTGAATTTGTTGTTTCCATTGTTTAGATGAAACAGCATCAAAATCTTGAAATAATTGTGTTTTCATTGATTTGTTTTTGATTTGAAAACTTATTTTTTTGAAGGTTACTTTTTTGCTTCAAGTAAGCTGTCTTTTATTTTATCTTCTTCAAATTCTATGATGTAAATATCTTCGCTATCTTTTTTCATAAAGTATTTTTCGCGGGCATATTTTTCCGTCATATTATCATTTTTCAGATTTTTTATTTTTACACTGTCCTTAGCAATTTCTGACTTGTAATATTTTTTATTGTCATTTAATTCATCAATCTGACCGTTTAAAAAACGATGTTCAAAATAAGAATAGTTATCAAAAAATAGCATCCATACAATGAAAGCAATCAATGTTATAGCGTATTTATTTCCTAAAAAACTTAGAAAAGGAAATTTCTGAACTAGTATTTGAATTTTTTTAAACATTATTTGTCAATCCGTTGATTAATAACTGCTCTTACAACATCAATGGCAACCGTGTTGTATTTGTCATTTGGAATAATGATGTCGGCAAACGCTTTTGTCGGTTCAATAAATTGCTCGTGCATTGGTTTCAAAGTGGTTTGATATCTATTTAAAACCTCATCCATATCTCTACCTCGTTCTGCTATATCTCGTTTTAAACGACGTATTAATCGTTCATCAGAATCGGCGTGAACAAAAACTTTAATATCAAACAAATCACGAATTTCTGGATTTGTAAAAATTAAAATTCCTTCTACAATTACTACTTTTCTTGGATGAGTGCTTATGGTATCATCCGTTCTGTTATGAGTTACAAAAGAATAAATTGGTTGGTCAATAACTTTACCAGCTTTTAAATCTTTTAAATGCGCTATTAATAATTCAAAATCAATAGCACGTGGGTGATCAAAGTTAATTTTAGTGCGTTCTTCGTAGGATAAATTGTTGGTTTCTTTGTAATAAGAATCCTGAGAAATTACGCCAACTTCTGTAGAAGGCAATTCGTTCATAATTTGATGTACAACTGTAGTTTTTCCACTACCAGTTCCTCCAGCAATACCAATGATAAGCATAAATAGCATCTTTAATTTACACAAAGATAGAAATATATACTATAAAAAAAATTCTATCTTTATAGAAAAGATAGAATTTTATTAACTATTTTTAAATGAAAATTAATTATTGATTAATTGTAATAATTCATTTATTTTTTGTGGTGTATTAAATGCTCCATTAAAAGATGTGGTGACTGTTGAAGAACTTTCGTCTTGAACGCCTCTTGAAGATACACAAAGATGTTTGGCATCTATAATAACAGCTACATCTTCTGTTTCTAAGGCAATTTTTAAATCTTCGGCAATTTGCATCGTTAATCGTTCTTGAACTTGAGGTCGTTTTGCGTAATACTGGACAATTCTATTTAATTTAGATAAGCCAATTACTTTACCAGAAGAAATATATGCTACGTGTGCTTTACCAAAAATAGGTACAAAATGATGTTCGCAATTAGAATAAAAAGTAATATTTTTTTCTACCAACATTTGATTGTACTGGTATTTATTTTCAAAAAGTGCCATTTTAGGCTTATTTTTTGGATTTAATCCTGAAAAAATTTCTTCAATGTACATTTTTGCCACTCGTTCTGGAGTTCCTTTCAAAGAATCATCGGTTAAATCTAAATCCAAAGCTTTCATAATTTCAGTAAAATGAAAAGCAATAATTTCTTTTTTTTCAGTGTCCGATTTTGAAAATGCGTTAGCTACCATTGGCGTTTCTAACGAAGTAAATAAATGGTCATTTCCTATATCTTCTACGGATATATTTGTAAGCATGTTGTCTTCAATCATAAAGTTTGATTTCATAAAATTTATTTTGTTTAACAAAAGTAATAAATAATTAAACAAAAACTTAATTTATAAGTAATTAATTTTCTAATAGTGCTATAAATAATAAATATTGAAAAAAAATGTTAGTTGTGGATGTTATTTTGAATATTGATTTATTACACAAAAAAAAACGACCTCAATATAATTGAAGTCGTTTGTCGGGGTGGCAGGATTCGAACCTGCGGCCTCCTGCTCCCAAAGCAGGCGCGATAACCGGGCTACGCTACACCCCGTGATTGCGAGTGCAAATATACTCTTTATATTTAAACTTCAAAATGATTTTCAATTTTTTTATTGGACAAAATAATTTTACATTTACCCAACTTTACATTTTATTTATGAAAAAATATTTTTATGTGTTATTACTTCAAATTGGTTTAATTTCTTGTACGTCTAAACCATCTAAAGAATCCATTGTAAAAATAAATGGGTACTGGGAAATAGAGAAAGTGGTATTTCCTGATGGGAATAAAAAAGCATATCAAGTAAATGAATTTATAGATAATATTAATTTAAAAAACTCAATTGGAACTCGTCAAAAAATAGCGCCTCAGTTAGATGGTTCATTTCTTAAAGGTGCCATACAGGATAAAATTAAGGTTATTGATAGTGCAGGTTGTTATTTCTTGAAAACGCAAGCTAATTTTACCAAATGGGAAGAAAAAATTATCTCCGTTTCAGATGATGAATTAGTTTTAGAAAATGAAGCAAAAATTACCTATTATTACAAAAAATTTGTGCCTTACAGTAAAAGAAAATAAAATGAAACGATTTAATGACGATTTTTCTATTGGTGATGTAATGAAAGAGTTTATGAAATCTACGAAGCTGGAAGCGGGTTTAGATATCATAAATGTTAAAGAAACTTGGTATAAAATGATGGGTCCGGCATTTAAAAATTATACGCAACAAATTGAATTAAAAAGACAGACTTTATATGTACAATTAAATTCTTCAGTTGTAAAACAAGAATTAGAATACGGAAAATCCAAAATCATAAAAATGCTTAATGAAGAACTTGGAAAAGATTTGATTAAAGAAATTGTTTTTAGGTAGAAAATGTAATGGGTGTAAGTTATTAGTTTATAAGGTATAAAAAAAGGTGATTTGAAATTTCAAATCACCTTTTTTTATACGAAATACTATTTTTAGAATTGCTCTCTTCCAGCGAAGTGGAAAGCACTTTCGATAGCAGCATTTTCATCTGAATCTGAACCGTGAACGGCATTTTCTCCAATTGAAGTAGCATATTTTTTACGGACAGTCCCTTCAGCAGCATCAGCAGGGTTTGTAGCGCCAATTAAAGCTCTGAAATCTTCTACTGCGTTGTTTTTTTCTAAAATTGCAGCAACAATAGGTCCGCGAGTCATAAATTCTACTAATTCACCAAAGAAAGGTCTTTCTGAGTGAACCGCATAAAATTTCTGAGCATCTGCTACAGTTAATTGCGTTAATTTCATAGAAACGATTCTGAAACCGCCTTCTGTAATCATGTTTAAAATTCCACCGATGTGTCCGTTTTCAACACCATCTGGTTTAATCATTGTAAATGTTCTATTTGTAGCCATTTTTCTTAAATTTTTTGCAAAGGTACTATTTAATTCCAAATTGCAAAACGGTTTTTATAAATCAATACCGCTTTATATCTTAATTAATTTAAAACAGGCTTCTAATGGATTCGATTGGGAAATGATTTCATTAATAAAAGTTTGCGAATAAAATACGCTAAAATTACTTTTTCGTTCTTGCAAACTTCCGTTTGGAAATAATTGATTTTGTATTTCGGTTATGCGTTCTAATTTTTCAAAATGAATTCGTTTTTCTGCTTTTAAAAGTCGTTTTTCTAAATTATTTAGTCCTTTTATTTGTTTAGCTTCTTGTGCTTTTACAGCACCCGTAAACGATTTATCGGTTTGTTCTGCAATTTTTAATAATTCAGAAAACTGTTTTCTTAACGTATCTTTTTGTTCAGAAAAATCAATTTTTATATTTGATAATTCTTTGGTTTTTTTATTAACTAATTCTTGATTTGATAGAAATAATTCTTCAAATGAAACGCTTAAATTGGCTGATTTTGACATTAATTTGTCTGTTGCAATTACAAACGAATTTCTAAGAATTAATATTGGAAATGTAACCTTTTGAGCTTCAAAATTATTTTTAAGTTCTAACCAATACGCTATTTCGCCACCTCCGCCAATGTATGCTAAATTTGGCAATATGACTTCTTGATATAACGGTCTTAAAATCACATTTGGACTAAATTTTTCAGGAAAATTTTTTAACTCTTTTAGAATTTCAGTTTCTGAAAATTCAATTTCTGTATTGTTAACTTTGTAAATATTGTTTTCAAAAATAATTCGTTCACGTAAATTATCTTCAATGTAAAACAAGTTGATTTCTCTTGGATTTACTTGTACTGCGTATTCATTTAATTGTGCAATTGTTTTAGAAACAGCAGCGAAAGAATTTTGATGAAGTAATTCATCTTGAACATATGGTGCGAAAAGTGATTTCAGATTTTTATCATCGCCATCAATAATCACTAAACCTTCTGTTTTAAATAATTCATTTGCTAAATAACGTGTTGCATCAGCTAAATTTGTATGTTTTAAATAGGTTTTTTTAAACAGATCTTTTAGATATTCGGCTGTTTCGCCAACTCCAATAACTTCAGAAAACGAATCATAAACGTTATTTAAACCATCGGTTTTTAATCTTCCAACAGGTCCAAAACTATCTTTTTCCCATTTGATTTTTTGGTCGTTAAAATGAAAATGATTTATTTCTTCAAAATCGTGATCTTCTGTCGCCATCCAATAAATAGGCACAAAATTATAATCTGAATATTTTTGTTTTAATTGCTTACATAAATTAATTGCCGAAGCAATTTTATAGATTAAATATGCAGGTCCCGAAAACAAATTTAATTGATGTCCGGTTGTAATGGTAAAGGTTTTCTCCGATCTTAATAATTCAATGTTGGATTGAGTTTCTGGAGATATTGGAAAATTCGAATTCTGATTTTTTAACGCTTCAGCTAAAATTAATCGATTTTCTATGCTATAATTCTTAGTTTTTTCATCTATTTGGGTACTAAAATTCTCTATTCGAGGAAACCTATGATATAGTGATTGTACTTCTGGTTTTTCATCTAAATAATCTACAATTAGTTTAGAAAAATAACCCGATTTTTGATACGAAATACAATCTGTTGGCATAATTTTTTTTACAAAAATAATCATTTTTCGCCATCTACAATTAATTTTTATCTTTGTAAAAACATTTCACCTTGTCAGACATTCTTTTAATCACGCCACCTTTTACTCAATTGAATACGCCATATCCCGCAACGGCCTATATCAAAGGGTTTCTAAACACGAAAAGTATTTCTGCTTTTCAAATGGATTTGGGTATCGAAGTGATATTAGAATTGTTTTCCAAAAAAGGGTTGAGCTCCTTAATTCCTAAAGGTGAAATAGTACAATTTTCAGAAAATTCGCAACGAATTCACACCCTTTGGGATGATTATGTCATTACAATTGACGCGGTAATTGCTTTTCTTCAAGGAAAAAATCCAACGTTAGCACGACAAATATGTAGTGGGAATTTTTTACCCGAAGCCTCTCGTTTCAATCAATTAGACGATATGGAATGGGCTTTTGGAAATATGGGTATGCAAGACAAAGCAAAACATTTAGCTACTTTGTATTTAGAAGATATTTCGGATTTTATTGTGGAATGCGTAGATGAAAATTTCGGATTTAGTCGCTATGCTGAACGATTGGGAAGAAGTGCCAATTCATTTGATGAATTATACTCTGAATTACAAAATGAAACCACACATATTGATAAAATTACACTTAAAATTTTAGAGGAAAGAGTAAGAGAAATTCAACCGAATTTGGTATTACTATCGGTGCCTTTTCCAGGAAATTTATATAGCGCTTTCCGATGTGCTCAATATATAAAATCGAATTATCCCTCAGTGAAAATCGCTATGGGTGGTGGCTTTCCAAACACAGAGTTAAGAAGTTTAAAAGACAAAAGAGTCTTTGAGTTTTTCGATTTTATTACGCTTGATGATGGCGAATTACCAGTGGAACTTTTAAATTCCAATGTTAAAATTCCAAATTCCAATGAGTTCAAAAGGACGTTTGTTTTAGAAAATAATGAAGTTGTATATAAAAATAATACTACAAAATCAGACTATAAGCAATCAGATGTAGGAACACCAGATTATTCAGACTTATTTTTGGATAAATATATTTCAGTAATTGAAATTGCCAATCCAATGCATAGTTTATGGAGTGATGGTCGTTGGAATAAACTTACGATGGCGCACGGCTGTTATTGGGGAAAATGTACCTTTTGTGATGTTTCGTTAGATTATATAAAAATTTATGAACCTATTGCAGCTAAAATTCTTGTGGATAGGATGGAAGAACTGATTCATCAAACAGGCGAAACAGGTTTTCATTTTGTAGATGAAGCGGCACCACCAGCTTTAATGCGTGAAGTGGCTTTGGAAATTCTTAAACGTAAATTGGTCGTTTCGTGGTGGACAAATATTCGCTTTGAAAAAAGTTTTACGAAAGATTTGTGTGTATTGCTAAAAGCTTCAGGTTGTATTGCGGTTTCTGGCGGGTTAGAAGTAGCTTCAGATAGATTATTAGAACTGATTAAAAAAGGAGTAACGGTTGAACAAGTAGCTAAAGTCACGAATTATTTTACCGAAGCTGGAATTATGGTTCACGCATATTTAATGTACGGTTATCCTACGCAAACTATTCAAGAAACTGTGGATAGTTTAGAAATGGTGCGACAGTTGTTTCAAATTGGAAGTATACAGTCAGGATTTTGGCATCAATTTGCTATGACGGCTCATTCTCCTGTAGGATTACATCCTGAGGAATTTGGTGTAATTCCGCAACAAAATGAAATTACTTTTGCAAATAACGACATTCAGTTTATTGACAAAACAGGTATCAATCACGATAAGTTTAGTTTTGGATTGAAAAAATCGCTGTTTAATTATATGCACGGAATTTGTTTCGAGTATGACTTGCAAGATTGGTTTGAATTTAAGATTCCAAAAACAAAAATTGCTCCAGATTTTATAGAAAATGCGCTTAATAATGATGTAGATTTTTCATTAAAACCTACTGCAAAATTAATTTGGATAGGAACAACTCCAGTGGTAGATTATTTTACCAAATCCAAAAAAGGCGCTACTTGGGAAATGGCGAAAATGACGTTTTATTTTAAAACGGAAACACTTGAAATTTCTTTAGAAAAAGACCAAGCAAATTGGTTATTAAAAACCATAAAATTACTTTCAGATCATCCCATTTTATTGAAAAATGTCAAATTAGACTTCGAATCTCAGTTTGAAGATTTTGAACTATTTTGGTTTTCAAAACCAATGAATTTATTACGAAATTCTGGTTTGTTAGTACTTTAAAATAGTTTTTATTTGGAGTTTTTTAGACCTGACAGGTTTTATAAACCTGTCAGGTCTAAAGAATACTTACACTGGCACATTCACAAATTCCATTCGTACTAAACCGTCATCGTCAATTTTTGTAAGTGTAATTTCGTGCAAGGTGTTTGCTAATTCTGGGTTCCAAGGCGTTTTTACTTTTACATAGTTTTCAGTAAAACCCGTAATATATCCTTCTTTATTTTCGTTTTCAAATAGTACAGTGCGAGTCGTACCAATTTGACTTTCATAATACGCTCTACGTTTTTTAACAGAAAGTCCGCGTAACATTTTACTACGTTTACTTCTTATGTTAGCGGGTACAACACCTGGCATATCTGCGGCTTCCGTATTGTCGCGCTCACTGTATGTAAACACGTGTAAATACGAAATGTTCATTTCATTTAGATAATTGTACGTTTCTAAAAAGTGTTCGTCGGTTTCACCAGGAAATCCTACAATTACATCCACACCAATACACGCGTGTGGCATCACCTCTTTAATCTTATTTACGCGTTCCGTATAAATTTCACGTTGGTAACGGCGCTTCATTTTTCCTAAAATTTCATTGCTACCACTTTGTAATGGAATATGAAAATGAGGAACAAAAGTTCTACTTTTACTTACAAATTCTATGGTTTCGTTTTTTAGTAAATTAGGCTCAATGCTTGAAATTCTGAGTCTTTCAATGCCTTCTATCTTGTCTAATTCTTGCACTAATTCTAAAAACGTATGTTCGTGTTTTTTGTTTCCAAATTCGCCTTTTCCGTAATCGCCAATGTTTACACCTGTTAACACAATTTCTTTAATGTTTTGCTCCGAAATTTCTTTGGCATTTTTCAATACATTTTCCAAAGCATCACTTCTCGAAATACCACGTGCTAACGGAATTGTACAATACGTACATTTATAATCGCAACCATCTTGCACTTTAAGGAATGCACGCGTTCTGTCACCAATGGAATAACTGCCTACATAAAAATCGGCTTCTTCAATTTCGCAACTATGTACTTCGCCCATATCGTTTTTCGATAGGTCGTTAATGTAATCGGTAATTTTAAATTTTTCTGTCGCACCCAAAACCAAATCTACACCATCAACTGCGGCTAATTCTTCGGGTTTCAGTTGCGCATAACAGCCTACGGCGGCTACAAAAGCTTTGTCGTTTAGTTTCATCGCTTTTCTTACCACTTGTTTAAACTGCTTATCGGCATTTTCTGTTACAGAACAAGTGTTAATCACGTAAATATCGGCTATTTCTTCAAAATCCACTCTGTCAAAACCTTCATCATTGAAGTTTCTGGCAATGGTAGAAGTTTCCGAAAAATTCAGTTTACAACCCAGTGTATAAAACGCTACTTTTTTTCTATCAGACATACTTTTTTTCTTAGGGCGTGCCCTTTCAGGTCGTGCTATCCGTTGCAATCTTTTTTAAATGTTGCCTTCGAGTACCTCAGGCAACATTTAAAAAAGGATTTCCACTCCTATCACTCACGCAAATCGGGTACAAAATTACGTAGATTTTTCTTAAGTTATAAATCTTTTAGTATCAGATTTTTAGTTAAAGCGGTTTCAAAATAAAAAATAATGGTATTTTGTTTGCAGTATTGGGTAATAGTATTATATTTGCACCCTGAAATAAAAACATAATTAACAAAAGGTTATAAGGCGTTTACACCTTTTTATAGTAAAAAGCCGCGAAACAAATTATAATCATACATTTAAAGATTTACAAAATGAGAAAAGGAATTCACCCAGAAAACTACAGATTAGTCGCTTTCAAAGACATGTCTAACGATGATGTATTCATCACAAAATCAACTGTTGAAACTAAAGAAACTATCACGCACGAAGGTGTTGAGTATCCAGTTTTTAAAATGGAGATTTCTAGAACGTCTCACCCTTTTTACACAGGTAAATCTAAACTTATTGATACTGCAGGTCGTATCGATAAATTCAAAACGAAATACGCTAAATTCTCTAAAGAATAGTAGAATTTATTTAAATAATAACAAACCTCGAAAGTATTCGGGGTTTTTTTATTTTTATAAGTCAAATTTCTTTGTAAATTTGAATCGTTAAGGTTTTACACAAAGCCTCTTAAACTTTTAAACGCAAACCTTTTAAACTTGACTAATGAACTATATTCTTTTTGATGGACCACATCGTAATGCTTTGTTGCCATTTACCTTCACAAGACCTGTTGCAGATATTCGTGTTGGAATTTTAACCATTCGTGAAAAATGGGAAAAACAGTTGGGTTCTACCACAACATCTATTACAGAAGACTATTTGTCAGAAAAATGGCCCATGGTAGAAATGGAGAACAACGTGATGATTAATGCTTCATTTTTACCAAATGATATTTTGGTAGCAATGATTAAGAATTTGGAACACAATCAAGCGATTTTTCAAGAAGAAGAAGTAGTAGCATTTTTTGCTAAAGAAGGAGAAGAAGTCGATTTTGATAGTTTTGAAGTACTTGAATTTTCAAACGACTGCATTAAAATTGAAAACACTTGGGATATTTTTCAAAAAAATGAGGTAGCCATTCGTGAAGATTTCGAATTGTTGACTGAAGATCGATTTTCACAACCGATACCTAAATCGGTAAACGTAATTGCACCAGAAAATATTTTCATTGAAGAAGGCGCTAAATTAGAATTTGTAACCTTAAACGCATCAACAGGT
This sequence comes from Flavobacterium sp., assembly GCF_044360715.1. Taxonomy (GTDB): domain Bacteria; phylum Bacteroidota; class Bacteroidia; order Flavobacteriales; family Flavobacteriaceae; genus Flavobacterium. The sequence continues at coordinate 72,916 of NZ_JBIKJY010000005.1, forward strand.
CCTATTTATATTGGTAAAAATGCTGAAATAATGGAAGGTTCTGTTATTCGAGGTCCTTTTGCTTTGTGTGAATCGGGTAGAGTGAAATTAGCTACTAAAGTTTATGGCGCTACAACTGTCGGACCTCATTCTGTAATTGGTGGAGAAGTTAATAATTCGGTTTTATTTGGCTATTCTAATAAAGGTCACGATGGATTTTTAGGAAATGCCGTTTTAGGTGAATGGTGTAATATGGGTGCAGATAGCAACAATAGTAACTTAAAAAACAATTACGAAGAAGTAAAATTGTGGAGCTACGAAACAGAAAATTTTGCTAAAACAGGTTTGCAATTTTGCGGATTAATGATGGGCGACCACAGTAAATGCGGAATAAATACGATGTTTAATACGGGCACAGTTGTTGGGGTAAGTACTAATATTTTTGGAGCAGGATTTCCAAGAAATTTTGTACCAAGTTTCAGTTGGGGCGGAGCAAGTGGTTTTACAACTTATCTGACCAAAAAAGCGTTTGAAACTGCTAAAATTGTAATGGCAAGAAGAAATGTTGAATTTTCTGAAGAAGACGCTAAAATTTTAGAACACGTTTTTGAAGAAACTAAAAAATACAGAAAAGAGTAAAAAAAAAGCGGTTTCAATATTGAAACCGCTTTTTTATATAATTGTTTTTTTATAAATCAAATCCCATATTTACGCCTAATTTATCGGCAATAATTCGAGCGATTTTACTTCTTAATTCTGGAATTTTCACACTATTAGTCACTTCACTGGTAAACGCGTACATTAATAATGCTTTGGCTTCTTTTTTACCAATTCCACGTTGTTGCATATAAAACATCGCACTTTCATCTAACTGTCCAATAGTACAACCGTGTGAACATTTTACATCATCTGCAAAAATTTCCAATTGAGGTTTCGCGTTAATAGTTGCTTTATCACTTAATAGAATATTATTATTTTGCTGAAAGGCATCTGTTTTTTGGGCTTCTTTTTCTACGAAAATTTTACCATTAAAAACACCAGTGGCATTTCCATCTAAAATGGTTTTATAGTTTTGATGACTTTCACAATTTGGCGTGGCGTGTTGCACTAAAGTATAATGATCAACATGTTGTTTGTCGCCAATAATTGTTATACCTTTTAAAGTAGAATCAATATGTTCGCCTTGATGGTAGAAGTTTAAATTGTTTCTAGTAATATTTCCTCCAAACGAAAATGTATGAACCGAAACGTGACTGTCTTGTTTTTGAGCAATGTATGTATTGTCAATTAAATTCGCAGTTTGTAAATCGTTTTGCACTTTATAAAAATCAACAATAGCACGTTTTTGAGCGAAAATTTCTGTAACCGAATTTGTTAAAACGGGATTGCTATTTAAACTCTGGTGACGTTCTACAATTTGTACGTGTGCATTTTCGCCCACAATTATTAAATTTCGAGGCTGTGTCATTAATGCAGCTTCAGAACCTGTTGAAAAATATAAAATTTCTATAGGTTTGTCAACCACTTTGCTCTTTGGAATATTTACATACGCACCTTCTTGAGAAAAAGCAGTGTTTAATGATGTTAAACTATCTTCTTTATTCGCAATTTTGTTGAAATATTCGTCAATGTACATCTTGTATTTTGGTTTGTTTAAAGCCGAAGACATCAAGCAAACATCTAAACCATCGTGCGTAGTTGATGATAGATGTGAACTGAATTTCCCGTCAATAAATACAACTTTATACGTATCCACTTCATTTAAGAAGTATTTTTTTACATCAGCAAATTCTACTGTATTTTCTTTTTTAGGAAATACACTAAAATCATTTTTTAAAATGGCATTTAACGAGGTATATTTCCAGGCTTCCTCTTTTTTAGAAGGAAAACCTTTATTTTCAAAGTGTTTTATAGCTGAAGTTCTAATGTCGTGTAAATCATTGTTTACATCAGCAATTTTTTCTTCAAACGCCATAAAAGACGATAGTATTTTTTCTTTTAATTCCATTTTCTTTTTTTGTTTCCTTCGGAGTTTCAGGTTTAAAGTTTCAAGTTATTGGAACTTGTTTCCTTTGAAATCTTTTTTATTTAAATAAGTGATAAAGTTTTTAATTTTCCCACTTAAATTTTCACATTTAATTTTTAATTCAATGAATTTTTCTTCTGAAATATATTCATAATCAAATAGTCTATAAATTTGTGAACGCGTTTCACCAGCTGAACCTTTTGCAATTGATAAAAATTGTCTAAATTCTATATTCCCATCTCTTTCAAACCCTTCTGCAATATTGTCCATTACAGAACCCGATGATGCTTTTATTTGTTCTTTAAATCGGAAATCTTGTTTTAAATCAGTTTCTTTTGAAATTAGAAAAATTTCTTTAGTTAATTTTCTGGCTTCTTGCCAAATTTCTAAATCTTCAAACTTTGTAATTGTTGCCATGGCTTATATTAAATTTAATTATTTGCGTGTATTTTTATTAAGTAAACTTGAAACTTAAAACCTGAAACAAATTTTTATACTACTTCGTTTTTAATCCAATCGTATCCTTTTTCTTCTAATTCTAATGCTAAAGAGGCATCGCCAGATTTAACGATTTTTCCATCCATCAAAACGTGTACAAAATCAGGAACTATATAATCTAATAATCTTTGGTAGTGCGTAATCACTAAAACAGCATTAGTTTCATTTTTTAGTTTGTTCACACCATTAGCAACAATACGTAAAGCATCAATATCTAAACCAGAATCTGTTTCGTCAAGAATGGCTAATTTTGGTTCTAACATCGCCATTTGAAAAATCTCATTTCGTTTTTTTTCTCCACCAGAAAAACCTTCGTTAAGAGAACGAGATAAGAACTTTCTATCTATTTCTAATAATTCTGATTTTTCACGAATTAATTTCAACATTTCATTAGCCGGCATATCTTCTTGTCCACGAGCTTTTCGCGATTCGTTAATAGCCGTTTTCATAAAATTTGTTACCGAAACTCCAGGTATTTCTACTGGATATTGAAAAGATAAGAAAACCCCTTTATGAGCTCTTTCTTCTGGAGCTAATTCAGAGATGTCTTCACCTTCTAAAATAATTTCACCAGCAGTTACGTTATAGTTTTCGTTTCCAGCAATTATAGATGAAAGGGTACTTTTTCCAGCGCCATTTGGTCCCATAATTGCGTGAACTTCTCCCGCTTTTACTTCTAAATTAATTCCTTTTAATATTTCTTTGTCTTCTACTGAAGCGTGTAAGTTTTTAATTTGTAACATATTGTTTTTTTATTATTCGTAATGTCCTTTTAAAGACAAAATATTTAAAATTTCTATTGTGTTTTAGTCTATAACTTGATAAATGATTCGGTGTTCTTGATTACTTCCACAAGTCTTCTAAATTAATTGTAACACCTTTTCCTTCTTTTATACTTTTTTCTGCATCCAATATTTCTTTAACAAATTCTGGATTATATGGTTTTTCGATTTTATCAATAATTTCAAAACCAAGTGCTTTTGCTAAAGATTTTAAAACAGGAAAATCTTTTTTCTTAACGTTTTTTAAAACTAAATCCATAACTAATCTTTTTAAATTTAACCCACACTTCCTTCTAAACTAATTTCCAATAATTTTTGAGCTTCCACTGCAAATTCCATTGGTAATTTATTTAAGACTTCTTTACTGAAACCATTTACAATTAAAGCAATTGCTTTTTCTGTTGGAATCCCTCTTTGGTTGCAATAAAACACTTGGTCTTCACCAATTTTTGATGTGGTGGCTTCGTGTTCTATTTTTGCACTTGTGTTTTTACTTTCTATGTATGGAAATGTATGTGCACCACAATTGTTACCCATAAGTAAACTATCACATTGCGAGAAGTTTCTGGCATTATCAGCGTTTTTACTAATTTGAACCAATCCACGGTAACTATTTTGTGATTTACCAGCTGAAATTCCTTTTGAAATAATGGTTGATTTAGTATTTTTACCTAAATGAATCATTTTTGTTCCCGTATCCGCTTGTTGGAAATTATTTGTTACAGCGATAGAGTAGAATTCACCAATAGAATTATCTCCTTTTAAAACACAAGATGGATATTTCCAAGTTACAGCAGAACCTGTTTCAACTTGTGTCCAAGATATTTTAGCGTTTTTTTCACATAAACCTCTTTTGGTTACAAAATTGAATACACCACCTTTTCCTTCTTTATTTCCTGGATACCAGTTTTGAACGGTTGAATATTTTATTTCTGCATCATCTAAAGCAATTAATTCTACAACTGCAGCGTGAAGTTGATTTTCATCACGACTTGGAGCTGTACATCCTTCAAGGTAAGAGACATAACTTCCTTCGTCGGCAATTACAAGCGTTCTTTCAAACTGCCCAGTACCACCTTGATTGATTCTAAAATAAGTTGACAATTCCATCGGACATTTCACGCCTTTTGGAATATAACAAAAACTTCCATCAGAGAAAACGGCTGAATTTAAAGCGGCGTAAAAATTATCTTTTTGCGGTACAATAGTTCCTAAATATTTTTTTACTAATTCGGGATGTTCTTGAATAGCTTCTGAAATAGGACAAAAAATGATCCCTTTTTCGCCTAATGTTTTTTTGAATGTAGTGGCTACTGAAACAGAATCAACAACAATATCCATTGCTACATTATTCATTTTTTTCTGCTCGTCAATAGAAATTCCAAGTTTTTTGTACATTTCTAATAATTCCGCATCAACATCATCTAATGTTTTATTTGGATCCGATTTTTTTGGTGCCGAATAATAGGCAATAGCTTGAAAATCTGGTTTTGTATACTTAACATTTGCCCATTCTGGTTCTTCCATTTGTTTCCACGCGGCGAATGCTTCTAAACGCCAATCGGTCATCCATTGTGGTTCGTTTTTCTTTATAGAAATCGCACGCACAATATCTTCATTTAAACCAATAGGAAACGTTTCCGATTCTAATTCAGTATAAAATCCGTATTCGTATTCTTTATTTTCTAATTCGACTTTTAAATCGTCTTCTGTGTATTTACTCATTTTTTTATCTAAAAGATCTAAAAGATCTAAAAATCTAAAAAATTTATTAAACTATTTAATATGTAGCCAATTTATTTTTTTAGAATTATAGATTTTTTTGATTTAGTTTATCTTGTTTTTCTAAGTTTTTTAAATATTTTATGTAATTCCCTAATTGTTTTGAAATTTCTAAAACATTATTTTATATTCATAATAATTGTCATTATTTATGTATTCTAATGACAATAAAAAATTAAACATATTTCTACATTCTCCTGCTGATCCTTTTGAAAAATATAAAAATCTAATTAATTCTTTTTTCGTTTCACGTTCAAAACCCTCCGCTATGTTGTTAGATATTGATAAGGCAGCTCTTTGTAATTGGTCTTTCAAACCGTAATCTTTAGCAATTTTTTCATCTGATAATGTCAATTTATAAACTTTTACACCAAATTGTAAAGCTTTTTGATAAACTTCCATTTCTTCAAATGAGTTGTACTTTGCCATTTTTTAAATTTTTTAGATTGTTCCCTTTTTTAGATTCTGTTAAAGCGAAAAACTTTCCCCACATCCACATGTTCTTTGTGCATTTGGGTTATTAAAAACAAACCCTTTTCCGTTTAAGCCTCCTGAGAATTCTAAAATAGTTCCAGCTAAATATAAAAATGATTTTTTTTCAACAGCAATTTTTACATTGCTATCTTCGAAAACTTTATCATTTTCGCCTAACGCCTTATCAAATTTTAATTCATAAGAAAGTCCAGAACAACCGCCACTTTTTACACCAACACGGACATAATCAGTTGCAGCATCAAAACCTTCTTCCTTCATCATATCAATAATTTTTTTACTTGCAGATTCAGATACTTTTATCATAACTTAGTTATTAATTATTTTTGTTTCGTATTCCTTATTTTGATTTTGTCTAAATTAACTCTGCAAAGATAAACCTAAAAAAACTTTTTACAAGGTTTGATAACATTTTTATAACTTATATTTTCATAGTTTTCTTTTATTGAAAATTTTGTAATTTGGCAAAAAATATAAATCATGAAATTATATCCAATAGAAGCAGGAAATTTTAAGCTAGACGGTGGCGCTATGTTTGGCGTTGTTCCTAAAACAATATGGAATAAAACCAATCCTGCAGACGCTAATAATTTAATAGATATTGCTGCCAGATGTTTGCTTATTGAAGATGGAAATAAACTGACATTAATAGATACCGGAATGGGAAATAAACAATCCGATAAATTTTTTGGCTATTATTCTCTTTGGGGCGATGAAAGTTTAGACAAATCATTAGCTAAATATGGATTCCATAAAGATGATATTACAGATGTTTTTATGACACATTTACATTTTGATCATTGTGGTGGTTCTGTAAATTGGAATAACGATAAAACAGGTTATGAAGTAGCTTTTAAAAATGCGAATTATTGGACAAATAAAAATCACTGGGAGTGGGCAACTCAACCTAATTCTCGTGAAAAAGCTTCATTTTTGCATGAAAATATTTTACCAATGCAGGAAAGTGGTCAGTTGAAATTTATTAATCGTACCGAGAGTGATTTCCTAGCTACTTCAGAATTAGATTTTGGCATCTTTTTTGCAGATGGTCATACCGAAAAACAAATGCTTCCACATATTAATTATAATGGAAAAACCATTGTTTTTTGTGCTGATTTATTGGCCACAGCTGGACACATTCCTATTCCATATGTTATGGGATACGATACCAGACCGCTTTTAACTATGGACGAAAAAGCAAAATTTATGAATGCAGCTGCAGAAAATAATTACTATTTGTTTTTAGAGCACGATGCACACAATCAAATTATCACTGTAGAAAAAACAGAAAAAGGGGTGAGATTAAAAGAAGTTTTTAGATGTGAAGATATCTTTTAGTACTTTATTCTTGTAACAAACCTTTTGAAATACTTACTAATTATTAAATTAAATAAAATTATACGAATATGAAAATTCAATTTAAACCTTTATATCTATCATTTGCCTTAGCAATCGTTTTATCTGGTTGCGGATCAGCTAAAATGGTTTCAACTCCGGTTGAGAATATTGATAGAATGCCTTTAAAAACAACGCCTTTAAAAGAAAAAGACTTGCAGCGTTGGAGTCATTTAGATTTAGTGAAAGACACTGTACCAGGTATGAGTGTGGATAAAGCGTATGCTGAAGTATTAAAAGGGAAAAAAGGAACGAAAGTGATTGTTGGAATTGTAGATTCTGGTGTAGATATTAATCACGAAGATTTAAAATCGGTTATTTGGACCAATCCAAAAGAAATTGCTGGAAATAATATTGATGATGATAAAAATGGGTATATAGATGATATTCATGGTTGGAATTTTTTAGGAGATGCTGTTCATGAGCAATTAGAAATGACACGTATTGTAAAAAAAGGTCCAAATACTCCTGATTATGAAAGAGCAAAAGCAAAATTAGAAGAAGATATTAAAGGATTGCAACAAGATAAGCAGCAATTAGATATGATTTTAAACGCTGAAAAAGCTATTAAATCACATCTTAAAAAAGATAACTTTACTTTAGAGGAAGTTAAAAAAATTGATACTAAAGATCAAGGTTTGTTACAAGCAAAAGCAATGTTTTCTCAGTTTTTAACAGGAATGACTAAAGCTGATTTTGATAAAGAAATTATTGATTTTAAAGACCATGTTTATGGACAATTAAATTATAATTTGAATGTAGCATACGATGGTAGAAAAATAGTTGGCGATAATCCAGATGATATCAATGACACAAAATACGGGAATAATAATGTGGTAGGTCCTGAGCCAAAAGAAGCTAAACACGGTACTCATGTTGCGGGTATTGTGGCGCAAGTAAGAGGTAATAAAAAAGGTGGCGATGGAGTAGCAAGCTCTGTTGTTTCAATTATGGCAGTTCGAGCGGTTCCTGATGGTGATGAATACGATAAAGATATTGCTTTAGGAATTCGTTATGCAGTAGATAATGGAGCAAAAGTAATCAATGGTTCTTTTGGGAAATATTTTTCTCAAAACAAAGAATGGGTTATAGATGCCATAAAATATGCGGCATCTAAAGACGTACTTGTAGTAATTGCTGCAGGAAACGAATCATATGATTTAGATGTAACGAATAAATATCCAAATGACACGTATGATAACTCACCAGAATATGCTAATAACGTTTTAATTATTGGCGCACTTTCTCCAGATTATGGATCTAAAATGGTAGCTTCTTTTTCAAATTATGGAAAAAATAATGTTGATATTTTTGCACCAGGTGAAAAAATTTACGCAACCACTCCTTTAAATACCTATGAATATTTGCAAGGTACTTCAATGGCTTCACCAAATGTAGCGGGTGTTGCTGCATTAGTTCGTGCTTACTATCCAAGTTTAACTTCCGTTGAGGTGAAACAAATTATTATGGAAAGTGGTACATCGTTAAAAAATATGATTTCTGTAGGTGAAGATAAAAAAAAGGTTAACTTTTCTGAAGTGTCTAAATCTGGAAAAATAGTAAATGCATATAATGCTTTGTTATTAGCTGAAAAAATGACTAAAAAATAAAACATCAAAAACATACAGTAACCACAAAGAGATACCTAGTCGTTTATCTTTGTGGTTTTCTTTTTACATAAAACAGTTACAAATGAAAAATACATTTAAACATTTTTTAATTCTTTTAACAGGAATTTCATTCGCACAAAACAATCCAAATTCAGGATATTGGCAACAGCATGTTGATTATAAAATGAACGTGAATATGGATGTGAAAAAATACCAATATAAAGGAAATCAAGAATTAATTTACACAAATAATTCCCCTGATACGTTAAAGAAAGTTTTTTTTCATTTGTATCCAAATGCGTTTCAGCCAGGAAGTGCCATGGATATGCGTTTGCAAACTATTTCGGATCCAGACAAACGAATGGTTCGTAAGTTTACAAAAGATGCAAAAGAAATAAAAGAAAGTAGAATAAGTACTTTGCAACCAAACGAAATTGGATATTTGTTGGTTTCAAATTGTAAACAAAATGGAATTGCTGCACAAAGTAGAGTAGTAGGAACCATTTTAGAAGTTACTTTGCCTCAAGCAATTTTACCTAAATCGGCAACCACATTCACTTTAGATTTTGAAGGACAAGTACCATTACAAATTCGTCGTTCTGGAAGAAATTCAGAAGAAAATGTAGCGCTTTCCATGACACAATGGTATCCTAAAATGGCTGAATATGATTTTGAAGGCTGGCATGCAGACACCTATATAGCAAGAGAATTTCATGGTGTTTGGGGAAATTTTGATGTAAAAATCACTATTGACAAAGACTATACTATAGGAAGTACAGGTTATCTTCAAAATAAAAATGAAATTGGAAAAGGGTATGAAGATGCAGGTGTTGTGGTTACTTATCCGAAAAAAACATCATCATTAACTTGGCATTTCATAGCACCAAACGTTCATGATTTTGCTTGGGGTGCAGATCCAGAATACATTCACGATAAAATTATGGGTGAAAATGAAACGGAATTACACTTCTTCTATAAAAACAAAAAAGAGAACATAGAAAATTGGAAAAAAATGCAGCATAAAACCGCTGAATTATTAGCCTATTTCAATAAAAATGTTGGGCAATATCCGTACAAACAATATTCCGTTATTCAAGGTGGCGATGGTGGTATGGAGTATGCCATGTGTACCTTGATAACTGGAAATAGAAGCTATGGCAGTTTGGTTGGTGTAACCGCTCATGAATTTGCGCATAGTTGGTTTCAACATATTTTGGCTACTAATGAATCAAAACATTGTTGGATGGATGAAGGATTTACTTCATATATTTCTAATTTAGCTATGAATGAAATTTTACCTCCAAAAGAACCAGAAAGCCCGTTTGCAGATTCGTACAATAATTATGTTTTTTTAGCCAATTCGGGAAAAGAACAACCATTAACAACGCATGCAGACCGATATGATTATAATCAATCGTACGGAATTGGTGCATATAGTAAAGGAGAAATATTTTTAGCACAATTGGGATATATCATTGGACATGAAAATTTAGATAAAACGATTAAAAAATATTATTCGGATTATAAATTTACACATCCAACTCCAAATGATATTAAGCGAACTGCTGAAAAAGTTTCAGGTGCTAATTTAGATTGGTATTTAAACGAATGGACACAAACTACAAATACAATAGATTATGCTATTAAGTCTGTAGAAAATAATAAAATCGTTTTAGAGAGAAAAGGGAGAATGCCGATGCCTTTAGATGTAATCGTTGAATTTGAAAACGGTACTAAAGAATATTTTTATATTCCAAATACGCTAATGCGCTGGGAAAAACCAAATCTGTATACATATAACAGAAACGTTTTATCAGGTTGGGATTGGGCGATTCCTACTTACACCATTGATATAAATTCAAATAAAGGTGCTATAAAATCAGTGGTTATTGATCCAAGTGATTTAATGGCAGATGTTAAAAAGGAAGACAATATATTTCCAAAAAAATAACAATTAGGTAGCATATTACATTAAAAATAATACTATATTAGATTTTAAAATATTCGCAAATGCAAGATAAAACATTAATAGGAAGTGAAGAATGGTGTTCGTTCCCACAATTAGGAATTCCCGCAATAAAAGCTCGTGTAGATTCTGGAGCTAAAACATCTGCGTTACACGCTATTAATATCAAAGTATTTGATAAAAATGGAGAAGAATGGTTGAAATTTGATATCAATCCGATCCAAAATAATTCAAAATCTATCATTCATTGTGAAGCGCAATTAGTAGATCAACGAATTGTAAAAAGCTCTAATGGAACCAGAGAAAAGCGTTATGTAATTCGTACAGAAGTAGGATTAGGTAATCACAATTGGCAAGTTGAGGTTACGCTTACTAACAGAGATTCTATGGGATTCAGAATGTTGTTAGGAAGAGAAGCAATGGTGGGAAGATTAATTGTTGACCCTGAAAAAAAGTTTGAATTAGGTCAACCCACTACAGAAAGTTTAAAAGAATTTTATTATAGTGAACCTGAGAAAAAAGGTTTAAAAATTGGATTATTAGCAAGTAATCCAGATTTATATAGCAACCGACGTATTATTGAAGCTGGAGAAATGCGTGGACATGAAATGCATTTTTTAAACATCAAATATTGTTATATGAAGTTAAGTGCTTCTAATCCAGAAATTCACTATCGTGGTGGTTTGGTTTTAAAGGATTTTGATGCCATTATCCCTCGTATTCGTCCAAGTATGACCTATTATGGTTGTGCCTTAACCAGACAATTTGAAGCTCTAAAAGTGTATGCTTTAAACAATGCTGCGGCCATCACTCAATCTCGAGATAAGTTATTTTCTTTACAATTATTATTAAATAACGGTGTAGACATACCCACTACTGGTTTTGCTAATTCTCCATTAGATACTGACGATTTAATAAAAATGGTAGGTGGCTCACCGTTAATTGTAAAATTACTTGAAGGAACCCAAGGAAAAGGAGTCGTTTTAGCAGAAACTAAAAAAGCCGCCGAATCGGTTATTAATGCGTTTAAAAGTTTGAATGCGAATATCTTAGTTCAAGAATTTATTAAGGAAGCCAATGGTAAAGATTTACGTTTATTTGTTGTAGACGGAAAAGTAGTAGCTGCTATGCAACGAGAAGCTGCACCTGGCGAATTTCGTGCAAATATTCATTTAGGTGGTACGGCATCCATAGTTAAAGTTACCGCTGATGAAAAAAGAATTGCCATAAAAGCAGCTAAAGCGATGAATTTAAAAGTGGCTGGAGTAGATATTATTCGATCTTCAAAAGGACCTTTGTTGTTAGAAGTGAATTCATCTCCTGGATTAGAAGGAATTGAAGGCGCCACTCAAAAAGATATCGCTGGTGAAATGATAAAAGCTATTGAAAAAAACATTAAGTAATATGCAAAACAATTTCAAAAAATTATTACTTATACTTATCACTTGTAGTTTTATTGTGGCTTTCGGTGCTTTATTTAAAATTATGCATTGGCCTGGTGCAACATTAATTTTTAATACAGGCGTGGTTTTAGAAATTATTTTTGGTGCTGCAATTATGATTTATTTAGTAAAAAATAAATAATGGCGTTGGAATACAAAACAACTTGCGAGAAATGCACTATTTCTTTAAATATGCAATCAGAAGCTTGTATTTGCAGTTATGAATGCACATTTTGTGAATCGTGCGCTACAGAAATGGCAAATGTTTGTCCAAATTGCCAAGGTGAATTAGTAAAAAGACCTAAACGAAATAAGGATTAATTCATTTCCACTTGAAAACTTTTCAAAAACTGAATTGACTTTTCAATGTCATAATGTAAAATTCTATCTTCTGTAACTAAAGGCACTTCTTCTCTATACGTTTTTATAAACATTTCAATGAAATCGCTCGATTTTAATGGTCTTCTAAATTCGATAGCTTGCGAAGCATTAAATAATTCAATTGCTAAAATACGTTCTAAATTTTCAACAATTTTTAATGTTTTTGTAGCTGCATTTGCTCCCATGCTTACATGATCTTCTTGTCCGTTACTGGATACAATGCTATCAATACTTGCTGGAGTTGCTAATTGTTTGTTCTGACTAACAATGCTCGCCGCGGTATATTGCGGAATCATAAATCCAGAATTTAATCCAGGATTACTTACTAAAAACGCCGGCAATTCTCTTAAACCAGAAATTAATTGATAGGTTCTTCTTTCGGAAATGCTTCCTAATTCTGCCAAAGCAATTCCTAAATAATCTAAAGCCATTGCTAAAGGTTGTCCGTGAAAATTTCCACCAGAAATAATTTCATCTTCACCAACAAAAATATTTGGATTGTCAGTTACCGAATTAATTTCGGTAGTAAATACTTTTTTTACGTGGTCAATTACATCTTTAGAGGCACCGTGAACTTGCGGAATACATCTAAAAGAATACGGATCTTGTACGTGTTTTTTTGGTTGGGCAATAATTTCGCTATCTTCTAATAATTCTAACATATGAGCTGCTGTTGCTAATTGCCCATTATGTGGTCGTACCAAATGAATTAATTCATTAAAAGGCTCTTTTCTTCCATCAAAACCTTCTAAAGAAACTGCGGAAACAATGTTTGCTAAATGTGCTAATTTATCCGCTTGAATTAAATTGTATACACCATAAGCGCTCATAAATTGCGTTCCATTCAACAACGCTAAACCTTCTTTTGATTTTAATGTAATAGGCGATAAGTTCAATTTTTCTAAAACTTTATGCGCTGGTTGACGGAATCCATCGTAATACACTTCGCCTTCATTTATTAATGGTAAACATAAATGAGCTAAAGGTGATAAATCGCCGCTTGCTCCTAATGAACCTTGTGTGTAAACTACAGGTAAAATTTCATTATTGTAAAAATCAATTAATCTATTAACGGTTACTAATTGCACACCTGAATGTCCATAACTCAAAGATTGAATTTTTAATAACAACATTATTTTTACAATCTCGTGAGGTACTTCGTCACCAGTACCACAAGCGTGAGATTTCATTAAGTTTTCTTGAAGTTTGGTTAAATTTTCTGTCGAAATTTTAATATTGTATAAAGATCCAAAACCAGTATTAATTCCGTAAATAGCTTTGTCGTTAGAAGCCATTTTTTCATCCAAATACGTTCTGCATCGTTCAATTTTTGAAATAGCTTCTTCTGAAAGGGCTAATTTTTTTCCTTCAAAAATAATTTCTCTAACTTTTTCTATTGTAAGTACTGATGAATCTATATAATGCATTTGATTTTGTTTTAGCTGTCAAAATTCTACAAACAAATTCTAAAATGCAACTATTTTCAGTATTAAAACAATATTTTGTGAATTTCTTACTATTTATAGGTTTTTGGCTTTATTTTTTTAAGAATTTTCAATACATTAGCAACTTTAAATTTTATAAAATCATACAATGAAAAATACAGCATTAACAGCTATTCACGAAAGTTTAGGAGCAAAAATGGTTCCGTTTGCAGGTTACAATATGCCTGTTCAATATGAAGGAGTAAACGCAGAACACGAAACGGTACGAACTGGAGTTGGGGTTTTTGATGTATCGCATATGGGAGAATTTTTCTTAAAAGGAGAAAATGCATTGGCTTTAATTCAGAAAGTAACCTCTAATGATGCTTCTAAGTTAGTAGATGGAAAAGCACAATATTCTTGTTTGCCAAATAATGAAGGAGGAATTGTTGATGATTTAATCATATACAAAATCGCTGACAATCATTATATGTTAGTCGTAAATGCTTCTAATATTGAAAAAGATTGGAATTGGATTTCTAAACACAATGATTTAGGTGTGGAAATGCAAAATCTTTCGGATGATTATTCGTTATTAGCTATTCAAGGACCAAAAGCTGCTGAAGCAATGCAGAGTTTGACTTCAATAGATTTAGTGAATATGGGATATTATTCGTTCCAAATTGGTGAATTTGCAGGAAAACAAGATGTTATTGTCTCTGCAACGGGTTATACAGGTTCAGGTGGATTTGAAATTTATTTTAAAAATGAAGATGCCATAACTATTTGGGCAAAAGTTTTTGAAGCTGGAGCAGCTTTCGGAATTAAACCAATCGGTTTAGCTGCTCGTGATACTTTGCGATTAGAAATGGGTTTCTGTTTATACGGAAACGATATTAATGATACTACTTCTCCTTTGGAAGCTGGTTTGGGTTGGATTACAAAATTCGAAAAAGAGTTTACGAATTCAGAAAACTTGAAACAACAAAAAGAAGCTGGTGTTTCTAAAAAATTAGTTGGTTTTGAAATGATTGATAGAGGCATTCCTCGTCACGATTATGAAATTGCAGATGCTAATGGAAATGTAGTAGGAATTGTAACTTCTGGAACACAATCACCAAGTTTAGGAATTGCAATAGGAATGGGATATGTTCCAACAGCATTAGCATCTCCAGATTCTGAAATTTATATTAGAATTAGAAATAAAGACATTAAAGCAAAAGTGGTCAAAATGCCTTTTTTGAAGAAATAATTTTTTGGGATAAATAATTTTTATATATTTGAAAAAATTTTAAAAAACTAAATTTAAAAATTATGAAAAAAGTATTATTAGTAGCTGCTTTTGCAGTTTCAGTATTAGGTTATTCTCAATCTAATAGCGAAGGAACAATTCATATTAATTTATTAGGAGGTTTTGCTTTTGGTGGAAACGTAACTGATAAATATACAGAAGAAAATGTTTCTTATGAAGATAAATATAAATTTGCCTCTGGAACTTATGGTTTAAACGTACACTATGGTTTGAATGATAAAATAAGTGTAGGACTTGGTTTAACAACTGGTGCTTACGTTTTAACTCCAAAAAATTTAACTTCCCTTGATGGTTTTGGTACTTTTGGTGCATCTACAACTATGTCTTTGTTTAACATCAATGCTCAATCAAGATATTACATTCTAAATGATGACGACTTGAATATTTATGGAGGAGTTAATGTTGGTTTTGCTTCTGCAACTGATAAATTTGCAGGTTTTGATCTATCAACCGATTCTTATAAAGCTTCAGGTTTATCATATGGTGTTAATGTAGGTTTAAACTATTATTATTGGGAAAAAGTTGGAGGAAATATTCAATTAGGATATGAAGGAGCTGGTTTATCTGGAGATTATAAATATGATGGTGGTTCTTATACTCAAAAAAGAAGTATTGGTGGAATTAATTTCATGGCAGGTTTAGCTATCAAAATTAACTAGTATTTATACCACATTAAAAATATTAAAGACATCCTTTATGGGTGTCTTTTTTTATGCAATACATAAATTATAGAAATATTTATCGATAATTTATATATAAAAAAAAACCTGCTAGTTAGCAGGTTTTTCTGTTTTCATTACCGTTACAATTAGTTCTTGTGAGGCTTCATCTAAATCCATAAAGATTTCATCGCCTTCATGTATTTTTGAAGTTATTATTTCTTCGGCAAGCGCATCTTCTACATATTTTTGGATGGCTCTTTTTAATGGTCGTGCTCCAAATTGTTTGTCAAAACCTTTTTCAGCAATAAAATCTTTTGCTTTTTCAGAAATGGTAAACGTATATCCTAAGTCTTTAATTCGTAAAATAAGTTTTTCCATTTCAATATCGATAATTTTATCAATATCATGTTTTTCTAAACTATTAAATACAATTACATCATCAATACGGTTTAAAAATTCGGGTGCAAACGCTTTTTTCAAAGCATTTTCAATTACCGATTTGTTGTAATCATCAGCTTGAGCTGTTTTTGCAGCAGTTCCAAAACCAACACCTTGTCCGAAATCTTTTAATTGACGAGCTCCAATATTAGAAGTC
This sequence comes from Flavobacterium sp., assembly GCF_044360715.1. Lineage (GTDB taxonomy): Bacteria > Bacteroidota > Bacteroidia > Flavobacteriales > Flavobacteriaceae > Flavobacterium. The sequence continues at coordinate 89,262 of NZ_JBIKJY010000005.1, forward strand.
ATAATAATTATGGTGTTTCTAAAATCGATTTTTCTACCCAAACTATCCGTTAAAAAACCATCGTCTAAAACTTGAAGCATCATATTAAATACATCGGGATGTGCTTTTTCAATTTCGTCTAACAAGACAACAGCATAAGGTTTTCTTCTAATTTTTTCGGTTAACTGACCGCCTTCTTCGTAGCCAACATAGCCTGGAGGTGCGCCAACTAAACGTGAAATTGCGAATTTTTCCATATATTCACTCATGTCGATACGAATTAACGCATCTTCAGAATCAAATAATTCTTTAGCTAACACTTTAGCCAATTGTGTTTTTCCCACGCCTGTAGACCCTAAAAAGATAAATGAACCAATTGGTTTGTTAGGATCTTTTAAACCCGCTCGGTTTCTCTGAATAGATTTGGCTATTTTTTGTACGGCTTCATCTTGACCAATTACTTTTCCTTTAATCAGTTCAGGTAATTTAGCCAGTTTATTGGTTTCTGTTTGCGCTATTCGGTTTACAGGTATTCCAGTCATCATTGAAACGACATCAGCAACATTGTCTTCAGTTACTTCAACACGATTTGATTTAGCGTCTTCTTCCCATTTTTCTTGCGCAATGGCTAAGTCTTTTTCAATTTTCTTTTCGTCATCACGTAATTTGGCTGCTTCTTCAAATTTTTGTTTTTTAACCACTGAATTTTTCAGTTCGCGAACTTCTTCCAATTGTTTTTCCAGTTCTAAAATTTGTTTTGGCACTTCAATATTTGTAATGTGCACACGAGAACCCGCTTCATCTAAAGCATCAATAGCTTTGTCTGGTAAAAATCGGTCCGTCATATAACGACTCGTAAGTTTTACACAAGCTTCTATAGCTTCGGGTGTATAAATTACGTTATGATGGTCTTCATATTTTCCTTTGATATTATTTAAAATCAGGATAGTTTCATCAATCGTAGTTGGCTCTACAATTACTTTTTGAAAGCGTCGTTCTAAAGCGCCATCTTTTTCAATATATTGTCTATACTCATCTAAAGTTGTGGCACCCACACATTGGATTTCTCCTCTTGCTAAAGCAGGTTTGAACATATTACTGGCATCAAGCGAACCCGTTGCGCCACCGGCACCAACAATAGTATGAATTTCGTCAATAAACAATATAATATCGTTGTTTTTTTCTAATTCATTCATTACGGCCTTCATACGTTCTTCGAACTGCCCTCGGTATTTTGTTCCGGCAACTAACGAAGCCAAATCTAACGTTACTACACGTTTGTTAAACAATATACGAGAGACTTTTTTCTTCACAATCATAATCGCTAAACCTTCAGCAATAGCTGATTTTCCAACACCTGGTTCTCCAATTAAAAGAGGGTTGTTTTTCTTTCTTCTGCTTAAAATTTGCGATACACGTTCAATTTCTTTTTCACGTCCTACTACTGGGTCCAATTTTCCGTCTTCAGCCATTTCAGTTAAATCCCTTCCGAAATTATCTAAAACAGGTGTTTTCGACTTTTTCGTAGTTTTATTTCCGCTATTGCTTATTGGATTTGGCATATCTTCTTTGTAATTTTCTTCACTAGAATCGAAATTTTCTGCTCTTGGCGTATCTTTAAAAATATCTTCATTTTCGTTAGAATTCAGGCTCATATATATATCTTTTACATTGTCATAATTAATTTTCAACTTGTTTAAAAGTTTTGTTGTTGGATCGTTTTCGTTTTTTAACATACATAACAACAACAAAGCTGTACTTATGGAGGTAGTATTGAAAACTTTTGCTTCTAAAAACGTATATTTTAATGCTCTTTCTGCTTGGCGCGTTAAGTGTAAGTTTTTTTTATCGTTTGTTGACAGTCCATTCGGGTTCGCAGGACTTAATATTTCTACTTTTTTTCGTAGCAAATCAAAGTTAATATTTAAAAGGTTTAAAATATCAATTGCACTTCCATTTCCGTCTCGTAACATTCCTAAAATTAAATGCTCAGTACCAATAAAATCGTGCCCTAAACGTAAGGCTTCTTCTTTACTGAACTGTATTACATCTTTAACTCTTGGTGAAAAATTATCTTCCATAAAATCTTTAAACTATTTAAAAACGTGAGCAAATACTATGAATTTTTCATAGGTAGTATGCATACTGCTAATTGACAAAAAAAAAACGAGAAATAAAAGTAAATTAGCTATTTATTTGTTAAAATTTTCTTCAATTATTGTTGATAAGTATTTCGATTTTATTGGAAATTTTAGTTTCAAAAAACACAAAAAATCGTATATTGGCACGTTTAAAAAAATCAGTAAAAATTAAATAAATACCTATGACTGACGGAGAAAAGTTAATACCTATTAATATTGAAGATGAAATGAAGTCAGCCTACATCGATTATTCGATGTCGGTTATTGTATCAAGAGCGTTACCAGATGTAAGAGACGGTTTAAAACCAGTTCACAGAAGAGTATTATTTGGTATGTATGAATTAGGAGTTTTTTCTAATAGAGCCCATAAAAAGTCTGCCAGAATTGTTGGAGAAGTATTGGGTAAGTACCACCCACACGGAGATACTTCAGTATATGACGCTATGGTTCGTATGGCTCAAGAGTGGAGTTTACGTTATTTGATGGTTGACGGACAAGGTAACTTTGGTTCGGTTGATGGTGATAGTCCTGCAGCAATGCGTTACACCGAAGCCAGAATGAGAAAAATATCTGAAGAAATGTTAGCAGATATTGACAAAGAAACGGTTGATTTTCAGTTGAATTTTGATGATACCTTAGAAGAACCTAAAGTGTTACCTACAAAAGTACCTACTTTGTTAATAAATGGAGCTTCAGGAATTGCAGTAGGTATGGCTACGAATATGGCACCACACAATTTATCAGAAGTAATTGATGGAACGTTAGCTTACATTGATAATAATGATATTGAAATTGATGAATTAATAAAATATATTAAAGCACCAGATTTTCCTACCGGAGGAACTATTTATGGTTACGAAGGGGTAAAAGAAGCTTTTAAAACAGGTAGAGGTCGTATTGTTATGCGAGCGAAAACTATGTTTGAAGAAGTAAATGGTAAAGAATCGATTATTGTAACAGAAATTCCATACCAAGTTAACAAAGCCGATATGATTAAAAAAACGGCTGATTTGGTTAACGAGAAAAAAATAGAAGGTATTTCTACTATTCGTGATGAATCGGATAGAACAGGTATGCGTATTGTTTATGAATTAAAACGTGATGCTGTTCCAAATGTAGTTTTAAATACGCTTTATAAATTCACACAATTGCAATCTTCTTTCAGTGTTAATAATATTGCATTGGTTAACGGAAGACCACAAATGTTAAATCTTAAAGATTTAATTCATTATTTCGTAGAACACCGTCACGAAGTTGTTGTTAGACGTGCACAATACGATTTAAGAAAAGCAGAAGAAAGAGCACATATTTTGGAAGGATTAATTATTGCATCAGATAATATTGATGAGGTAATTAAAATTATTAGAGGTTCAAAAGACGGAGAAGAAGCAAGAGCAAGATTAATTGAACGATTTAATTTATCGGAATTACAAGCTCGAGCAATTGTTGAAATGAGACTACGTCAACTTACTGGTTTAGAACAAGATAAGTTAAGAGCAGAATACGATGAAATTATGAAGTTAATTACTAGCTTGAAAGAATTATTAGCTAGTAAAGAATTAAGAATGCAAGTCATTAAAGATGAGTTAGCTGAAATAAAAGAGAAATACGGAGATGAACGTCGTTCGTTAATTGAATACTCTGGCGGCGATGTAAGTATTGAAGATTTAATTGCTGATGAAAATGTAGTTGTTACTATTTCGCACGCAGGCTATATCAAACGTACTTCATTATCAGAATACAAAACCCAAAATAGAGGTGGAGTAGGTCAGAAATCTGCAGGAACAAGAGATCAAGATTTCTTAGAGCATTTATTTGTAGCTACAAATCATCAATATTTATTGTTCTTTACTCAAAAAGGAAAATGTTTCTGGATGCGTGTGTACGAAATTCCTGAAGGAACAAAAGCAAGTAAAGGAAGAGCAATTCAGAATATTATTAATATAGAACCAGACGATAAAGTTGCTGCTTATATTTGTACACAAGACTTAAAAGACCAAGATTATATTAAGAGTCATAACTTAATTATGGTAACCAAGCAAGGTCAGGTGAAGAAAACCTCTTTAGAGAAGTATTCTAAACCACGTGTAAACGGAGTTGCTGCAATTACTATTAAAGAAGGGGATGAATTATTAGGAGCGAAATTAACTAATGGTGAAAGTCAAGTATTAATTGCTGGGAAATCTGGTAAAATGGTTCGTTTTGAAGAAGCTAAAACACGTCCAATGGGAAGAACGGCTTCTGGAGTTAGAGGAATCACTTTAAAAGATGAAGCAGACGAAGTAATTGGAATTGTAACTGTTAATAAAGACGATATTAATGAAACACAAATTTTAGTTGTAACTGAAAATGGGTACGGAAAACGTACTAAATTAGTTGATGATGATGGTGAAGATGTGTACAGAATTACAAATCGTGGTGGTAAAGGTGTGAAAACCTTAAATATTACTGAAAAAACAGGTTCGTTAATTGCAATTAATAACGTAACAGATGATGATGATTTAATGATTATCAACAAATCAGGTTTAACGATTCGTATGATGGTTTCAGACCTTCGTGTAATGGGAAGAGCCACTCAAGGTGTACGATTAATCAATATTAAAGGAAACGATTCTATCGCTGCGGTAACTAAAGTGTTACGTGAAGATGAAGAAGTAGTGGAACTAGATGAAGATGGAAATCCGATAGATGTATTGGAAGCTGAAACTTCTGAAGAAGAAACTCCAGAAAATAATGATTCAGATGTTGAACCAGACAACAACGAAGAATTGGAATAATTATTAAGCCCAATTCGTTGGGCTTTTTTTAAAACTAAAATAGTAACTAAATGAAAAAAATTGTATTAGGGGCTTTACTGTTGGCTTTTGCATCAACTTACGCTCAAAAAGACGAATTAAAAACATTAAAAAAGTTGTATGATAAAGACCAATTGTCTGCTGATGATTTTTCTAAATACAAAGAAACCGTTTTAAAATTAGAAGCTTTAGCATCAACTGATGATGATAAAGTGGCGGCAAGTTTTTATAAGGCCATGCAGCCACTAGCTGAAATGTCAACTATGGGTGCACAACCTAATCCAATGATGATTCAAAAACTATTTACTCCAGATGTATTTACAAGCATGGTTAAAGGAATGCGGACTACTTTAGATTATGAAACAAAAACAGGTAAAAAAGTTTTTTCTGAAGATATTATTGAAACGATAACTTCTTTTAAGCCAATTTTTATGCAAATGGCATTAGTTTTTAATAATTCAAAAAAGTATAAAGAAGCATCAAGAGTGTTTTATAATACATACCAACTTGATCCTTCAGATGTATCTAATTTAGAAAACGCAGCCATCACAGCTATGCAAGCTGAAGACTATATTGATGCTGAAAAATATTATAGAGAAATTAAAGCAGTTGGTTTTACGGGTACTGGATTAAAAAAATTCGCTACAAAGCCTGAAGAAGTTGCTAAAAGCATATTTGCTTTATCTTTTTTTAATAAAAATGACGAACAAGCAAAAATGGATTTTTTAGAGGCAATAAAATTAAATCCTGATGATGTTCAAATTCAAATTGATCATGCCACAATTTATTACAGAAATAATGATGTTGCAACCTATCAAAAATTAATTGAAGGCATTTTAGAAAAAGATCCAAATAATGCCCAATTACAATATAATGTTGGGTTTCTATTATTAAATGAAGACACCAAAATTGTAGAAGAAATTAATGCAAATTTGAAAAATATTAATAAATATGATGAATTAAAAGCTAAGAGGAAAGCCATGTTTTTAAAAGCTTTACCTTACTTTGAGCGTGCCCATCAATTAGATGTCACAAATGAAGATACTAAAAAAACTTTAAGGTTGTGTTACGAAACTATAGGTATGAAAGACAGAGCAGCTTCTGTTAAATAATAAAAAATCCCCAATGAAAATTGGGGATTTTTTTATTTTCTTATTCTTTAAAAACCATATCAATACACATTACTGCTGCAATTAGCAATGGACGTAGTTTGCTTTCTTCGGCTACATCTGTAATATTTATAACATAGTTATCGGCGGATGTGAAAAATTCTTTACCCAAACCTGCCCATTTTTTAGAAACATTAGCCAATTCTTTATTGTCTTTATTAAATTTAAAGTCCCAACCTGTCCATTTTCCTTGTAGTGTACATAAATGTTTGTCTTGATGGTCGTGTACTTCAAATCGGCCACCAAATGAAAAGAATTTCTGTTTAAACACGCCAATTTTTCTTCCACCGCCATCAAAAACATCAATATCGGAACGAAAAATGGTCACGCCTCTTTTAATTTGAATGGTTAATTCACCAGATGCAGTTCTGATTTCAATATCAAAAGGCGTCATTCTTTTGTAATCTGTAAAACGAAATAGTTTTGTGAAAAAGCCCAAATTTGGTTCTCTACATGTTAATACTAATTCATTGTTTTCTGGATTAAAAATATCAAAGTTATTAGATGCTTTAAACATCCCTATTTTTTCTTTTACTAAAAAAATGTTTTGGTTAAAAATTGGGTTCATATTTATTTTTTTAAGGTTAATTTATAAATTTTTGATTCTAAAATTTCTGTATCATTGTCTTCGCAGAGTAAAAATTGAATTTCTATCTCGTTGTTTTTGTATAATGTAATGCCTTCAAACTTTTGAGAATTAGATATAATTTGTGTTTCTATTATTTCAAATGTGTCACTTTTCATTTTTCCAATAAGCGAACCTAATACTTCTCCGTCTTCATAAGTCGAAATAGTATCTTCTGCAGTTGCTAAAAAATAAATAAATTCATCAACTAAAACGGCATCTGTAAAGGAAACTTCAATGTTTTCAATTTTGGGTAAAGTTATCGATACAAAATGTTTTGAGAGTGAAGCATTATCAGGAATAATAAAAATTCCATTTTTGCTATTTTGGGCATTTCCTCTTTGAAAAAGCAACATGGTTTTATTTGCACAAATAGCGCCTTCTATATTAAGTTCATCATCGTTTAATGAAGCTAATTTTCTTAAAAATTCATACAATACAGACAAATCATTTTTTTGTAAAGCATCATTTTCTAAATTTAAAGAAAACATTGTATTTCGTTGTGCCGTTGAACCAGAACCAAAAATAAAAATTTGATTTCCAAAATGAGTCAAAGCTTCTAAATCTAATTTGTCTTTTTTTGCAATATTTTCTTGCGGATTATCTACTAATGGAAATTTAAGAACTATTTTTTTGTCTATTACATATTGATATAAAAAAGTACTGTTATCTGAAATAATGAAAAGTACATTTTGATAGTAAATTAATCCAGATGCAGAACCAATACCTTTTATATGCAAAAACTCGTTTAATTGAAAGTTTTTCATTTTAATCAAAACTTTCAATTAATAATAAATTACCTTTTTCGTGAGTAATTGTAATTATTCCATCTTCGCAAACGTGATTACTGCTTCCTGTTCGAAATCCCAATTCTAAAGTTTCATTTTGTAATTTGTAAAATAAATTTTCGGTACAAATATTTTCTACTTTTCCTAATGGAATTAGCGAAATAATACTGTTTTTTGGATACCATTTTTTGTAGGAATTTGGTAACAGAAATACTTTTGAATGGTCATCATATAAAACAATTTTTAATTGATTCCTGTATGATGCAAGTGTAGAAAAATTGTTTAAAGTATGATCCGCTCGTTTGCCAGTTGCCCATACTACATTTGCCGCTTTATGTCCTTTTTGTATTAAAAAATCGAAAGCTTTTTCTAAATCAGTTTTATTTTGATCTGGAGTATGGATAATTTCAATTGGATAATGGTTATTTTTATAATATTCAGTATCAAAATTTCTATCGAAATCACCTAATAAAACATCTACTTTTATACCTAATTCCAAAACACGTTCTATTGCTGCATCTAAAACTATTACCAATGGCGACCATTCTAAAAGTTGCCCTAAAAGTTCGGTATTACAAGCCAAACCATTTGCAATAATTAAAGCAGGTTCTTGGTCATCGCGAACAATATGATGTGAAGACATAATTAATGTTTATAGTTTGTCGTTTTTAGTTTTTGTAAGTTGATGCTTACATTAGTCAAAGTTATTGTTTTTTATTGATTTTTGTAAATTGAGATTTAAAAAGAAACACAGATTTAAGAAATTATATAAATTTTTATAATTTCTTAAATCTGTGTTTAAAAACAAATGATGATTTTGCTATTGAATTGTATAATTTCTCACATCCACTTCTGACAATCTAAAATAACCTAAAGGGTAATTAGTGCTATTGGTTTGGTTGATAATATTCCCTTTTACAGTTGCTGGTGGTGTGCTAAACGGACCATTGCTCAATCCGCCAGAAATACTAATTAGAATATTCATAAAATTATGATAACGTTCTGAAATTCCGTGTAACGAAAATTTTACATTTTGTGCTGGTGCTAAATCTTCATCAATTAGCAAAGAAAACATTTGATTGCCATTAGTAAATTCATCGTTAAATACACCTAAAAGCGGAAAGGGTCTATAAGGCACTTCGTATTCTTCTAAATAAAAATTAGATTCTGTACCGTTATCTTGAAAATTAAACTTTAGTTCTATATCATTTCCGGTTATACCGTTTAAACTTTGTTGGATTGAAGTGATTGCAGGAACTGGATATAGTTTATCTGTGGCAGAATACGTTTGTCCGTTATGAATTACTGTTAAAGTATAAAAACCATTTAGTACTGGTGTAAAATTAGTACATTTATAAATTCCAGTTGTACCTACTTCTAAGAAATTAAAAATAATGTTATTTGAATCTGTTATTTTTACAATTGCTCCATTTACAACAGGTACAATGTTGTTGAAATAATCAGCAGTTGTTGTTATTTTGATAGATTGTTCATTACCAGACGTACCTTTTTCCCATTTAATAGAAGCATCAATAACCAATTTTGGTTCGCTATTATTTAAATCTACATCAACTACTTCTTCGCAACTAAATAGAAATAAACCAATTGCTAAAATGAAATATTTTATATTATTTTTCATTGTTTTAAAATTTAAAATTATAAGTTACACTCGGTACGATTCCAAAAATAGAAAGCCTTACCGCTTCATTTAAACCACTATCTTGATTTTGTCTGAAATTTATAGATGCTGCATTTTGTCTGCCATATAAATTATATACAGAGAAAACCCATTCGCCTTGCCATTTTCTTCCTTTGTTTTTTGTTGGATTTAAAGTAGCAGAAACATCTATACGATGATAAGCGGGTAAATTATCTTGATTTCTATCACTATATACAGGAACATTGATGCCTTGATATTGATATTGCGCCGTTGGAAAAGTTACCGGTTGCCCCGTTTGATAGGTGAAAATACTTCCAAAACTCCATTTTTGATTTAATTTATAACTTCCTGTTACATAAATATTATGTGTTTTGTCCCAACCTGTTTTGTACCAGTTGCCATTATTTATTCCTGATTCAATAGGTGTTCTTCCGGCAGTTTGTTGTTCCGAACGTGAAAGCGTGTATGAAATCCAACCAGAAAGTTTACCTACGTTTTTCTTAGCCATAATTTCTAATCCATAAGCTCGAGTTTTTCCTGCTAATACCACTTGTTCAATTGCTTCATTGGCAATTAAGTCAGCACCATCAATATAATCTAATCTGTTTTTCACCATTTTATAAAACGATTCTACTTCTAATGTATAATCGCCATTTTTTAAGTTTTTAAAATATCCCACTGCAAATTGATCTAAAATTTGAGGTTTTAAGAAGTTATCACTCGGTGTCCAAATATCTAATGGAGTTGGCGATTGTGTATTGGAAATTAAATGCAAATATTGACTCATTCTATTATAACTCGCTTTCACAGATTGATTGTCGTTAATAGTATATGCCAAAGCAATTCGTGGTTCTAAATTTCCAAAATTGGCAATAGTTTCATTTTTTCCATAATACTTTTTGTCAACAGGAGTTGCTTTTTCGTAAATACCTAAATCTGCATCATACGTTACGGGTTGGTTATTTGCATAAACATTCATGGTTTGTTCGCCTAATCGATAAAACATACTATATCTTAATCCGTAATTTACAGAAAGTTTATCTGTTAATTTTTGTTCAGCATCTATATAAAAAGCAGGTTCAAAGGCGTGTTTTTTGGCAAGTTGCTTTTCATTTATGCTCGAATTTGAATCTATAGGTTCAATTCTTCCTGGATTGAAATTGTAATAAATAGCATTTGCTCCATAAAATAATTTAAAATTGTCCGAAATATAATGTTTAAAATCGTATTTGAAGTTGTAGTTTTTAATGCCGCTTTCCCAATTGAAACCAATAAAATCTAAAGTCAAACCGTAGTAATAATCACTATAAATAAACGAAGCATTTGAAAATAATTTATCATTAAATAAGTGATTCCATCTTACGTTTAATACCGAATTTCCGTAAGTGTTTATAAATTGATTGTTTAAACTAAAAACGTCTCTTCCAAAATAACCAGATAAAAATAAGTTGTTATTCTCGTTTAATTTGTAATTTATTTTTGTGTTTAAGTCATAAAAATAAGCGGTGTTGTTATTATCAGCAAGTTTTAAAAATAGATGAGCATAACTACTTCTTCCTGCTACTAAGAAAGAGCCTTTGTCTTTTACAATTGGTCCTTCGGCTAAAATTCTACTTGAAATTAAACCGATACCACCATTCATTCCGAATTTTTTACTATTTCCCTCTTTCTGATAAATATCTAATACAGAAGCTACTCTTCCGCCAAATCTTGCAGGAATTCCACCTTTATATAGCTTTAAATCTTTAATAGCATCGGCATTAAAAACAGAGAAAAACCCAAATAAATGTGAAGAATTATAAATTGTCGCTTCGTCTAATAATATTAAATTTTGATCTGCAGCACCGCCACGAACGTTAAATCCAGATTGGCCTTCTCCAGCATTTGTAACGCCAGGCAAAGTTAAAATTGACTTAATCACATCTACTTCACCTAAAATGGCTGGCATTGATTTTATTTGAGAAATAGTTAGTTTGTTGACGCTCATTTCTGGTTTGTCAATTTGTAGTTTTTTTGAGTTTCCGGCCACTACAACTTGTTCAATCTCATTTGATTTTTCATTTAAAAACAAATCTTTTTTAGTGTTTGATTCCAATGTAATTACTTCTGAAAAACCATCAAAACTTAAAGAATTTATTTCGACTTTATATTCGCCTTTAGGCAAAGAAATGGAATAAAACCCGTATTCATTAGTTAACGAAGTTCGAGTAGTTATACTATTTTGAAAAGAAATTGTTACGCCAATTAACGTTTCATTAGATTTTTGATCTTTTACTATACCGCTTAATGTTACTTTTTCTTGTGAAAAGGCAACTGTAAAGAGTAAGAAAAAAAGGAGTGTTAAAAAGTTATTTTTTTTCATTTTTAATTGTTTCGATGTTGGATACAAATTTCGTAAAAATAGTACAAAATATCTGTTAAGTTGGCGTTAATTAAAAAAAGGCGATATAAAACTACATCGCCTTTAATTACTTTGTAAACAAATTTACATTTTATTTATTATAGCATTTAATGTTTTGCTTGGACGCATTGCAGCACTTAATAAACTTTCGTTTGGTTGATAATATCCGCCAATTTCTTGTTTTTTACCTTGAGCCTCAATTAATTCAGCATCAATTTTTGCTTCGTTAGCAGTTAATTCTACTGCAATAGGCGTGAAGTAGGTTTTCAATTCAGCGTTTTTATCTTGCGAAGCTAATGCTTGTGCCCAATATAAAGCAATATAAAAGTGTGAACCTCTATTGTCTAATTGACCAATTTTACGAGCCGGCGACTTATCATTTGCCAAGAATTTTTCTGTTGCTTGGTCTAAGGTTTCTGATAAAACTAATGCTTTTTCATTATTTAAACTTTGTCCTAAATGTTCCAAAGAAACGCCTAAAGCTAAAATTTCACCTAATGAATCCCAACGTAAGTAGCCTTCATCAATAAATTGCTCTACGTGTTTTGGTGCAGAACCACCTGCTCCAGTTTCAAATAAACCACCACCATTCATTAATGGAACAATAGAAAGCATTTTGGCTGAAGTGCCTAATTCTAAAATAGGAAACAAATCGGTTAAGTAATCACGTAAAACATTTCCAGAAACTGAAATGGTGTCTTTTCCTTCTCTAATTCTTTTTAATGTTTCTGACATAGCGTCTTTAACATCTAAAATACGAATATCTAAACCTGAAGTATCGTAATTTTTTAAATATTTTTCTACTTTTTTGATAATTTCTCTATCGTGAGCTCTATCTTTATCTAACCAAAAAAGTGCTGGAGTGTCAGATAAACGGGCTCTGTTTACGGCTAATTTTACCCAATCTTGAATTGGTGCATCTTTAGTTTGACACATTCTGAAAATATCGCCAGCTTCTACTTTTTGAGAAAGCAAAGTCGCTCCGTTTTCATTTTCCACTTTTACAATTCCAGCTGCAGACAATTGAAAAGTTTTGTCGTGCGAACCATATTCTTCTGCTTTTTGAGCCATTAATCCAACATTTGGCACAGAACCCATTGTTCTTGGGTCTAAAGCACCATATTTTTTCATATCGTCAATAACTGCGGTATAAAAACCAGCATACGAACGATCTGGAATCATTGTAATAGTATCTTCTTCTTTCCCATCTGTATTCCACATTTTCCCACCACTTCTTGCTAAAGCTGCCATAGAAGCATCTACAATAATATCAGAAGAAACGTGAAAATTAGTAATTCCTTTATCAGAATTCACCATAGCTACTTTTGGTCCGTTTGTTAAAGCAGCAGCTAGGTCTTGTTTAATAGCCTCTTCTTCAGAAATTCCAACAATTTTATTGTACAAATCTTGCAAACCATTATTCGGATGAATGTCTAAAGATTTAAATAGGTCTGAATATTTAGTATAAACGGCTTCAAAATAGGTTTCAACAATAGCGCCGAAAATAATTGGATCCGAAATTTTCATCATTGTAGCTTTCAAATGAGCAGAAAGCATTACGTTTTTTTCTTTTGCGTATGCAATTGTTTTCTTTGAATATTCTTTTAAAGCTTTTAAATTCATTATTGAACTATCAATGATTTCTCCAGCTTTTAAATTTGAAAAATCTTTTAATACTTTTGAAGTGCCATCATTTCCTTCAAATACAATTCTGAATTTCGAATCATTTTCAATGGTTGTAGAAGTTTCAGTTCCGTAAAAATCGCCTTCAATCATATGTGCGACTTCTGTTTTAGAATCGGCATTCCAAGTCCCCATTGAATGTGGGTTATGTTTGGCGTAATTCTTAACGGCTTTTGGTGCACGTCTGTCTGAATTTCCTTCACGTAAAACAGGATTTACTGCAGAACCAAGTACTTTTGAATATTTTGCTTTTATTTCTTTTTCTGTATCGTTTTGGGGTTCTTCTACAAAATTAGGAATCGCATAACCGTGTGATTGCAATTCTGTTATGGCTTCTTTTAATTGAGGAATGGAAGCAGAAACGTTTGGTAATTTTATAATATTTGCTTCAGGCGTTGTAGCTAATTGTCCTAATTCGGCTAAATTATCAGCTACTTTTTGGTCGTCTTTCAAATATTCAGGAAAGTTAGATAAAATTCTTCCTGCTAATGAAATATCTCTAGTTTCTACTTCAATATTTGCCGTTTTTGTAAAAGCTTTAATAATAGGTAAAAACGAATGTGTGGCAAGCATAGGTGCTTCATCCGTAATGGTATAAAAAATTTTTGACATGATTTATATAGTTTGTTTGTTTCTAAATTAAGGTTAGCAAATATAAGAAATTTAGAGTTATTTTAATTCGTAAGCAACAAAAAATAGCACAATTTCGAATTTGATAATATAAGGCTTAAAAATTACAGATTTAATAATTTATAGCTCAAAAAATAAGGATAAAAAAAAATCCCGATTGTATCGGGATTTTTTTATAAGTACAAATAAAAAGATTAACCTCTTCTTTCTTTGATTTTTGCTTTTTTACCAGTAAGTTCTCTAAAGTAGTAAATTCTTGCTCTACGTACTTTACCTTTTTGGTTCATTTCAATTTTTTGCAAAGCTGGCATGTTAATTGGGAAGATACGTTCTACACCAATTGCTCCAGACATTTTACGGATTGTAAATGTTTCAGTAGAAGAAGACCCTCTTTTTTGAATTACAACACCTTTGAAAAACTGAGTTCTTGTTTTTTCACCCTCTTTAATTTCGTAGTACACAGTAATAGTGTCTCCTGCGCTAAAGTTAGGAAAGTCTTTTTTCGATACTAATTCGTTTTGAACGAAATCAAGTAAATTTGACATAATTGTTTATATAAATCATTAAATCTAAGCAACATACACGTCTTTCGCCAGAGGTTGATTAAAGTGGATGCAAAAGTAATACTATTTTTCAATTTTGCAAATTAATTATTTCATTAAATATCCGTTAGCGTTAATTTTATTATAAAGTTGTAAAAACTTCCAGTAGCTAACTTCTATCTTCTAATCTTTTAAATTATATTTGCCCTTTAAAATAGTATAATGAAATTCGATTTATTAAAAACAGATGCTCAAAGCCAAGCACGAGCTGGACTTATAACAACTGATCACGGTGTAATTGAAACACCAATTTTTATGCCTGTTGGAACAGTAGCCTCTGTTAAAGGAGTGCACCAACGTGAATTGAAAAACGATATTAATCCAGATATAATTTTAGGAAATACCTATCATTTGTATTTAAGACCAAAATTAGACGTATTAGAAAAAGCAGGAGGTTTACATAAATTTATGAATTGGGATAGAAATATTTTAACCGATTCTGGTGGTTACCAAGTTTATTCATTATCAGGGCGACGAAAAATTAAAGAAGAAGGTGTAAAGTTTAAATCGCATTTAGATGGTTCGTATCACTTTTTTTCACCAGAAAACGTAATGGAAACCCAACGTACTATTGGTGCTGATATTATTATGGCTTTTGATGAATGTACGCCGTATCCATGCGATTACAAATATGCACAACGTTCTATGCATATGACACATCGTTGGTTAGATAGATGCATCAACCATTTAGATACATTGCCTTTTAAATATGATTATTCACAAGCTTTTTTTCCAATTGTTCAAGGAAGTACGTATAAAGATTTACGTCAGCAATCGGCTGAATTTATTGCCAGTAGAAATCAAGTTGGGAATGCAATTGGAGGACTTTCAGTAGGTGAACCAGCGGAAGAAATGTATGCCATGACAGAAGTGGTAACCGCTATTTTGCCAAAAGACAAACCTCGTTATTTAATGGGAGTAGGCACACCAGCCAATATTTTAGAAAATATCGCATTAGGTATTGATATGTTCGATTGTGTGATGCCAACTCGTAATGCACGAAATGGAATGTTATTTACCTCTGAAGGATTTATTAATATCAAAAATAAGAAGTGGGAAGAAGATTTTTCTTCAATTGATGCGATGGCACATACATATGTAGATACGGATTATTCGAAAGCGTATTTGAGACATTTGTTTATTGCAAATGAATTTTTAGGAAAACAAATTGCAACCATTCATAATCTTGGATTTTATATGTGGTTAGTTCGCGAAGCAAGAAAACAAATTTTAGCGGGAACTTTCAGAGAATGGAAAGACATCATGGTTAAAAAAGTAACAACAAGATTGTAAGATTTTGTTTAAAAGGTTAGTGTTTAAAAGTTTAGGAGACATTATAAAATCATAAACAAAAACAGCCAAATAAATTATGAAAAAAATAGATTGGTACATATTTAAAAGATACTTAATCACATTTACAGCTATGTTGTTTATGTTTATTCCTATTGGAATTATTATTGACGTATCCGAAAAAATCAATCGTATGATTGAAAACAAAGTAGCTATTAAAGATGTATTGGTTTACTATTATGGCTTTACCATTTATTTTGCTAATTTATTATTTCCGATTTTTCTGTTTTTATCTATCATTTGGTTTACTTCAAAATTAGCCAACAATAGCGAAATTATTGCCATTCTAAGTTCAGGAATTTCATTTACGCGTTTTTTACGACCTTATATTGTAGGTGCTACTTTAGTATCATTAGTAACTTTATTAATGGGCTTCTTTATATTACCAGATGCCAGTGAAAAATATTGGAGTTTTAGATATGATTATTTAAAAAAGAATACAGAAATCAGACAAACAACAGATATTTTTCGTCAAGTGAAACCCAATGAATACTTGTATGTTAGTAGCTATAATGGATCATCGAAAACAGGTTTTGATTTTATTTACGAAAAGTTTAATGACAATAAATTAGAATACAAATTATACGCAAATCGAGTAAAGTATAATGAAAAAACAAAAGATTATACGTTGTTTAATTATGTAAAAAGAACGATTGGTAAAGAAAACGATATCATCGAAAGACAAGAAAAATTAATAAGAAAATTCGATTTTGAACCAGATGACTTGTCACCCACAATTTATGCTGCTGAAACTATGAATATTTTTAAATTAATTAAATTTATTGATAAAGAGCGAGCAAAAGGAAGTTCAAGTTTAGATGTATATTTAGTGGTTTTGTACAAGAAATTCAGTATTCCTGTTTCGGCATTTATTTTAACCATAATCGCAGTTTCTGTTTCAGCAATGAAACGCAGAGGCGGAATGGGAATAAATTTAGCTATTGGAATTTTAGTTGCCTTTTCATTTGTGTTTTTCGATAAAATTTTTGGAACCTTAGCCGAAAGCTCAAGTATTCCTCCGTTTTTAGCGGTGTGGTTTCCCAACTTTATTTTCGGAATTTTAGCATTTTATTTGTTAAGAAATGCCAGACGTTAATTTAAAACATAATTTACATCTTCATTTAATTGTTTTTATTTGGGGTTTTACAGCTATTTTAGGTAAGCTAATTTCTTTAGATGCATTACCACTGGTTTGGTGGCGAATGTCATTAGCGGTTGTTTTAATTTTTGGATACATTTATTATCGAAAATCAAGTTTTCAATTAGCCAGAAAAGACATTATATTACTTATAGTTTCAGGATTAGTAATTGCCTTACACTGGATAACCTTTTTTAAAGCCATTAAAGTTTCTAATATTTCTATAACATTAGCTTGTTTATCTACGGGAGCTTTTTTTACTTCAATTTTAGAACCCATTTTTTACAAAAGAAAAATGGTTTGGTACGAAATCGTATTTGGACTAATTGTTTTAATTGGTTTGTATTTTGTAATTGAATCTTCGGAACCAAATTTTATTCAAAAGAGCATAACTAGTAATATGTCAGGTACTATGCACGGCGTAGTATTAGCCTTAACTTCTGCTTTTTTATCGGCAAGTTTTTCTATAATAAATGGTAAATTTGCACAAAGAATTGATGCTACAATAGTTTCTTTTTACGAGTTGTTAGGTGGAGTACTATTTTTAAGCGTTTTTTTGCTGTTTACAAAACAATTTACAGCAGAATTTTTCAACATCACACTTACCGATTTTATGTGGTTAGGTATTTTAGCATCTATTTGTACTGCTTATGCATTTATTGCATCGGTAAATGTTATGAAGTACATTTCGCCTTATACAGTAATGCTAACTATAAATTTAGAACCAGTATACGGGATTGCTTTAGCCGTTCTAATTTTCGAAAAAAAGGAACAAATGAGTTTTTCGTTTTATATTGGCGCTACAATCATACTAATTACTGTGATTTTGAATGGATTAATTAGAAATAGAAAAAAAAGTAGTTAGATATCGCTTTAAAAATTATTCAAATAATTATTAAATAGTATCTTTGTATTTACAAACAAATTAAAATAAAATAACTTTTATGGAATATTTAGATTTTGAATTGCCAATAAAAGAGCTTGAAGATCAATTGGAAAAATGCGTTGTTTTAGGTCAAGAATCTGATGTTGATGTATCAGCAACTTGCAAACAATTGGAAGATAAATTAGAAAAAGCAAAAAAAGATATATACAAAAATCTTACGGCTTGGCAACGTGTTCAAATGTCGCGTCATCCAAACAGACCGTATACTTTAGAATACATTACTAACCTAACCGATGGTACATTTTTAGAATTATTTGGAGACAGAAATTTTAAAGATGACAAAGCTATGGTAGGTGGTTTAGGAAGAATAAACGGTCAATCGTATATGATTATCGGGCAACAGAAAGGTATTAATACTAAAATGCGTCAATTACGTAATTTTGGTATGGCAAATCCTGAAGGATACCGTAAAGCGTTACGATTAATGAAAATGGCAGAAAAATTTAATATCCCTGTTTTAACTTTAATAGACACTCCTGGTGCATATCCAGGTTTAGAAGCAGAAGAACGCGGACAAGGTGAAGCTATTGCTCGTAATATTTTTGAAATGGTACGATTAAAAACGCCAATTATTTCTATTATTATTGGTGAAGGCGCTTCAGGTGGTGCATTAGGAATCGGAGTAGGAGACAGAGTTTTTATGTTAGAAAACACTTGGTATTCTGTAATTTCTCCAGAATCTTGTTCTTCTATTTTATGGAGAAGCTGGGAATTTAAAGAACAAGCAGCTGAAGCTTTAAAACTTACAGCTATAGATATGAAAAAGCAAAAATTAATTGACGATATTATTCCAGAACCACTTGGTGGGGTGCACCGTGATAAAGAAACGATGTTTAAAACAGTTGAAAAAGTGATTACTAAATCGTATAACGAGCTAAAAGACT
Organism: Flavobacterium sp.; assembly: GCF_044360715.1. GTDB lineage: Bacteria > Bacteroidota > Bacteroidia > Flavobacteriales > Flavobacteriaceae > Flavobacterium. Next base: position 108,053 of record NZ_JBIKJY010000005.1, read on the forward strand.
TATCAACAAAAGAATTAGTAGCACAAAGAATGGAAAAATACAGTAAAATGGGAGAGTTTTCAGATAAATAAGAACGATTTCATAATTTATCCGTCTTATCATTTTTCATTGATAAGACGGATTTTTTTTGACATATTAACAATATAAAATAGTTATTAACAGTTTCTCTTTAACAAGTTAAATTCAATATTACTACATTTTTTTTTACTTTCGCTTTATGGAAAAAGCATTTACAATAAACCCCGTTAAGGTAGATAAATCAACTACTATTAATTTAGAAAAAGGAAAACTTCCACCACAAGCTGTTGATATTGAAGAAGCAGTTTTGGGAGCTATGTTAATTGACGTAAAAGCTCCAGGTGAAGTTATTGATTTATTAAGTCCAGATGTGTTTTATAAAGAAGCACACAAATATATTTATGAAGCTATTAATCAACTGTTTCATAGTACGCCTCCGCAACCAATTGATTTATTAACGGTTTCGGCACAATTAAAAAGAAACGGAAATTTAGAATTAGCAGGTAGCGATTTTTATTTAATACAACTTACTCAAAAAATTGCCTCTTCGGCTCATATCGTTTTTCACGCCCGAATTATTCTTCAAAAATTCATTCAAAGAAGTTTAATCTCAATTTCAAGTAAATTAATTGAAGATTGTTATGATGAAGGAATGGACGTATTTGATTTATTAGATACTGCTGAAACTAATTTATACGAAATTACACAAGGCAATCTTAAAAAAGGATACGAAACAGCTCAAAGTCTTGTAAATCAGGCCAAACAACGAATCGAAGAAATTTCAAATAAAGAAGGTTTATCTGGTATTCCATCAGGATTTAAAAAATTAGATGATTTAACTTCTGGGTGGCAACCTTCTGATTTAATTATTATTGCTGCTCGTCCAGGTATGGGAAAAACAGCATTTGTTTTATCAATGGCAAGAAATATAGCGGTTTCAGGAAACGAACCTGTTGCACTTTTTTCATTGGAAATGTCTTCTGTACAATTAATTACACGTTTGATTTCGAGTGAAACTGGCTTAACTTCAGAAAAGCTTAGAAAAGGAGATTTAGAACCTCACGAATGGGAGCAATTAAATGTAAAAGTTAAAGATTTAGAAAAAGCACCTTTATATATTGACGATACGCCTTCGTTATCTATTTTTGATTTACGAGCAAAAGCCCGTCGTTTAGTTTCGCAACACGGTATTAAATTAATTGTAATTGACTATTTGCAATTAATGTCTGCTGGAACTTCAGGAAAAGGTGGCGGTAATAGAGAGCAAGAAATTTCTATGATTTCAAGAAGTTTAAAAGCTTTGGCAAAAGAATTAAGCGTTCCTGTAATTGCACTTTCTCAGTTATCACGTGCTGTGGAAACACGTGGTTCAAGTAAAAGACCCTTACTTTCCGATTTACGTGAATCGGGTGCAATTGAGCAAGATGCAGATATTGTATCGTTTATTTATCGTCCAGAATATTATAAAATTGACAATTGGGATGATGATGAAGCAGCTCCAACCACAAATCAGGCAGAATTTATTGTTGCAAAACATAGAAATGGTAGTTTAGATAATATCAGATTGAAATTCTTAGGACAATTTGGTAAGTTTGATAATTTAGATGAATTTGGAATGACTTATAACGATTCGATGCCTTCTAAAATGAATTTAGACGCACAAAATCCGTTTGCTACACCAAATTTACCTTCACCAAATGATGCCTTTGGAAGTAGTATGAATTCTGGTTTTATCGAAGATAGCGACGTGCCATTTTAATCATTAATTTGTATATTTACAAAAATAGCTTTTGATGAACTATATAAAACAACTTGTTTTTTTACTTATTTTAATTTGTTTTACAAAATTAAATGCATCTTCGGTATTGTTACCAATGGATAGCGATGGGCAACAAAATCATTTAAAAGCGTATGGAATTACGTATTGGGCTTTAGCTAAAAATTATAAAGTAAATTGGTTATTAAATTATCGTGGCGGTTCTTTTTTATTGCCTGATGGCGATGATATAAGAAAAGAATGCCAGATTAGAGGAGTTTCTTTTGAAGTCTTAACAGATGCTGCAACAGCTTCCATATTAGAAGAAATTAGTAGTCCATCTCAAAATATGGAAACGGTGGTTTTAGAAAAAGCGCCTAAAATTGCAGTGTACACTCCAAAAGGAAAGCAACCTTGGGATGATGCGGTAACAATGGTCCTCACTTATGCCGAAATTCCTTATACCGAAATTTACGATACAGAAGTTTTATCAGATCAACTTGTTTTGTATGAATGGCTGCATTTGCATCACGAAGATTTTACAGGACAATATGGTAAGTTTTTTAGCAATTACAGAAATGCGCCTTGGTATATTCAACAAAAAGCAGAAGCAGAAGCATTGGCTAAAAATTTAGGATATAATAAAGTTTCTGAAGAAAAATTAGCAGTCGCTACAAAAATAAGAGATTACGTAATTGGCGGTGGATTTATGTTTGCCATGTGTTCTGCAACAGATAGTTTTGATATTGCGCTTTCTGCACAAAATACAGATATTTGCGAACCTATGTTTGATGGCGATGCCAGCGAACCTAATTATCAAGCCAAAATTGATTACAATAATACTTTTGCGTTTAAAGATTTTATTTTGGAAAAACAACCTATGAAATATGAGTTTTCTGATATTGATACCACAGAAGAACACGGCAAAGGTAGTTTTTCAATGGAAGTTGATTATTTTACCTTAATGGATTTTTCTGCAAAATGGGATCCTATTCCTACGATGTTAT
>NZ_JBIKJY010000020.1:0-42166 GCF_044360715.1 Flavobacterium sp.
GTTTTAACTGCATTTTGTGTAGGAAACAAAACATCACTTGTTCCTAAAGTAGTAACATCTGATTTATTTGCTGAATTTTCTTTAGTATTTAATGCTGCTTGAACTGCAGTTGAAATAGGTTTGTCTGTATCTGCCGTGTTATCCACATTACCTAGACCTACAGCCGATTTATCTAACGTTTGCCAAGTTTTATCGCCTCTCCAATATTGTGAAGTAGTTCCTGGAACTATCGTATTTTCTTTATTTGCCAATCCAGGAACTGTTGGGGCATCCGCCGTTCCGCCTAAATCTCCCGCTAATTGAACTTTACCTTTAACTGTAGTTGTTGCGTCAACTATAGTTACATTTGAATTTGAAACTGCTGAACTTATTTCCGAAGTTACAAAAGCAGTAGTTGCTATTTGTGTACTGCTATCTCCTGAAGTAGGAGTTGGTGCAGTTGGTGTTCCTGTTAACGCAGGAGAAGCCAATGGTGCTTTTAATGCCAATCCAGGAACAGTTGGGGCATCTGCCGTTCCGCCTAAATCTCCCGCTAATTGAACTTTACCTTTAACTGTAGTTGTTGCGTCAACTATAGTTACATTTGAAACTGCTGCACTTATTTCCGAACTTACAAAAGCGGTAGTTGCTATTTGTGTACTGCTATCTCCTGTAGTAGGAGTTGGTGCAGTTGGTGTTCCTGTTAACGCAGGAGAAGCCAATGGTGCTTTTAAAGCCAAACCAGGAACTGTTGGTAAATCTGCAGTACCGCTTAAATCTCCTGTTAATTTTATTTTACCTTTTACGGAAGTTGTCGCATCTGGTGTAGCACTATTAGCAACAAAAGTTTCAACTGCAGAAACACTTGGATACAAAGTAGTTGAACCTGAATTTGAAGCTATATTTGTAGTTAAATTCGCTATTGTTTGCGCACCTGATACATCTGCAACAGGAATTGAAGTGACTGCTGTCATCGGATTAACACCGTTGCCTACAACATATCCTGTCAAAGTTGCTGCTCCTGTTCCTCCGTTTGGCACAGAAATTACTTCACCTATTTTAGCGTTTGTAACGGCGCCATTTTCTAATTTTTGAGTTGTAACTGCAGCATCTGCAAGTTTAGCCGTAACAATTCCTAAGTCTTTTACTTTAAAAGGATCAGTTGATGTTCCTGCACCTTCAATGGTAGTCATGTCTGCAATAGCTCCAAATGATGCTCTATCTACCCACGCGACATTTCCAGTGGCGTCGGTAACTAAAACCGTATTATTTGAACCTGATGCTATTTTTGTTGGTGTAACTGCTGCATCTGCAAGTTTTGTTGTAGTAACGTTTAGATTTTTAATATCCGCTGTTTGAACTTCGCCATCTAAAATTTTATCGGTAGTTACTGCATTAGGAGCTAATTTAGCATTGGTAACCGCTAAATCTGCAATTTTATTAGTTACTATTCCTAAGTCTTTTACTTTAAAAGGGTCAGTTGATGTTCCCGCGCCTTCAATAGTAGTCATATCTGCTACTGCACCAAAAGATGCTCTATCAATCCAAGCTACATTTCCAGTGGCATCGGTAACTAAAACCGTATTATTTGCTCCTGATGCTATTTTTATTGTGGTTACTGCAGCGTCGGCTAGTTTTGGTGTGGTTACTGCTCCGTTTGCTAGTTTAGCCGTAATAATTCCTAAGTCTTTAACTTTAAATGGATTGGCTGTTGTTCCTGCGCCTTCAATGGTAGTCATGTCTGCTACCGCACCAAAAGATGCTCTATCAATCCAAGCTACATTTCCAGTGGCATCGGTAACTAAAACTGTATTGTTTGCTCCTGATGCAATTTTTGTTGTGGTAACTGCAGCATCGGCTAGTTTTGGTGTGGTTACTGCTCCGTTTGCTAGTTTAGCCGTAATAATTCCTAAGTCTTTAACTTTAAATGGATTGGCTGTTGTTCCTGCGCCTTCGATAGAAGTCATGTCGGCAACCGCACCTAAAGAGGCACTGTTTATCCAAGCTACATTTCCAGTGGCATCGGTTATTAAAACGCTATTATTTGTGCCAGGAGCTATTTTAATTGGTGTTACTGCGCCATTTAAAATTTTAGCAGAAGTAATGGCGTTATTAGAAATAATTGGGGTTGTTGCCGTTGTGCCAATACCACCCAGATCTCCAGATAGCTGAATAACTCCTGTACTTATTGTGGTGGCTTCCTTAACATTAGCATTTGCGGCATAAAAAGCAAATGGTACATAAGTAAATGGTTGATTGCTAATTTCATTATAATAAGTACAATTTGCATTAACATCTAAATCAACTTTTAAATTTTTGGTTGTATTGTTCCAAAGTATGTTTGAAAAAGAAGAAGCATATCCACCAATTTGATTACCTGTTCCGATAATTAAATTTACGATACCATAAGCATCAGTAGTTATTTTATGTGTTTCAATATATTCTAAATTAGAATTTGAATCTATAATAGAAAATTTCAAACAGATTAGTTTATTTGATAAAGGTACATTGTTATTGTTTACCCCCGGTAATTGTTCTCCAGAAGGATTAATTATTAATGCTTGATACGAAATTCCATTTTGTGAAAATGCTAGTATCGATATAAAAAACGTAATAATTAAGTATACTTTTTTCATAATAAAAAGTGTTTAATTAATGTATTATTTGGTAGATTTTGGGAAATTTTACAAATTATTTTTTTATGATTTTTGCTGAATGAACAAATTTTTCAGATGTTAGTTTTACTAAATACTCAGCTGTAGAAAGCTGCACTAAATTTAATTTAATTGAATTATTTTCATTTTTAATATCTTCAGAATAAACCAAACGACCTAACACATCAAAAACATAAGCTGAAATTTTTTCTCCTGGAGAAGTTGAAAATGAAAAATTTACTTCATTTACAAATGGATTTGGATAAACGGTTGTGATAATAGATATGGTATTCTGTTCCAAAATTTTACCCCAATTACTTTGTTGAAAACCTTGTTGTACTACGTAGCCGTTAGAAGAAGTACCTGTAACAGATTGTTGACCAACAGTATATCTTACAAATTGCCCATTAGTTGTTGTAACAGAACCTCCTTGTGCGCTGATCATTTCGTGATGAAGCTGTTGAGCAACAACAACTTTACTTATAAAAAATAAAAATATAATAAAGAAAATTCGCATTGTTTTACAGTTTAAATTAACTGCAAATATAAAAAGTATTCTTTAATAAATTAACAAATAAAAGTTGTTTTTAATGTAGAATTTGTTCTACAGGGATGTTTAATGATTTGAAATACAATATATTAAAAAAAAAGTGAGCCCAATGGACTCACTTGTAATAAACAAATATGTTATCTGTTTTATTGCTGATATCTGTAAGTAAATCGTACTTTATTTCCAACAGGAGTTCCGTTAGCATCGTACTGATATGCTTCAAAAACATAATCAATTTTAGCAGCTGGTGAAACAGGAGTTGTAGTGTTAAAAATTTTATAGCCCTCAACATCTCCTACAATTCCATTAGCAGGAATAGTTATTATTGGCTCCGAACTTAGTGGATAGGAATAACCTGTAATAATTGAAGACAAACATTGCGCGCCAATACAAATACTTAAATAACTAGTATCAGGAACTCCATCAAAAGAAATAAACTTAACTTTAGTATTTATAGGGGCTGCAGAAGTATTTTTAAAATAAAATTTTAACTCGTTAGCACCGCCTTGTGATGAAATAGAAGTAAAAGTTAAAACATCTCCATCTTTAATTTCAGTTCCAGTAGTTTTATTAAAAACTTTAAGTGCCGTATTTGCAACTGGTTCTGGAGTTGGTGTTTGCTCATCGTCTTTACTACAGCTAATAGCCGAAATAACGGCAAACAAAAGGATTACAATTTTTTTCATGGTTTTTTATTTAATTATTCAATTATTATTTTTTTTGTTTGCTCTCCTAATTCGTTACTCAATTTTAATAAGTAAAGTCCTTTTTGAAGTTGGGTTAAATTTAAAGTTGTTTGGTTGTTAATGTTTAACATTCTGAAAACTTCTTTACCTGTAACGTCAATTGCAACCACATCTGTAGGCAATTGCGCACTAATTGTGAAAATACCATTAGAAGGATTTGGATATAATGTAATTTCATTTGTATTAAAGTCTTCTACACCAAGAATATTAGCCACTTGGAATACACTAGTTTCTGAGGAACCGAAAGCGCCGCCCTCAATACCAGGGATTAAAACACCATCTGCAAGTACTTGGTAAGAACCAACACCATAACCACTATCCATACCATCTCCGTAAGCATCATTAATAACAAACTTGTAACAATCAAAAGGTAATGTTAAGTTTATATCAGCTTGAGGATATGCTCCTGCACCAGCTGCATTTGTATAGGTTGGACTTGTTGCTACAGGTGTATTACTTGAATTTAATAACTGCCATGACGTTTCTGAACCATATTGATCAAGTGTAATTTTAATTGTAATATTAGTATCTGTAGTTACAGCTGCTTTTGCAAAACTAACAGAACCCGTATTATCAGATACATTTGCGTCTGCAGGAATCGAAACATTTAAAACATTGCTACTTATTAAATTATATGTAATTGCAGGTAAAGTAACCGATTCTTTTGCAAATGAAACTAAATTACCCGTCCAATTATACACTTGTGGTGTGCCACCATTTACACTGTACGTAATAGGTAATGTAGTTAAAGCTGTTTGTCCATAATTTTGGATTTTAATTTTTGGTGCGATTGGAGATGTACATTGACTTTCAATATTTTGAACTTCTTTCAATTTAACATCATTTGCAACTAACCCCGTATAAGTAGGAACTGCGCCATTACCTGAAATAATTTTTTGCTGTGTTTCAGCCATAAAAGCAACAATTTCAAATTCGCCCATTTCTGCGATGATATTATTATAATCAGCCGGAATGGTGTAAGTATAAGTTTTAGTCACAAATGTGCCAGCTGTTGTGGTATTAATAGTCTCACCCCACTGTCCTGTTAACATATGAATTAATCTATGTTGGTGATTATAATTATCCCCTGCATTTCCTCCAGTCTGAGGACCAACGGTATTATTTTGTAAAAAAGCCACATTTAATTTATTTGTTGCAACCGGACTTGACCCTGTGTAATAAGCTTCTACTAAAACAGTTAATAACCTAGTTGTTGCATTGATAGTTGCTGTTGTTGCTACATTTACATATGAGGACTGTGCTATAGTCTGATTTGCAGCAGCAGTCCAGAAATTTCTACTCATCGCTGTACCAGTTGTACCGTTTTGAGCACTACCAGGAAATACTGTACGATTAACTGTTCCGGCTGGATAACCTGCTATTCCGGTTTGATTCACTATAGCTGTTCCAAATGGAGTTCTAAAGTCTGGTTGACCAACTCCTGGTGTAGCAAAACTTCCAACATGTATATTTATTAAAAATACATTGTTAGGATTTGATGCCTTAATAGCATTAGCTATTGTATGTCCAGCTGGACACCAAACACAATTTACACCCGTAAATTCTTCAAGAATAACCTTTTTATTCTGAGGTGTAGTTTGAACTATTGTTTGCGCATTCATTTGAAAAGCGGCAAACAATAATGCGATTAAAGTAATTTTTTTCATATTTTTAGTTTTAGTTATTTCGTTACAATAATAATAAATTTATTTTGAAAATCAACTAGATAGTTAAAAAAAAGTGAATTATTATTACAAAAAAGGCAATATTTCATTTTTTAATCTATCGTATTCTCCTTGAAGAATTAAACCGTTGTCTAACAGTTTTTTATAATTATTAAGTTTGTCAAATAATTCCTCTTTTGATAACTCGGAAAGCTTTTTTTCGTGCGACGGAATAGGTTCTTCTAATTCTGTATCTTGAACTGCAGGCATAATCTCTGCAAAATGCGTTACTTCTTCTGTTTGAACCTCTTCTATTTCAACGGATGCATTTGCAACTGAATTTAAGTTTGTCGCAACCCCATTTTTCAAAATATCCAATTGTTCTTTAGCATACGTATATAATTTACGTGCTTGATTTTTTGGTAAATATTCTACCGTATGTGTTAAATCGGTTTTCGTTGAAAAAGAAAAATCGGCACCTAAAAAACCTTCTTTTACAAATGTTCCTGCAATATCATCCCAATCGTAATCCATAAATTCCATAGATAACCCTAAATTTTTGGGTTTGCATAAAATAATGCGTTTATTAGTTACCACAATACTATCAGGGAAAACGGTAATTGCAGGTTTTTTCTGAACCGCTATATAACCTACTTCTTCATTAGACATTAATAAATTTTCCAATTTAGAGGTGATTTTTTCAATCGCTTTTGGGTCTTGGTCTTCGTTTAATATTTTTTTTAAATTGTCGATCATTTTCTGTTTAGTTTTTAGTTGATGGATTGTTGACATCAAAAGTAATGCCTAATTTTCAGATTCTTGAATTTCAGATTGAATTTTTTTAGTTAAGCTCTTAAAAACCAAATCGTACGAGTCATTAATTAAATGGTACATCATTTTATCATTCACATCCGAATGAAATTCTATCGTATTCCAATGTTTTTTACTCATATGGTATCCTGGATTTATGGCTTCATATTCCGCTCGAAGTACTTCTGCTCTATCTGGATCGCATTTTAAATTTAAACTTGGTTCGTTTCTTTCCCATTGTTTCAAGGAAGTTAAACAAAACATTTTTCCGCCTACCTTAAACACCAAAGTATCTTCATCGAACGGAAAATGTTCAGTTACTCCTTTTTTAAAAAGACAAAATTCGTATAGTTGTTGGATGTTCATGTTATCAAAAATAAATAAAATTTATGAATTGTTGAACCTTTATTAATTTTAAAAAGGTTAATTTTAATTATTATTCACTTTTTTTCACAAAAAAAATGCAAAACTATATCACTAAAAATCAGCTATTTGATGTTTTTTCAACTGCAAGTTCTAAAGAAATTCCATTTATTAATCAAAATGAATATTTGGTTAACGGAACATTCAAATCTTGGAATGGTCCTTTCAATGAAATTCACGCAGCGATTTGCAAACCAACGTCCGATGAAAATTTAGAACGTATTTTAATTGGAAAGATTCCGAAAACGGGCTTACCAGAAGCATTTGAATGTTTAGAAAGTGCCGAAAAAGCATATGATAATGGTTTTGGAGAATGGCCTATGTTTTCTGTTGAAAAAAGGATTTCTTATGTGGAACATTTTGTAGGCGAAATGCTAAAATTGAGAACTGAAGTAGTAAATTTATTGATGTGGGAAATTGGAAAATCTGAAAAAGATTCTGAAAAGGAATTTGACAGAACCATAAAATACATTTACGACACCATCGAATCTTTAAAAAAATTAGAACGAAAATCGGCAACTTTTACTATAGAAGAAGGTGTTATTGGTCAAATTCGTCGTTCGCCTTTAGGGATAACTTTGTGTATTGGGCCTTATAATTACCCTTTGAATGAAACATATACTTTACTAATTCCAGCCTTAATTATGGGTAATGTAATTTTATTTAAACCGCCAAAACACGGGTGTTTGTTGCATTATTGCTTATCAAAAGCCATAGAAAAAAGTTTTCCAAAAGGAGTTGTAAATTATCTTTACGGAAAAGGTAGTGAAATTGTTGAACCGTTAATGAATACAGGTAAAATTAATGTTTTAACCTTAATTGGATCCAGTAAAGTTGCCTCTGACATAAAAAAAGCACATCCAAAAGTAAACCGATTACGAGCAATTTTAGGATTAGACGCTAAAAATCCAGCGATAATTTTAGAAAATGCCAATATAGAAAATGCTATAGAAGAATGCCTTTTAGGAAGTTTATCTTTTAATGGACAACGCTGTACCGCCTTAAAAATATTGTTTGTTCACGAAAATATTAAAGATGAATTTATAAAAAAATTCTGCGAAAAAGTAGATGCTTTAAAATTTGGAATGCCTTGGGACGAAAAAGTGCAAATTACGCCTTTGCCAGAGGAAGAAAAATTCAAATATTTAAATGATTGCATAGCCGATGCCGAAAGTAAAGGTGCGAAAATTATGAATGAAAATGGCGCCATTCAAAATGGTACTTTGTTTTTCCCAGCTGTACTATATCCTGTTACTGAAGGGATGAAATTGTATCGCGAAGAACAATTTGGACCAATTGTTCCTATTGTTTCATTTAAAGAATTACAAGAACCGATTGATTATATGATTACATCAAATTTTGGACAACAAGTGAGTATTTTTGGAACGGACACCCACGAAATTTCGCATTTAATTGATGGGTTAGTCAATCAAGTATCACGTGTAAACCTTAATGTTCAGTGTCAACGTGGTCCTGATACGTTCCCTTTTACAGGTCGAAAAGATTCTGCGGAAGGTACACTTTCGGTTTATGATGCGCTTCGTTCGTTTTCGATACGAACTGTAGTTGCCACTAAAGAAAATAAGGACAACAAAGCCATTATTAATAAAATTGTAACTGAAGGAGAGTCAAACTTTTTATCTACGAAGTTTATTTTTTAAATTTTAGATAAATTTCTAATGTAATTGAAAATTAATGAATGGCATATAAAACTGGTTTGCTCGGACTTGCATCATTTTCAAAAGAGGCAATTTGCAAATTCAATAAATAGGTGCCGTCAGAAACGGAATCATCTACATAAATTAGTTCTGTGATTGTGCAATCTAAACGGGCATCATCATTTAAAATTGTAGTGTTTTTTACATTCCAAAACGCTTTGTGTGCCAATAATTTGCCTTCGTCTTCTTCCCTATCTACACTTGGTAAGTCAATTAGCAGATGCTTAATTCCGATTTCTCGAATATAAATTGCCGCTTCTTCTAACAAATAAGGCGGATTAGTGTGCGAATAGTTTTTAGATTTTTTACCTAAACTATTTGGAAGTGTTCGAATGATTATGGCCTCAGGCGTATTTCCATTTAAAGAATTTTCAATTTGACTTTTCGTAATGACAAAATCGTCATTTCTTACTTCTGGCGAAATAGAAACCAATTCCGCCATAAAGAAGAACTGTTTCAAACACTGATTAATCGAATAAAAATCGTTAGTTATATGCCCTAAACACTCAGTATGCGTGCCGTGTCCGTGCGGATTGAAAAATATATTATTAAAATTGGTTGAACTCCCTTCCGATACTTTTCCGGTCCAATTTTCAAAAGTTACGGGTTCAATTACCGGTTTTTCAATATACCAAGCAATCGGATTAGCATCCGTATTAGATAAAGGTAAAGAAATATCAATGGGTTTTGATAAGTCGATGTTGAAGTTGTTTATAATTGCTTTCATTTTTTTTAACCGCAAAGCTCGCAAAGTATTACGCAAGGTTCGCAAAGATTTTAAAGGTTATTTGCTATTCTTTTTATTCCATCTTTTACTAATTTCACATTGAAGTTAATTAGCATACCTAATTTGCAATTTGTTAATTTTAAATACGTTAATAATTGAGCAAAATGAACGTCATTTAAACTTTCAACTGATTTAATTTCAATAATTAATTTGTCTTCTAAAATAATATCTAATCTATAACCAATATCTAATTTTATTTCTTCATAAATTAGGGGTAACGCTTTTTGCTTCTCAACTTTTAATCCCGATTTATTTAATTCATAAAACAAACATTCTTCATAGGCACTTTCTAAAAGTCCTGGACCTAAATTTTGATGTACTTTTAATGCTGCATCAAAAACAATTCTTGATAATTCGTTTTCTGTCATATTAATCATTTTGGCTTATATAAAATGCGAGCTTTGCGCTTCTCATTGCGAACCTTGCGGTTAAACTATTCCAAATTTAGCAAAAACAAATCACTTGCGATGCCATCGCTTAAAAATTTTCCTTTTTTAGTAGTTTTTAAAATATTATTTTCAACGGTCAACAAATTATCTGAAATATATTTTTCTGCTTGTTGATGCAAATACTCTAAATAGTTACTTCCAAATTCGGCTTCAATTCTTTCTAAAGAAACACCCCAAATGGTTCGTAAACCCGTCATAATATATTCATTATACTGATCCGTTTTTGATAGAATTTCGATTTCTGATGGGAGCTTATTTTCTGCAATTGCTTTCAAATACAATGAATTATTTGAAACATTCCAACTTCTACTTTTCCCATTAAAACTATGCGCAGACGGACCAATTCCAATGTATTTTTTACCTAACCAATAAGCGGTGTTGTTTTTTGAAAAATAATCTGGTTTACCAAAATTCGATAGTTCATAATGTACAAACCCGTTTTCTTGAAGCTTATCTATTAAAATATGAAAATGTTGTTGTGCTAAATCGTCATCTAAATTCGGTATTAAACCTGTTTTTATCATTTTATACAATGCTGTTTTTGGTTCCACCGTTAACGCATAACTGGAAATATGTGGAATATTAAAACTTAGCGCCGTTTCTATATTTTGAAGCCATTTCTCATTACTCATATTTGGCATTCCGTAAATTAAATCGATAGAAATGTTGTCGAAATGTTGTGTAGCAAATGCTAAACATCTTTTAGCTTCTTCCGAGTTGTGTGCACGATTCATTAGTTGTAAATCATCATCAAAAAAGGACTGAACACCAATTGATAATCGGTTTATTGGCGAGTTGGCATATTGAATAATTATTTCAGAATTTAAATCGTCAGGATTGGCTTCTAAAGTAATTTCTGGATGTTCAACTACTTGATAATTTTGGTAAACAGCGTCAACCAAAAATCGTAAATCGTCAATAGACAATACGCTTGGTGTTCCTCCTCCAAAATAAATGGTTTCTACTACTTCTTTTTCAAATTCATCTTTACGAAGTTCCATTTCTTTCGCCAAAGCCAACACCATTTCTTCTTTCTTCTTCATTGAAGTAGAAAAATGAAAATCGCAGTAGTGACACGCTTGCTTGCAAAAAGGGATGTGAATGTAGATGCCGCTCATTTAAAAGTGTTCCGTTTAAATTAGAAAATTTGATAATGTGATACTTCTATTTATTTCTTTTCTAATTGACCCATTTTCTCATTTTCTAATTTTATCTTCATTATTCTTCACGAAAGCATCCCAACCTGAATAACTTGTGGTTCCAACAATTTTACCCGTATTGAAAAAATGACAAACCGCAGCGGCTAAACCATCTGTAGAATCAAGGTTTTTTGGTAACGTTTTAAGTCCTAAAAGTTGTTGTAGCATTTTGGCTACTTGTTCTTTACTGGCGTTTCCATTTCCTGTAATGGCCATTTTTATTTTCTTGGGTTCGTATTCAGTAATTGGTATTTCTCTTGATAAACCTGCTGCCATTGCTACGCCTTGAGCTCTTCCTAATTTTAGCATCGATTGCACATTCTTTCCGAAAAAGGGTGCTTCAATAGCAATTTCATCTGGATGATAGGTGTCAATTAATTCGATAGTTCGCTCAAAAATTCGTTTCAACTTCATATAATGATCGTCCATTTTATTAAGTTGTAATTCGTTTAACTGAATAAACTCCATTTTTTTATTTACCACACGGATGAGTCCGAAACCCATAATAGTAGTTCCTGGATCGATACCGAGAATGATGCGTTCGTTTGACAAAATTTTTGTTTCAGGTTTAAGGTTTCAAGTTCAAAGTTTTGTTTCTTTGCAAAATGATTACAAACAAAACTAAACAATATCTCACACTTATAATAAAACTTACGATTGTTTTTGGTGCTTTTTATTTTATATATGACAAATTAGCTCACGATGACAAACTGAGTTGGACTCAATTTTCAGGGATAGTACAACATAAATTTACTCTTTCTTGGTTAATTTTTATGTTAGGATTTAGTTTTCTAAATCGGTTTTTAGAAATTTTGAAATGGCAGAATTTAGTTGAAGTAGTTGAAAGAATTTCGCTTTACACGGCTACAAAACAAGTCTTAGCTGGTGTAACTGCAGGATTATTTACTCCAAACGGAATTGGCGAATACGCAGGAAAAGCGCTTTATTTTCCAAAAAACGAAACCAAACGAATTTTATTTTTAAACGTAATTTGTAATGGAATTCAATTAATTATTGCTGTTTTATTCGGGTTAATCGGTCTTTTATTTTTGGGTTATACGCTTTACTTTATTGTGCTTATAACCAGTGTTTTTTTCATTGGTGTTTTTATGTTTTTGACAAAAAACGCAAATATAAAAGGCTATTCAATAAAATTATTTTTAGAAAAAATTGGTGAAATACCTAAAAGAACACATCGGAAAAATATTTTATTGGCATTTGCAAGATATATAACATTTTCGCATCAATATTATTTTTTATTTCTGTTATTTGGCGTAAAAATTGACTATTTTACGTTAATGGCTACAATAACTGCGGTATATTTTATTGCCAGTTCGTTGCCGTCTTTTCAATTTTTAGATTTTGTAGTAAAAGGAAGTGTGGCGATTTGGTTTTTCAATAAATTACACATTGATGACTACGTAGTTTTGTTTATCAGTACTTTTATGTGGCTGGCAAATGTAGTTTTACCTGTATTAATTGGGAGTTATTTTGTGTTGATTTTTAAACCGAAAAAAGTTGAAATAAAAAATTAGTCTTCTTTATTTAAAATAACGGGAAGTTGAAATTCAGATTTTACAGGAACACCTCTTTTTATAGCTGGATTAATTTTCGGAAAATCAGTTAATCGCAATTGAAAAATACTATCTAATTGCACTTTATTATAGGCAATAGAATCCGAAATTATGGCTTCAAAATTTACATCCGAATTTGAAGAAATAATTACTTTTACTTGAATGGTATCTAATTGCGGAAACAATTTAGCAATACTATCATCTTTCAATTTAGAATGTAATTGATATGACAATGTTTCATAGAAACAACTTTGTTTACTGTACGTATCAGATAAAGAATCGCAAGCTGTAAATGAAGGAAATTCATCTACTTGTTTCCAATTTATTTTTTTGAGTTCTTGTTCTAATAATACGTTTTCATCTGGCACTTTCTTATCGAAAAATTGACACGATTGCAATAAAAAAATTAGAAAAAAAGCAATTACTTTATTCATTTTGATTTTCAACTATTTAGATTTTCAAAAATACAATATTATAGAATATCTTTTATTGATTTTCTCTGTTTTTATTTTAACACATAAAATTCCTTATAATTAGACATAAAAAAATCCCGAACGCATTCGGGATTTTTTCTTATTTTATAAAGATTATTTTTTTACAATCTTATGAATACTTTTTTGATTATCTGCTGAAATAACTTCTAATACATATAATCCTGGAGTATAATTTGTTAAATCAATTTCTGTAGTAGAAACAGTTACTTTTTTATTGGTAAGTTTTTTACCTAATAAATCGTAAACATTTACTTCAGAAATAGTTTGATTATTTTTAGATTGAATATTCAATATTGAATTCGTTGGGTTTGGATATACCATAAACTCATTGGTTTCGAAAGATTCTGATTCTAAAAGCGCCACAAATTCAGTTGTAAACGTATTTGTTACAATTGCTGGGTTGTAGTCAAAATAAATTGATGCCACATTTGGAATAATATCACCAACTGCATACCCCGCTTTTGGTTTGATTTTGAATGTTACATATCCTTTACCGATGGTAGAATTGGCAACCGAAACTGGCAATTGAATATTATTAAATTTCCAATTTAATTCTGTACCTACTCGGTCTAATTCATATGTATGACTTGAACTAATCATTGATAATGTGCTTTCATCTAATTTGTTATTTAAAACATCATTAATTCTAACATTAATGGCACTAGCATTACCTGTATTTTCAAATCGAATAGTGTAGTATAAATAATCATTAGAGGTGAAGCTTGAATGTAATATTTGAGGTCCACGAGCTTCCATTTTATCATTTGGATCATAAGCATTTATAACCATTTGGGTTAATGTATTACTATTATTTTCAATTACTACATCTCCAGTTGTTGGAACAATTGAAGCTTGACTTACTAAAAATTCTCCTGCATTCACTGTTGGAATAGTAGGTACCAACATATTAACATTTACAGTTCTTACTTCAAAAGGTAATAAATTAGTAAAATCGAGTGTAAAACCAGTTGCTGTACTAGTTGAAGCTGGAGTAGTTGAAACTAAAGTTACTGCTGAAGGTTTTGTGAACGTTACCGTTCCAGAAGTAATAGTTTGATTTCCTAAATTTGCGTATACAATTCGGTTTATATAATTAAATCCTGGTCTTGGCGCATTAAATGGTACAACTGCAACTCCTAAATCGTTATAATTTTGAAGCGATGTTACTGGAAAGTTATAAGTTGTCATTCCCGACCCTGTTGATGTTAAATTTAAAAACTGAGAAGGATTTACATTATACATAGTTGCATACGTTGGGTTTACTACAAAAGCAACGTCATAAGAATTAGTGGCAACCATATCGTAAATACTAAATGATCCTGACGGAGCAATTACATTATGAACCACGCCATTGTCATTTTTCTCATGTGTAAACTTTCCTAAAGGGAAATTCACTTCTCCAGTATCTTTCGTACCGTTATTATTTGAATCTAAAAAAGCATTAAATGTAAATCCGGTGCAATTAATCACTCCTGAACCGGGCATTGAACTATTAGTATGATTAATAGTAATAAATCCATTTTGATTGGAGAAATTAGTAATCATCATTAGGTAATATTGTCCTGCTTGTGCATTTGGAATTACAGCATTTTCTGAAGCAGAAGCTGAATAGCTACAACTTACAATATTATTTGGTCCTACTAAGTTACAACTTGAAGTACCGCTTGTAAACGGACCGTAAATAATATAATCTACATCTTGATTATTAAAACTAGGTGCATTATTTCCTTGATTGATTGATAAATTTATAGTTCCGGGTGCGCTAATTGGTATATAAAACCAGTTTGGATTTGGTGTAGTACCTAGACATCCTGAGGCCCCACTATTTGGAAAGTTAATTGTATTTGTGTATGGAATACCTAATGAATTACATAATAAATTAGCATTTGTACAAAAAGAAGCTAAATTACAATTAGACTGTGCAAAAACAGTTCTTGGATATATTTTATCACATGCATCTGCAATAATTTCTCTAATAAAAATAGTACTACTCAATGCTGAAACAGGAACTACAAAGTTAGTAGCTGGCGATATGGGATTTACTTGGTTTTGTGCGGCAATTAATGTTGGATAATATACTAACGTATTATTACTGTTAATAACTGCTTGAGATGTAGTTAAATCAAATACCACTTGTTGATCGTTATTGTCATCACATTGCACCATAGGGTTTAACGCTGACATAACTTGATAGTCAACAGCATTTATAGTAAATCCACTAACTTGCATCAAATTTCCTGAAGAAATTGCTGTAACTCTTGAAAATACAGTGTAACTACCTAAATTCACACAATGTGGGCTTACTAGAGGATTAGCACCAGAAACAGCATCTGCTTGAGAAGAATGATAAGATACCGTATATAAATTTGCAGGTTGATTTGCTAAAATATTTTGTGTGTTACTTGCTAAATTAAAGCATCCAAATCCGTTTGTTACACAAGCCGTCATATTTTGAGGTTGCCCGAATTGAGTTGGACAAGACGCGGTTGTAAAAGTAACTGAAACACTTGGTACACTTATTACATTTGGAGCGCAAACAGAAACAATTTGAAGCGTACAAGTTGTTCCGCAAGGTAATCCTGTTAAAACATAAGGACTCGTTTGTGCCGCAAAATTACCAGCAACAGTACCGTTCATCATCAATTGGATGTTGTAATCTGAAGTCGTCGTAGTAGTATTTGGTACCCATGAAACCGTAGCAGAATTGTTTGTAATATTTGACACAAAAACATTCGTTGGTGGCAAACATTGAGCGCTAACAAAGTTAACGGCTACACTCAAAAGAACTAATAATATAAGTAATTTTTTCTTCATTTTATAGATATTTAATATTAATTTTTATAATTTAAGTGGCTAAATATAAGTAAATTAAATATAAAAACAACTTTTAATGTAGAATAAATTAGACAAAATTTAAAAAACCTATTTATTACAGCTTATAATACTAAAAATAATGAAGATACTATAAAATCAAAAAAGCCATCCACAAAAGTGGAAAGCTTTTCATCGGTCTAACTACTAAACCTTTTCCCGTAAACGGGATAAACAACACAACTACGATTCTCTTGAAGACTCAAGATTTTTGGGCAAAAAAGCATTCTAATAAATTAGAATGCTTCCCAAATGTTGCGGTCTGGACGGGACTCGAACCCGCGACCCCCTGCGTGACAGGCAGGTATTCTAACCAACTGAACTACCAAACCGTTGCTGTAATGCGAGTGCAAATATACTACAGTTTTTGTAACTTGCAAATATTTTAATAAAAAAAATCCGAAATAACCTCCATTACTTATCCAAACTTCTGTTTTTCAACTAAATATGTTGTTAGTATTTTTTCGAAATTTTCATCCACTGAAACTGGAACATATTTAATTTTATAGGAAGCGCAAGTATTAGCTATGTTTTCAAAATAAGTATTTACTACTTTTTCGTAACTTTCTTTCATATTTTCGGCAAACAAGTTAACTTCCTCACCTGTTTCCATATCAATGAACTTTCTTGGGGTATTGTCAAAATCAAAATTCAACTCTGTTTTTTTATCAAAAACATGGAACAAAACCACCTTATGTTTGTTATGCTTTAAATGCTGCAAAGCACTAAATAGTTTTTCATTATCTTGATCGATAAACATATCTGTAAACAAAATAATCATCGAACGACGGTGCACTTTTTCAGCAATTTGATGTAGAAATGTAATCGTATCTGTTTTTTTAGATTCTTTTGAGTCGTTTAATATGTTTTCAAACTGATTTAAAATCATTCTGTGATGGCGTTCGCTTCCTTTTTCTGAAGCGTAATATTCATACGTATCAGAATACACAGAAACGCCAACCGCATCGCGTTGTTTCTTTAATAAATTCATCAATACAGCTGCGGCTAAAACAGAAAATCCAATTTTACTTTCAGAAAAATTTTGATTCGATTTTAATTTTGGATAATGCATCGATGAAGAATTATCGATAATTAAATGACATCGTAAATTGGTTTCTTCTTCGAACTTCTTCGTATATAATCTGTCTGTTTTAGCAAATAACTTCCAATCTATATGCTTGGTGCTTTCACCTTGATTATAAATTTTATGTTCGGCAAATTCGGCAGAAAACCCGTGAAACGGACTTTTATGCATGCCCGAAATAAATCCTTCAACTATTTGATTAGCCAAAAGTTCTAAATTCTTGAATTGGGATATTTTTTCGAGTTGCGATTCTAAATTCATATCGTAAATATATGAAAAGATTTTAAATTCTGTATGAAAGTTATTTGTTAAAAAAAAGGCTCAACTCCCGTTGAACCTTTTGTAATATGTGTTTTCTATTGATTATAGTAATGCGTCGATTGCATCAGTATAGGTTTTTTTAGGAGCTACTCCTACTTGTCTTCCTACTACTTCTCCGTTTTGAAACACTAATACTGTTGGAATATTTCTTACGCCGTATTTTGCAGCAAATTCTTGATTTGCATCAACATCTACTTTACCAACAACTGCTTTTCCTTCATATTCTGTAGCTACCTCATCAATAACTGGTCCTACCATTCTGCAAGGTCCACACCAAGCTGCCCAAAAATCTACTACTACTGGTTTG
Organism: Flavobacterium sp.; assembly: GCF_044360715.1. Taxonomy (GTDB): domain Bacteria; phylum Bacteroidota; class Bacteroidia; order Flavobacteriales; family Flavobacteriaceae; genus Flavobacterium. The sequence continues at coordinate 17,631 of NZ_JBIKJY010000020.1, forward strand.
TCTGATTTTAATACTACTTCCTCAAAAGTAGCGTCTGTAATTGCTAATGCCATATTTTTATATTTATTTTTTTATACTATAAATTATTATACTGCGAAAGTAGAAAATATATTTAAGCTGTGAAAAAAAATATGATTTCTTTTACCTATTTGAGAATTAGAAAAATCAATTTATAAGTTTTTTAAGAGTTGATTTCATTAATTCAATTTAAAATTAATTTGCATTCTTTCCAATCCTTCCAACAAATCTTTTGAAATATTAATTTTTAGTTTTCTACTAGGCATTTCTAACTTGTTTTTTATAATAGTTTCTTCAATTTCTTCCATTTGATTTTCTATTATTATTTCCGCATTATTTTCTGCCTCATCCTCTATTTCTATAAGATTTTCATCTTGAATTTCGTCATCAATTTCAATCTCTCGTTTTACAAATCGTTTCACTTTTTCTAATTCTAACAATTCGAATGTTACATTAAAATCCCCTTGATGATATGAGAAAAGTTCATTTAATTTTGAAATTAATTGTTCTTTTAACTCTTCAACAGGTAACTGAATGGTTAATTTTTTTGCAAAATCTGGCAAAACATCTTGTAAACTCTGAAGATGTGTAAAATTAATTCTTGGTTCTGATTTTTTTCCGGTGTCTTTATTTGTCCAACCTTCTTTCACGAAAATTTTAACAAATACAAACTGATTTGCAACCAAATAATGACGGAATTTCAAATATTCCTCATTAAAAATTCGGAATTCAAAACTTTCTTCGTATCCTTCAATATTAAACGTAGCCCAACCTTTATTTTGTTGCGTGGTACGATGTTGCACATTGGATACAATTCCTCCAAATGATAAATTTTTACCAACTAAAGGCTCTAAATTATGTAATGCTTGCAACTTTGTATTGCAGAAATATTTCATTTCAAATTTATAATCGTCCAATGGATGACCAGAAATATAAATTCCTACAACTTCTTTTTCGCGAGATAATTTTTCTAAGGTATTCCATTCTTCACAAGGCGGCACAGTTGGCTCGGCAATTTGCACATCGGATGCATCACCAAACAAACTCACTTGAGAAGAATTTTCGTTTTCTTGAAACTTTGCACCAAAACGCATTGCTTTTTCCAAAAAGGAACTATTATCGCCATCAGTATGAAAATACTGAGCACGATGCGTATCGCCAAACTCATCAAAACCACCTGCTAAGGCTAAATTTTCGAATGCTTTTTTATTGGCTGCACGCAAATCAATTCGTTTTGCCAAATCGAAAATAGACTTAAAACGACCTTCTTTTCGCACTTCAACTATTGTTTTTACTGCGTTTTCTCCAACGCCTTTAATTGCTCCCATTCCGAATCGAATAGCATTATTATCGTTTACGGTAAACTTATAGAATGATTCATTAACATCTGGTCCTAAAACTTCTAAGCCCATTCGCTTGCATTCTTCCATAAAAAAGGAAACCGATTTGATATCATTCATATTGTTTGAAAGCACCGCCGCCATATATTCTGCTGGATAATGAGCTTTTAAATAGGCCGTTTGATAAGCAATCCAAGCATAGCAAGTAGAGTGCGATTTGTTGAATGCATAACTTGCAAACGCTTCCCAGTCTTTCCAAATTTTCTCTAATATTTTAGCGTCGTGTCCTTTTTCTTCTGCTTGCGCGATGAATTTAGGCTTCATTTTATCCAAGACCGGCTTGTCTTTTTTACCCATTGCTTTACGAAGCACATCAGCATCACCCTTTGTAAATCCAGCTAATGATTGAGATAAAAGCATTACTTGCTCTTGATATACTGTAATTCCGTAGGTTTCTGCTAAATATTCTTCACAGGCATCTAAATCATATGCAATGGGTTCTAAACCATTTTTTCTTCGAACGAAAGAAGGAATATATTCTAACGGACCTGGTCGATATAATGCATTCATCGCAATTAAATCTCCAAAAACCGTTGGCTTTAAATCTTTCAAATACTTTTGCATTCCAGGCGATTCGTACTGAAAAATACCTACCGTTTCGCCACGTTGGAATAATTCGTATGTTTTTTTATCGTCTATAGGAAATGTATCAGGATCTAAATCGATATTTCGCTTATATTTTACGAGTTTAACCGTGTCTTTAATAAGTGTTAACGTTTTTAAACCTAAAAAGTCCATTTTTAATAAACCCGCACTTTCAGCTACGGCGTTATCAAACTGGGTAACATATAAATCTGAATCTTTTGCTGTAGTTACGGGAACGAAATTGGTAATATCATCTGGCGTAATAATTACACCACAAGCGTGAATTCCTGTATTTCGGAGCGAGCCTTCTAATATTTTTGCTTGTTGAATGGTTTCTCCAGAAAGTTCGTCTTGATTGGCAATTTCGATTAATTCTTTTACTCGGTCAAATTCATCTGAACGAACGGCTTTTTTAACATCTTCTTCTTTTTCCGATAGAAATCGTGCTAAATTCCATTTTCCAGGCATCATTGCTGGAATCAATTTCGCAATTCTATCCGCTTCGAATAAAGGCAAATCTAAAACTCGAGCCGTATCTCGAATAGCTGATTTCGTGGCCATTTTTCCATACGTGATAATTTGCGCCACTTGATTGGAGCCGTATTTCTTTATTACATAATCCATTACTCGACCTCTGCCTTCATCATCAAAATCGATATCGATATCGGGCATCGATACACGGTCTGGATTTAAAAAACGCTCGAAAAGCAAATTGTATAATAACGGATCAATATTCGTAATCCACAAACAATACGCAACAACTGAACCCGCAGCAGAACCCCTACCTGGACCAACAGAAACGTCCATTTTTCTGGCTTCGGCGATAAAATCTTGTACAATTAAAAAATAGCCAGGATAACCCGAATTACTAATTGTTAGTAGTTCAAAATCAATGCGTTCTTTTAATTCATCACTTATTTCACCATAACGTTTTTTGGCTCCTTCGTAGGTTAAATGTCTTAAAAAAGCATTTTCGCCTCGAACGCCTTTATCTTTTGTATCTTCAGGATCCTGAAATTCTTCTGGAATATCAAATTTTGGAAGTAATACATCTCGCGAAAGCGAATATATTTCAATTTTATCTACAATTTCTTGAACATTATTAATAGCTTCTGGTGATTGCGGAAACAATTTTTTCATTTCATTTGCTGACTTGAAATAATATTCTTGATTGGGTAAGCCGAAACGATATCCGCGACCACGTCCTATTGGTGTGGCTTGTTTTTCACCCTCTTTTACACATAACAAAATATCGTGTGCGTTGGCATCTTCTTTATTGATGTAAAACGTATTGTTTGTTGCAATTAGCTTTACATTATGCTTTTTAGAAAACTGAATTAACGTAGTATTTACCGCTTTTTCATCCTCTTGATTGTGATTCATTAATTCGATATACAAATCGTCACCAAATTGTTCTTTCCACCATAATAAGGATTCTTCAGCTTGATTTTCTCCGAGATTCAGAATTTTATTTGGCACTTCACCATATAAACTTCCAGTTAAAACAATAATATCTTCTTTATATTGTTTGATTAATTCTTTATCGATTCGAGGCACATAGTAAAACCCATCTATATAGGCTTTTGAAGACAGTTTCGCTAAATTATGATATCCTTTTTTATTCTTAGCTAAGAAAACGACTTGATATCCGTTGTCTTTATTTGATTTGTCTTTATGATTGTTACAAACAAAAAATTCGCAACCTACTATTGGTTTAATGATGGTTTCTGTTGGTTGTTCCCCCGCTTCAACTAATTCCTTGTTTTTGGCTTCCGCCGCTTTATTGTGATTTAGAATTCCACTTACAAATTGAAAAGCACCCATCATATTTCCAATATCGGTAAGGGCAACTGCTTGCATTTTTTGCTTTACCGTATTTTCAATCAAATTAGGAATGGAAATTGTAGATTGCAAAACGGAAAACTGTGAATGATTGTGCAAATGTGCAAAGGCAACATCTGAAATATCTTCCAAATTTTCAGGTAAAATCTCAATATCTTTAGGAAGCTGTTGTTGTACTTTCTCTCTTAAAGTAGCTGAAGCTTGTTTTAAATTTACGTGTTTTAATCCGATTGGTTTTACCTCTGGATTATTAGTTCTGAAAGCTGTATAGTATTCTTCAGAAACAGGCAATTCGTTTGAATTAAAATTTCCGCGTTTTACTAATTCTAAAAAACAACGAGTTGTGGCTTCTACATCGGCAGTGGCATTATGAGCTTCTGCAAATTTTTCTTGAAATAAATATTCGTGTAATTCTGTTAATGTAGGTAGTTTAAATTTTCCACCACGTCCACCAGGTAATTTTAATAATAAAGCCGTAGTTTCTGTACAAGTATCTAAAATGGGCATTTTAGTTAAATCGGTAGCTATTCCAAATCGGTGAAATTCGCAACCCATAATATTCACATCAAAACCTACATTTTGTCCTACAATATATTTGGCTTGAGATAAAGCAATATTAAATTTTTCAAGGATTTCACTTAAACCACAACCTTCTTGATTGGCTAATTCTGTTGAAATTCCGTGAATTCTTTCTGCATCAAATGGAATGTTATATCCTTCTGGTTTAATTAAATAATCTTGATGTTCGATTAGGTTACCCATATCATCGTGTAATTGCCAAGCAATTTGCACACAACGAGGCCAATTGTTAGTGTCTGTTATTGGAGCAGACCAACTTTTAGGTAATCCTGTGGTTTCGGTATCGAAGATTAAATACATAAATTATAAATTCCAAATTAATAAATTCCAAATCTCAAAACTATACTACATTTTAAAAAAGTGAAAGATTTCAAAAATACAATTTATCTTTTTTTATGGCAATTTTAGTTATTAACAAAAACAAAAAACCACTCCTAAATGAAGTGGTAATTAGTAATATATGTTTAAAATTTTTATAAAATTGGCACTTTATAAAAAATTCCTTTATTAAAATTAATTACTGTTCCTTGTTCGTCAACTGCATTAAATTTGAATGTTCCTGAATACAAGTTTCCTTCAATTTTTTCAATTTCAACTTCTCCATTACTTTTTGAAACATTTAAAACAGTAACTTTTGCATTGCCATTACCACCATTAACAGTAATCAAATCTCCTGGTTCATATCCTACTCCTCTACTTACAATGGTAGCTCCTGTAACAGCTCCTGAACTATTGGTTTGAATTTTTAATGTTAATCCGTTTCCTGAACCTCCTGTTGTAGTTACATTGTTTCCGTTTAAAGCTGCATATCCAGTACCAGGAATAGTTATTCCTTGTAATTTAAAAACAGGCCCTTCAATTAATGCTGTTTCAAAGTATAATAATGATTGCTGATTGCTATATGAATACGTTGCGTTTACACCTTGATTTGTAGTTCCTAAATAATGTGTACCAACTGTATTTGGCACTGTTATAGTAACCATTTCATTATCTTTATATGCATTTATTGTTATCGTTCCGCCTGGATTTGCAGTGATTTTTGTATCCGAAGCACGCCATGAAACATTGTCTTTTTCACCTAAAAATGCAGGTAAATTAGTTTTAATATCATTTTCACAAGATATTATTAGTAAAACAAGGGCAAGTAGTTGGACTATTTTTTTCATAAATAGATTTGTTAAATTTGGAATACAAATATATATATTTTATTTTTAATTTGGTGGTATTTATACTAAAAAAAAACGCCTTTTAAAAGACGTAGTTTTTTAGTTGTTTTTCAAATTGACAACTTCTTGTTCCGTTAAAACTCTCCAATTTCCTCTTGGTAAATTCTTTTTGGTTAACCCCGCAAATACTACTCGATCTAATTTAATTACATTATATTTTAAGTGTTCAAAAATATTTCGAACCACTTTAACATTAGATGTTTTCATTTTTACACCAATTTCACTTTTAGCCTCACCATCAATAAATGTTACTTCTTCTACATATACTTTATGTCCTTCAATAGTAACGCCACTTTGAATTTTTTCTAAATCTTCGTATTTTAAATTTTTATCTAAAGAAACTTGATAAATTTTAGAAGAACGTTGATTTGGTGTTGTAAATTTTCTAACCATATCTGGATCATTTGTAAACAATAATAATCCTGTTGTGGTTTTATCCATTCTTCCAATAGGTTCTAATCGTACATTTGAAGGTGACTTAATTAATTGCAACACGTTGTTAGCGCCTTGGTCATTCTTCTCAGTTGAAAAATTCTTAGGTTTGTTTAAAAGGATGTATTCTTTTTTCTCAGGTGTAATGTTCACGCCATCAAAATTAACCACATCGGTTAGTTTTACTTTGTGTCCCATTTCTGTAATTACTTCGCCGTTTACTTTTACGTTTCCGCTTTGGATATAAATGTCGGCATCTCTACGACTACAAACTCCTGAATTTGCTACATATTTATTTAATCTGATTTCATCTTTATCAGATTTAATTTTAACCACTTGTTGTTTTGGCTTGTCTGTTCTATTGAACTTTGGAGCAGGTTTGTTTTCTGAAGAAAAAGATTTTCCTGATTCGTTTTTCTTAAAATCTGGTTTTTTACTTTCCGAAACTTTACCGCTTCTTTTGGCTCCTGACGATTTTCTCATGCTTTTATTTTTTTGCAAAGATAGTCAATTTAAGTGAGAAGTTCGAAATTGGTAGTTAGAAGCCGACTCCCTATCGAATTAATAGTAATTTTTGACCGTTTTCAATAATTTCTGGTTTAATTAGAACGATACAAATTACTCCAGCTAAAAGAATTATCTTTAATAAAAAATGAAGTTTAATATAATCCACTTTTCCTTCCGACTTCCATAATTTCAAAACAAAAATTAGAAGTAAAATATAACTTGAATAAAAATAAATGTCCATGTAGCCTACATCGAACACATTAATAAGAAAATAAACAGGAACGATTGTAAACAATAGCAATAATGAAATAATTTTTTTAGCAAAATTTTCACCAAAATTGACTGGGATGGTTTGATAATTATTCGATAAATCGCCTTCAATGTTTTCTAAATCTTTAATCATTTCACGAATTAATAGAATCAGAAATAAAAATGTAGCGTGCGCAAAAATTACTTGATAAAAGTTTTTAAAATACAATAAAATTCCGAAAAAGGGCAAAACAGCTAATAAAGAAGCTGAAACATTACCAATGAAAAGCATTTTTTTTAGCTTATGCGAATACAACCAAATAATAAAAATATAAACAGAATAAAACAAAGCCGCTCGCCAAGAAACCATAAAACCAAATACAGCCGAGAAGAAATTTAAAGTGAAATAAACTTGAAGTTGGGTTTTCTGACTTACTAATCTGTCTAAATACGATTTTTTAGGACGATTGATAATGTCTTTTTTGGCATCGTAAAAATTATTTATAATGTATCCCGAAGCAATGGCAAAAGTAGACGCCATTACTAAAAAGAACAATCTCCAATCTAAAATAATATCTAACGCTCTTCTTTCTGGAGCTAAAATAAAAATAGCAGATAAATATTGTGCTAAAGCGATTACAAACACATTATACCCACGAGCCACAGAAAAGAAACTGAAGATTTTAGTAAGTACTAATTTAGAGTTGCGACTTAGCATTTCTTTTGGGTGAAGGGTTTTGGGTTTTGGGTTTTGGGTTTTTCTTAAACCTTATACCCTATTCCTAATACCTATTTTAAAACTGATAAACCATTTCTAATTTATAATCTTTTAAAGATTTTTTAGCTTTTTCAAAATCTTCTGTAAAACCTAAAATATAGCCACCGCCACCAGAACCACACAATTTTAAATAATAATCGTTGGTTTCAATTCCGTTTTGCCAAATTTGGTGAAATTGTTCTGGAATCATTGGTTTGAAGTTACTCAAAACCACTTTAGACAATTCTTTTGTGTTTTTAAATAACGATTTCATATCACCTTGTAAGAAGTTTTCCACACAAGAATCGGTATATTTTATAAACTGCGATTTTAGCATTTTTCTAAAACCTTGGTCTTTTAAATTTTCCATAAAGATATTTACCATTGGAGCCGTTTCTCCAACAATTCCTGAATCTAACAAGAAAACGGCGCCTTTCCCAGTAGCCGATTGACTTGGAATTCCAGCAGCTTCAATATTATCTTTTGAATTGATAAGAATTGGTAAACTTAAGTAACTATTTAATGGATCTAAACCAGAACTTTTTCCGTGGAAAAAGGATTCCATATTAGAAAAAATTGATTTTAGTTGCAATAATTTTTCTCTGGTTAAATTTTCTAAAACGGTAATTTTATTCGCCGCGTATTTATCGTAAACAGCAGCTACTAAAGCACCACTACTTCCTACTCCGTACCCTTGTGGGATACTTGAATCAAAATACATTCCGTGTTTAACGTCGTTTTGTAATAACTCAATATTAAACGTTACTAAATCTGGCTGTTCCGTTTGTAATTGCTTTAAGTAAGCAACGAATTTCACTAAACTCTGATTTGATTTTTTGGCTTCATCTGTCGGATTTTCATCTGACTTCAGCGCACCTTTGTAAAAATTATATGGTATTGAAAGTCCTTTAGAATCTTGAATGATTCCATATTCTCCGAAAAGTAATATTTTTGAGTAAAAAAGTGGTCCTTTCATAATTTTTATTCTTTTATTTTATTTGGGTTTTGTCTGGTATCGAATACCGAAACAATATAAATAGTATCATTTTTAATAATAAAGAAAACAGATGTTTGCTTTGAAACTACACATTTTCTTAGACCTTCAAATTCAGAAACAGGAAACAATTCAGGATTTACTTGAATCAAATCTATATTTCTTTTTAATTCTTTTAAAAAATTATCGCTAATTCTTTCTGACCATTTTAAATTTAAATACGCTACTATATTTTTAATCTCTTTTAAACTTCGGTCTGAGAATTCTAATTTTCTCATTTCCAACCTAATTCTTTTTTTACTTCTTCGTAGGAATGAACTCGACCGTTTTTTATATCTTCTATACCTTCTTTGATACCTTCTTTTGCAGAATTTGGCAAATCATCCCACCAATCTTTCTGCTCTTTTTGAAATATTTTCTGAATAGACTTTATTATTGAAGGATTTTCTGTTTCCTGCAATAACTTCATTAATTCTTTTTTTTCTAATTGAATATCCATTTTTTGATAGTATAAGTGTAAAGATATAAAATTATTTCAAATCTTGTGCGCCATTTCCAATTTCATCACAAATATACTGACCATTTTGACAATAGCCAACTAATTCGTGCTGAATAAATTGCACTACTTTTTCTTTAACATTTTCAGGATACAAAACGTGCACATTGGCACCTGCATCTAACGTAAAACAAACCGGAGTTTGTGTTTCACTTCTGAACTTCCAAATTTTATTAATAATTTCTAATGTATTGGGTTTCATTAAAATAAAATAAGGCATCGAAGTCATCATCATAGCGTGTAACGTCAGTGCTTCGCTTTCTACCAAACTCATAAATTCGGTTACATTTCCTGTTTCTAATAACGTAACAATTTTAGCAATATTATGATGTGCTTGTTCGAATCGTTGTTCAGCAAATGGATGATTGTGCATTAAATTATGTCCAACAGTACTTGAAACTTGTTTTTCGCCTTTATCTACTAATAAAATCGTATCCTGAAAATTATAAAAATTCGGATGCATATTTTCAAATGCAACTCCAAATAAGTCGGAGCTATTTTTTATGGTTTCGTTTTTTCCCCAAGACACTACGTTTCCAATAATACTTCTACAAGCACTTCCAGAACCTAATCGTGCTAAAAAAGAAGCTTTTGCATAAAAATAATCATCGGAAATTTCAGGTTTTAACGCCTTTTCTAAACTCATAATATTCATTGCAAGCGCTGCCATTCCGGAAGCTGAAGATGCGATTCCTGAACTATGCGGAAAAGTATTTTGGGTGTCAATTGTAAAATGATATTCTTTTATATACGGGCAATATTTATAAATTCTTTCGAAAAACTTTTGAATTTTAGGTTTAAAATCTTCTTTTGGTTTTCCTTCAAATAACAAATCGAATGAAAAATCACGCTGTACTGAGCTGGTCGAAGTATCTTTTTCAACTTTAGAAGAAATCGTAACCGATGTAATGGTTTTGCAATTTTTCAGTGTAAAACTAATCGATGGATTAGCTGGAATTTGTTCACCGTTTTCTTTTTTTCCCCAATATTTCACCAAAGCAATATTACTTGGCGCACTCCACGAAAAAGATGCCGCTTCTATTGAATTATAATTTGAAATAATGAAGTCTAAATCAGAATACATAAAATTATTTTTTACAAAGATAGAAAAGGAAGTTAAAACTTAGTTGTCAGATGTCAGAAGTTTTAAATATATTTGAATAAAATTATGAAAATGAAAAAGTATTTAAGAATATCGTATTGCATAATTATTTGTTTGACTGTAGGCTTTTTCTCTGGAAAAATTACACAATCGTCTATAACCACTTGGTATCCTACTCTAATAAAACCTATATTTAATCCCCCAAATTGGATTTTTGCGCCCGTTTGGACGTTACTTTACATTTTTATGGGAATTGCTGCAGGATTAGTTTGGAATGAAATTGAAAATAAACCTAAAGAAGTTAAAGTAGCCTTACAATATTTTATTTTTCAATTGGGATTAAATGCATTATGGTCTTATTTATTTTTTAGCTTACACAACCTATTACTAGCTTCGATTGAAATTATTTTATTGCTATTGGTTATGTTAGAATGTTACAAATTATTTAAGCCGATAAACGCAACTGCAGCAAAATTATTCATTCCTTATATTGCTTGGGTTTCTTTTGCAACATTATTGACTTTTAGTATATTTTACTTGAATTAAATATTCTCGGCAACTATAAAACCACTTGTCCAAGCATTTTGAAAATTGAAGCCACCAGTTATGGCATCAATATTTACCACTTCGCCAGCAAAATAGACCTTTGGTAAAATTTTGCTTTGCATAGTTTTAAAATTAATTTCTTTTAAATCGATGCCGCCAGCGGTTACAAATTCTTCTTTAAACGTGCTTTTACCGTTGACCTGAAACTCGGCTTGCGTTAACTGATTGGCTAAGCTATTAATTTGCTTGTTGGTTACCTCAGCCCATTTATAATCCAAGGCAATATCTGAAGCGGTTACGATATTTTCCCACAAACGTTTTGGAAAATCAAACGGACAAAATTTGCCAATTAGTTTTTTATTATTTTCTTCTTTAATTTCTTTTAATTGTTCAATGGCTTCATCAAAAGACACCTCATCTAACCAATTGACAAGCAAGGCAAAACAATATTTTTTATCAAATAATTCTCTTGCACCCCAAGCAGAAAGTCTTAAAATTCCGGGGCCTGAAAGTCCCCAATGAGTTATCAATAATGGGCCTGAAGCCGCTAATTTAGAATTTTTTATTTTGATGCTGGCTTGCGCCGAAAGTCCCATTAAATCTTTAATTCTTTTATCGGTAATATTGAATGTAAATAAGGAAGGAACGGGTTCGACAATTTGATGGCCCATTTGATGCATCATTTCCCAAATTTTAGGATTGCTTCCTGTTGCGACTACAATTTTATCTGCAACAAAAACATCGTGTTGGGTTTCAATTTTCCATTGTTCGTCCTTATTAAAATATAAAGATTGTACACTTTGTGAGGTAAATACTTTAATGCCTAATTTCTTTACATCTTTTTCGAAACAGTCAATTATCGTTTGAGAATTATCCGTAATTGGGAACATTCTTCCGTCTTCTTCAATTTTTAATTCAATACCTCTTTTTTCGAACCAATCAATTGTATCTCCAGAACAAAATTGCGAAAAAGGCCCTTTTAATTCTCTTTCACCACGCGGATAAAATTTGACTAAATCGTTCGGCACAAAACACGCGTGTGTAACATTACAACGCCCACCACCAGAAATTTTAACCTTAGTTAAGCATTCTTTTCCTCTTTCGAGAATGGCCACACTAAGTTGCGGATTTTTCTCTGCAATGTTAATTGCTGCAAAGAAACCGGCTGCGCCACCGCCTATGATTATGATGTTGTATGATTGCATTTGAAGTTGTTCTTTATTTTCCTATTAAAGGTAAGAATTGTTACTGATTAATTTTTAATTATGTAAAGACCTGACAGGTTTTTGAAACCTGTCAGGTCTGAATTTATTTATTTAAAAACAATTTTATATTTCCACGTTTCACTTCTTCTTTTATTTGAATTGATGGCATATATTAATAATGGAATTGACGGTGGCAAAACCACTACAGAAATAATAACCCCAATTCCTGTTGGAAGAGCAATAATCCCTATGGCAAATAAATTACTTCCGACATACATTGAAACAGACCTTGAAATAATTCCGACAGTTGACCTTTTCTTAATAAAGGAAACAGAATCTAAATGTATTACACTATTTTCAATTTGAATATGAAGTGAATCAACGAATTTAATTTTACCAACGAATCTTTTTCTGTCTTTCGTTTTTACAACTACTCTTTTGTCTTCTTTAATTTTTAAAGTTCGACCCGTTTGATTTTTAATTAATTCTAAATATTTATCCTGAGCATTTAACTTTAGAGTAAATACTAAAAATAAAAAGCAAAATAATAATAATTTTTTCATCCTAAATTAATTAAATTAAACATTTTCAAATTAACAAATCTGATTGTTTTTTCAAAAAGACCTAACAGCTTTTTGAAACCTGTTAGGTCTGAAATTAATTTTTATAATTGACTAATTGACACATTTCCTAATTGGCATATTATTACAACGTCTCTTTCAACCATTTAAAAAATTCACTTTGCCAAACTAAAGCATTTTGAGGTTGTAACACCCAATGATTTTCATCTGGAAATAGTAAAAATTTACTTTTTATTCCTTTTAATTGTGCTGCTTGAAAAGCTTCTTGTCCTTGACCTATTGGCACACGGTAATCTTTTCCACCTTGAATAATTAAAATCGGTGTATTCCAATTGTTTACCAACTTAATTGGATTGAATTCGTTATATGTTTTCTGTGCGATTTTATTGTCTTTTTCCCAATATGCGCCACCCGAATCCCAGTTTGTAAAGAATACTTCTTCTGTGGTTCCGTACATACTTTCTGTATTGAAAATCCCGCAATGCGAAATAAAAGTTTTAAATCTGTTTTTATGAATTCCAGCTAATTGAAATACCGAATAACCGCCATAACTCGCACCAACAGCACCAATTCTGGTTTTATCTACATACGATTCTTTTGAAATATTGTCAATGGCTGATAAATAATCGTCCATAACTTGTCCGCCCCAATCTCCAGAAATTTGTTCGTTCCATTCTACGCCGTGACCTGGCATACCTCTTCTATTTGGCGCTACAACAATATATCCTTGTGATGCCATAAGTTGAAAATTCCAACGGAAAGAATAATATTGCGTTAAGGCACTCTGAGGACCTCCTTGACAATATAAGAGAGTTGGGTATTTTTTTGTTTTATCGAAATTTGGAGGTAAAATTACCCAAACCAACATTTTTTTGCCATCAGTTGTGGTTACCCAACGTTTTACGGAAGTACATTCTGGTATTTTCGAATAAAACTCGTCATTTACGTGCGTAATTTGTTTCCAAGATTTCTTTTTTAAATCGCACGAAAACACTTCTGTTGCCATATTATGGGTGGTTTTAGTCACTAAAACGGAAGTTCCTGAAAAACCAACGATGCTATTTATATCAAAATCGCCATCTGTAAGTTGCGTAACAACAGGAAACATTTTCGTTAACCCAACATGATTTACTTCAAAAAGTTGTTTTGTTCCTAACACTGGTGCAATAAAATAGACTTTATTTCCTTCTTTTGCCCATACAAAACTATCAACAGTTCCGTCCCAATTGGCAGTTAAATTGACATCAAAACCTTGAACTCTTACGATAATGTCATTTTTATCTGCTTCAAAACCATCGCGTTTCATTTGCAACCAACTTAGTTCGCCTCGAGGTGAAAAGGTTGGATGTGTATCGTAACCTAAATTTTTCTCCGTAAGATTTTTTGTGATTTTTGTTGCTACATCGTACTCATATAAATCTGTATTTGTACTTGTTGCGTAGGCTGTTCCTGCTTTTTTCTTACATACATAAATGATTTTATTTCCATCTGGTGACCAAACATAATCTTCATCACCACCAAAAGGTTTTTGAGGTGCATCATAAGGTTCATTTGGCATAATATCAATAGGCCCAAGTACTTTTTCATTTGGTTTACCAAGTAATCCTACAAATAAATGATTGTGCGTGCCATCATTCCAAGTATCCCAATGACGATAATCTAAACCTTCATATACTTGTGCTGACGTTTTTGTTAAACTTGGATATAAGTCGGATCCTAAAATTTTTTCAACTTTTACTTGTTGCACACTTATGTATTCTTGTCCGTTTGGCGAAATACTTTTGTCTGCAACTAAACCTTCAATTTTATCTAAAGCAACCGGATTTCCTCCTTCAACAGGAACAGAATAATATTTAGAAACTATTTTATTTTCTTGAATATTTGGCGTGCCCACTTTGTAAATTAGCGACTTTCCGTCTTTTGAAATCCCTATTGGTGTGACTCTACCTAATTGCCATAACTTTTCTGGCGTCATCATTTGTTGCGCATTTGAACTCATACTTAGTACACTGAAAATGAGAAAAATATATTTTTTCATACTGTTAAAATTTAAAACGAGGTTAAAAGTAGCACTTTTTTGAAAAAATATAACTATTTTCACGGTCTAAAATAAAAATGAAAAATGAAAAACAATAAACTCTTTATATTAATTATCATTTCGTTGATTATTGGTGTTGCATTAGGTGGAATTGTACATTATCAGTTTCCTGAAGCCATTGACTCCTTCTCAAAAAATATAAAACTTCTTGGAACCATTTTCATACGATTGGTTCAAATGATAATTGCGCCCTTAGTGTTTTCTACTTTAGTAGTTGGAATTGCCAAAATGGGTGATATGAAAATGGTAGGACGCGTGGGTGGAAAAGCCATGGCTTGGTTTATTTCTGCTTCCTTAATTTCCTTGTTATTAGGAATGGTTTTAGTGAATTTTTTCGAACCTGGAAAAGGAACCACAATTAAATTAGATGATGCTTCCAGTGCTTCTGAATTGTTAGAAAACTCAAAAGGATTTTCATTAGAAGAATTTGTAAAACATGTTATTCCAAAAAGTTTATTTGAAGCACTAGCCACTAACGAAATTTTACAAATAGTAATTTTTTCTATCTTATTTGGTGTGGCTTTAGCGGCATTTAGTAAGAAAGAAGCCAAACCCATTCTTAAATTATTAGATTCGGTTTCACATGTCATCTTAAAAATGGTTACTTTTATTATGTGGACGGCACCATTAGGGGTTTTAGGTGCTGTAGCAAGCGCTATAGCAAAACACGGCTTTGAAGTATTTACGCTTTACGCCAAATATTTAGGTGCGTTTTTAGTGGGAATACTATTACTTTGGTTAATCCTTTTGACTGTTGGTTATATCATCTTAGGAAAACGTTTGTTTGTATTGTTACAACGTATTAAAAGTCCTTTATTAATTGCCTTTTCTACCACAAGTTCTGAAGCTGTTTTTCCAAAAATGGTAGAAGAATTAGAACGATTTGGGTGTCAACCAAAAATTGTGTCTTTCACATTGCCGCTGGGTTATTCTTTTAACCTTGACGGAAGTATGATGTACATGACATTTGCCAGTATTTTTATTGCGCAAGTATATGGCATAGAAATGAGTTTACCTGAACAGCTTACGATGCTTTTGGTGTTGATGCTTACGAGTAAAGGGGTTGCAGGTGTGCCAAGAGCCTCGTTAATTGTAGTAGTGGCTACTTGTGCTATGTTTGGCATTCCACCTGAAGGAATTGCTTTGATTTTGCCAATTGACCATTTTTGCGATATGGCCAGAAGTATGACGAACGTATTAGGAAACGCGCTTTCAACAGCTGCAATTGATAAATGGGAATCTAAACACGAAACCACACAAGAAATCGGGAGTTAATATTAATTCTTGCTATAAAAATAAAATTGAAACCCATGAAAATCATCATAGACCTACTTGAAAAATTAAAATTAAACGTAGTATTACAAGCCCAAGAAATTGATAAAGAATTTACATGGACCCAGCTTTTTAATCCCGAATTTTACATAAACCTTGAATTAGGTGGTGTTCCTATCGGAATTTATATGGTTTTGTTTATTGTATTTGCCGAAACCGGTTTGTTTATAGGCTTTTTTCTTCCGGGTGATAGTTTGCTGTTTTTATCAGGGATTTATTGTGAAGCATTAGCGCAACCTTTAACTTTTTTACCTCAAGGGTATTCGCCTGTTTTTGTGATTGCCACATTAATTGCCCTTTCAGGGATAATTGGTAATATTTTCGGCTATTGGTTTGGTTCGGTGTATGGGAAAAACTTATATCAAAAAGAAGATGGTTTTTTCTTTAAGAAAAAATATTTGTACCACTCTGAAAGCTTCTTTCAAAAGCATGGCGGAATTGCTATCGTTTTTGCACGTTTTTTACCCATTGTAAGAACTTTTGTTCCTATTATTGCTGGGATTGTGCATATGAAAAAAAGCAAATTCATGTTGTATAATATATTAAGTTCTATTTTATGGTCGTTTATTTTGGTGTATGCAGGACATTATTTATACGGTTTATTTTTAGAAAAATTTGATATTGATTTAAAACACCACATCGAAAAAATCATACTAATTTTAGTGGCTGTAACTACATTCCCTTTAGTAATGAAAGCAATTAAAGCGAGAAAATTAGGGAAAATAGATGGATCTGGTGATGCGTAAATTAAGCTAATTTATAGAAACTAAAATATGCAACTAAGCTATTGGGAAATAAAAAATTGGTTCTCCAACGTGGATTTTACCATAGTAGGTAGCGGAATTGTTGGTTTACATGCTGCTATTCGGTTAAGAGAACGGTTTCCAAAAGCTAAAATTATACTTTTAGAAAAAGGGACTTTGCCTCAAGGCGCCAGTACCAAAAATGCTGGTTTTGCTTGTTTTGGAAGCGTTTCCGAAATTATTGACGATTTAAAAACACATACCGAAGAAGAAGTTATTCAATTGATTCAAAAAAGATATGCTGGTTTGCAACTGCTTCGAAAAAACTTAGGTGATGCTGCGATTGATTATCAACCTTTAGGTGGCTTCGAGTTGTTTCTGAAAGAAGACGAAGCATTTTATAATGATTGCCTATCAAAAATTCCTTTTATAAACGACATCGTTCGAACGTTATTTAAATCGGATGTGTATACCAAAGCAAACAATACTTTTCAGTTTAAAAACACGTTTGAACATTTGATTTTTAATGCTTTTGAAGGTCAAATTGACACCGGAAATATGATGCAAGCTCTATTAAAAAAAGCAGCACTACACGATATTTTAATTCTAAACAATCAAACTGTTTCTCAATATCAGGAATTGAATGATGAAATTGAAGTCGTAACAAATGAAGTCAGTTTTAAAACCAAAAAACTAATTTTTACTACAAATGGTTTTGCTTCCGATTTAACTAAAAATCAAGTAAAACCCGCAAGAGCCCAAGTTTTAATTACCAAACCAATTGCTGATTTACATATCAAAGGTACTTTTCATTTAGACAAAGGGTATTCGTATTTTAGAAATATCAATAACCGAATTCTGTTGGGTGGCGGAAGAAACTTAGATTTTGATGGCGAAACTACTACTTCATTAGAAACCAGTGAAAAAATTCAAAATCACTTGGAAAATTTGTTAAAAAATGTAATTTTGCCTGATACCCCTTTCGAAGTTGAACATAGATGGAGCGGCATTATGGGAATAGGAAATTCGAAAAAACCAATTGTTCAACAAGTAAGCAATAATGTATATTGTGGTGTTAGAATGGGCGGAATGGGCGTAGCTATAGGAAGTTTAATTGGAAAAGAAGTAGCAGATTTAGTATAAAATGGCAATAAACAAAACAACAATAAAACCTAAAAGCACTGGAAAAAAAGGATTTTTCAGTCATATAATGCGTTTCTTTTGGAAACTATTTATATGGTTCAATATCGTTAGTTTGTTTTTTGTGGTACTTTATAAATTTGTTCCCGTGCCCTACACACCACTTATGGTAATCAGGTATTTTGAAAATAAATCTGCAGGGAAAAACATTGAAACCAAACACCATTGGGTACCCATAGAAGACATTTCTAAAAACCTACAAAAAGCGGTTATTGCCAGTGAAGATGGCAGATTTTTTGAACATTATGGATTGGATTTTTCTGCGATGCAAAAAGCGGCTGTGGGAAATTTTAAAGGTAAAAAACTAAAAGGCGGAAGTACTATTACACAACAAACTGCTAAAAATGTATTTCTTTGGCAAGGAAGAAGTTATTTCAGAAAAGCATTAGAAGCTTATTATACCGTATTAATTGAATTAGTTTGGGGCAAGCAACGCATACTTGAAGTCTACCTAAACAGTATTGAAATGGGCGATGGTATTTATGGCGCTGAAGCCGCTACACAACATTGGTACAAAAGAGATTGCAAAAGTTTAACACGAATGCAAGCCGCCGGAATTGCAGCAATTTTACCAAACCCAAGAAGATTTAGTCCAAATGGTTCTGCCTACATTAGTCGAAAACAAAGCAAAATTGCCCGCTATATTTTAATGACAAAATTAAAATATTAATATGAAACTAATATGAAAACAGTCTTAATAACTGGTGCTGGTGGAGGAATTGGCAAACAAACTGCATTATATTTCGCTAAAAATAACTGGACCGTTATTGCTACGTTACTTCATCCTTCTGAAGGCGAAGATTTTAAAGATTTTCCTTCGATTTTTTGTTACGAAATGGATGTTACTTCTTCGGAAAGCATAGCATCGGCTACAAAAATTATTTTGGATAATCATCCTAAAATTGATACGATTATTAATAATGCAGGAATGGGCTACAGAAGTTTTGTAGAACTTTCTGAAGACACCAAAATTGATACGATTGTAAATGTAAATTGGCTTGGAGTTGTAAAAGTGTGCCGTGCTTTTATTCCGTCATTTAGACAACAAAAATATGGACAATTTATAAATATTACTTCTGTTGCAGGCTTAGTAAATTTGCCACTTGGTAATTTTTATCATTCGACCAAACAAGCAGTAGAAAGTTTCTCCGAATGTATGGCTTATGAATTGGTAGATTTTAATATCAGTGTAGCAACGGTACAATTTGGCAATGCACCAACTTCATTTCAAAAGAACGTGACCAAATGCGCGCCCACAGAAATTTTTTCTTACAATAAATTAATGGATAAAATTTCGAAATTGCTTTTGGATAAATCAGGTAAAAACGAAGATTTACCGCAACAAATTGTTGAAAAATTATTTAAAATTGCCGAAAAACCAAATAAAAATTTTAGAAGATACACAATAGGTTTTGATGCCAATATAATGCGAATTTTAAGACGTGTATTGGGTTACAAAATATTTAACTATATCATTAGAAAATTCACTTTGAATAAATAAAAAGAGGGTGTTTAAAAACTTGATTTTGTCATTCCGAATTTATTTCGGAATCTATAAATATTTGTAAATTAAATTTTTAAAGAAACTGAAACGAGTTCAGTTTGACAAAATCAAGTTTTTAAAACACCTTCTTTTTTGATAGATTTTAATTACAAATTAAAATTTACACCTAAAACTATATTTCTTCCCATATTATTAATTCCATCTGTTTTTAAACGAGACAAATGAGCTACATATTGTTTATTTAATAAATTGGTAGCTGTTAGAAACAGATTAAATGTTGCTTTTTTCAACTGGATATCTGTTCCAATTCCTGATGAAAGTAATAGATAATCGTTGGTTTTGGTTTCAAAATTTCCAATTCTATTTTGATTAAATGTATAATTTGCTTGAAAGAAAACAAAACTATTTTTAATGTTTTTTGAAACATCAAAATTCGCTCTAAAATTATTTTTCCATTGATTGGCTGGTAATAATGGTAAATTAGAATTAGTATTTAATTGTCCAATAACCATTTCGTAGCTACTTGACATATGTAACCAGTCGATTTCGTGTAAATGCAAGTGAATTCCAGTTTCTCCACCATATAAAACAGCATCATTTTGTAAATAATCATACACGAAATTATCATCAATCATTGTTCCATTAGGTGCTATAAAAATATAATTGTTGATATGATTATAAAATCCGTTCGCAAAAAAATCAAAGTGTTCGGCATTATAATCAACATTCAAATCAATTTGGAAATTTTGTTCGTTTTTTAAATTTGAATTACCAATTTCGTATCTGTTACTTCCTTCGTGTACGCCATTTGATGAAAGTTCGGATAAGTTTGGTGCTCTAAAACCTGTTGCAAAATTTATTCTTGACGTAATTTTATCCGTAACATTTCTTTTAAAACCTAAAGACGCATTGATGCTTTCATAATTTTTATCTAATTTTTGAAAAGCTCCTTCCGCCCCAATTTCTCCAAATTCTTCAATGTTTACTTTTCTGAAATCATATCGAACACCAAATTGCAACAGATTTTTTTGAAATGCGTATTGCGAGGTTCCAAAGAAACCAATATCTGCAATTTTTGCATTTGGAATCAATCGTTCTTCTCCGAAATTTCTATTTTCTTGATTCATTCCTTGAAATCCAACAATAGTTTTAAGGTTTCCAAAATCAGGCAAATAGTACTTTACATTATAATTAAAAGTCTTTAATTTCATATAAAGCGCCGTTAAGTTTTCGCTTTCCAATTCTTTTCTATCATTAAAAACATAACCCGCAACAGCTTCTAATTTTGAATTTTTAAAATATAATTTCTGGTTAAAACTTAATAAATGATTTTCGATTTTCTGACTTGGAAATAAAGGCGTTCTAAATGTACTATTTTCGAGGTCTTCTTCAGGTAGACCCAAATTCAAATCGTTATAATTATATCTTAAATCGGCTACATAACGAGAGGTTACATAGGAAGTTCCTAATTTAAAATCTTTTTCAATGAAACGCGTATTCACAACTGATTCACCATTTGGTAGTTTGTAATCGGCGTGTGATGAATAATTATTTTGAACTAAAAACTTAAATTTATCTACAGAATTTTTAAAGGTTACCGAACTATTTACACCTTGTGTGTTACTATTTACAACTTGATTTACAGCAAATTCTGTTTTGTTATTGGTAGCATATTTTTCTGGATTAAAATACAAAACACCGCCCATAGCATCTGAACCATATAATAAAGAAGCGGGTCCTTTTATAATTTCTACACTTTCTTGTCCGTTTGCATTTAAACCTAAACCGTGTTCTTCTCCAAATTGTTGATTCTCTAATCGAATGCCTTGTGCGTATGTCAAAACTCGGTTTCCGCTCAACCCTCTAATTACAGGTTTTCCTATTGAAATTCCAGTTGAGACAACATTTACTCCTGGGTTTGTAGCCAATGCGTCCGATAAATTTATGGCACCCATATTTTGTATTTGTTTTAAATTAATATGGTCAATTTTTACCACATTTTCGTTTTGTGTGGTATTAAAAACAGAAGAAATTAAAATTTCATCGATATGATGATCTTCTTTTTCTAAGACAATATCTAATTTTATTTGGTCTTGATTTCCAATACTAATTTGTTGCGATTTGATTTCGAATTTCGCTTTTTTGAAAATCAACGTCAGTTTTCCAATGGGTAAATTAGTGATTTGAAATTCTCCTTTTTCATTGGATGTAGATTGAATAACGCCATCTAAAATTGAAATTTCAACATTAGTAATAGGTTCATTATTTTGGTTTTTTATTGTTCCTGAAATAGCATTTTGAGCAAAGCCCAAAGAGGTAAAGCCCATCAATATGATGAGAAAAATATATTTTTTCATTTGTATAAGTTTAAATTTTATTGATTTAAATTGCAATATTATTTGCCACAGATTAAAAGATTAAAACGATTTTAAATCTGTAATAATCAATGAAATCAGTGGCTTAAATTTACTTTAAAAAAACTTAAACTACAGGCGGACCTCGATAGGAAAAATATAAAAATCCATTTTCTTTTACGAAGGATTCGTAAACAGAAGAATAATGAAATGTATGATTGGGATTTATAAAATCATAAGTAAAAACAGCTTCCGCTAAAAACGCAGCAAATTCAAAATCACAAACCGGACAATCGTTATGATTATCAGCTGATAAATAAATTTTAGAAGTGTTTTCTTGAGTAACCTCATCATTCAAATGATGGGCTTCATCTGTAAAAATATGTAACGACTGATAGCATATGGCGAAAAGTAGCGCCAGTGCCATCAGTACGTTAAATTTTACATATTTTTTTTGCATTATACCAATTTATTTGCCACTAAATATTCTGCAATTTGTACGGTATTTGTTGCGGCACCTTTACGCAAATTATCAGCAACAATCCACATATTCAATGTATTTGGTTGGCTTTCATCTCTTCGAATACGTCCTACAAAAACATCATCTTTTCCTTCAGCATAAAACGGCATCGGATACGTAAATGTATCTAAATTATCTTGAACGGTTATTCCAGGTGTATTGTGTAAAAGGGTACGAACTTCATTTACATCAAAATCTGAATAAAACTCCACGTTAACCGCTTCACTATGACCGCCAACTACCGGAATTCGTACCGCAGTAGCCGTAACGCCAATGGTTTTGTCATTTAAGATTTTTTGGGTTTCACGAACCAATTTCATTTCTTCTTTCGTGTAATCGTTTTCTTCAAACACATCACATTGTGGAATGGCATTTCTATGAATTTGGTATTTATAAGCCATTTCGCCCTTAACACCAGCATATTCGTTTTCTAATTGTTGTACCCCTTTTACTCCTGTTCCGGTAATAGATTGATAGGTAGAAACGATAATACGTTTGATTTTATATTTTTTGTGCAATGGTGCTAAAGCCATTACTAATTGAATCGTAGAACAATTTGCGTTTGGAATAATTTTGTCGGCTGCAGTTAAAATATCGGCATTAATTTCTGGAACGACTAATTTCTTAGTTTCATCCATTCTCCAAGCCGAAGAATTATCAATAACTGTTGTACCTGCAGCAGCAAATTTTGGCGCCCAAGCTAAAGAAGTTTCTCCTCCAGCAGAAAACAAAGCAATATCAGCTTTCATATCTACTGCAGTTTGTAAACCTACAACTTTATATGTTTTACCGTTAAACTCAATTTCTTTACCAACAGATTTTTCTGAAGCAACAGGAATTAATTCTGTAACTGGAAAATTTCTCTCTTTTAAAATTTGAAGCATTACTTCTCCCACCATTCCAGTGGCTCCAACAACGGCTACTTTCATAATCTTTACATTTATTTTTTTAGCACTGCAAAAGTATAAAACTTATTGCTAATAATTTTCATATAAAAAGGTATTAATCATAAAAAAACTGCCCGTAAGCAGTTTTTAAAAAATTTTATTTTACCAAAGAATCTAACAAAGTTACCAATTCAGGTGACGAAGGTCTTGGTGCATCTGCATTTACAATTTTTCCTTCAGGACTAATTAAAATGAATCTTGGAATTCCCTCGATTTTATATCCTTGTACAAAATCTGATTTCCAATCTTTATCCGCTAATAATTGAATACCTCCTAAGTTTTTCTCGGTAACAAATTTGCTCCATTTGTCGTGATTTTTTTGCTCATCTATTGAAATACTTACAAATTCGATATTTTTACCATGATAAGCCGCTTCAGTTTTTTGTAAAAAAGGAATTTCTTGACGACAAGGTCCACACCAAGTTGCCCATACATCTACATATACAAATTTTCCTTTTAAATCTTCTAAAGACGTAACACCACCTTTATGATTTTCATATTTAAAAGTTGGTGAAGCCGTTCCGTTTAATTTTTTTAATTCAAAACCTGCAGAAAGATAATCAATCATACCTTTCATACCTTTTTCAACATCTCCTTTATATTTAGCTACAAAACCAGCGTCTAAATCTTTAGGTAATGCTGCAAAAACAGTTTCTTTATATTTGGCCACTTCCGCAGTTAAAGTTTCTAAATTTTCTGCTTTCATCATAGGTTCAAAAGCAGTTTGATCTGCTTGTTTTAGCATTTCAGCTGCTAAAAACGTGTTTTCTTTTGCGCCTTTTCCTTTAAAAGAAATGGTATTGTCAAAATCTTTATAATCCAAAGAAACTTGTAAATCTGAAGTATTTGTTAAATATAAATCTGCATATTGCTCATCAACTTCAAGTTTAAACATCCCATCTGTTACTTTGAAAGTTGCGTTAAAATCGCCTTTTTTATCTGCCACAATCATTTGGCTAAAACCTCTTGATTTTACATATATGGTATCTGTTGGTTTATTTACAATTTTAGCTGAAAATTTAACTTGAGCACTAGCTGTTAAAGAAAAAACACCTGCTACAACGCTTAATAAAAATGTATTGTGGTTTGTCATTTTGAAAAATTTAATTTATAAAGTGTAAATATAACAGAATAAAAAAATAAAATACAAAAATTTGTTAAGATTATTAATTGTTAAACTAAAATAAAATTTAAAATTATTATACTTTTGCAAAAAACAAATAACAATGTATAGAAGTCATAATTGTGGTGAACTTAAT
>NZ_JBIKJY010000043.1:0-3874 GCF_044360715.1 Flavobacterium sp.
TAATTATAGAATTAAAATCCCAAGTGTTCCTTCTATTGATTTAAGTAATGCAATAAATAAAATATATGTTGATGGTAAATTTATTTCAAATTATAAATTTTATTCTTATCCTCACACAAAACTAAAAACAGTAATTTCATCATTAAACGGAATTACTAATCAATACAATGGAAATACACTTTATTTTACTACAAAGTAAATCAAAAAGGATTGTCAATTAGGCAATCCTTTTTTTGTTAAAACGCGTTAATTAACAAAATTTTAAAATTTCATTTTTATAAAAATCCTATTTTTGACTTTTTAAAATTAAAATTTAATTATTATGAATGTTAAAATGGTATTTCAAAGAATCGTATTGGCTACTGCAATCACTATTTTGCCAATCACAACTTTTGCTCAAAACAATCGTTTCAATCAATTATCACAACAAAAAAACAATAGTTTCGAATTGCGAATTGACAACGCTATGACCGATGCACAATTGAAACAAGATGAAACAGATGCTAAGAAATTTGATTTTGAAGTTTCGTTTTCAGGTGTAAAACGTAACGATAAAAAACAAATTACGGCGATTAAAATTGCTTATAAAGATCAAGATGGTAATTCAGGAAATTATAATGTAAGTGGGGAAACGCCGATTAAACCAATCTCAATTAAAAAGCAATTTGATGGCACAGGAAAAGGCCTAATTAATATACAATCTGGTGCTTCACAAAATGATATGTTTGCGAATGGTTTTGATATGAAAGGGTTTAACGGGATGTTTAATAACGATATGTTTATGAATTTAGACAATAACGTTTTTAGAGGTTTAATTGATGGAAACACCATTGATTTAGATAAATTCAAAGAATTACAAGGTGGATTTCAAACCGATTCTTTAGGTGGAAATTTTAAATCATTTACTTTTAAAGATGGTGAAATTATGGGCGACAATCCGGATATGCAATTAGAAGAAGAAAAAATTGACGAAAACGGTACGATAACGAAAAAGTATTCAGATGGAAAAGGAAGTACTATGATTTTTTCAGAAAGAAATTTTTCTTCAAATGGCGAAAATAATGATGATTTAGAAAAGTTAAAAAAAGAAAACAAAATTCAAATTCAAAAAAACTTTCAATTAAAAGACGATTCTACTAAATCTGATTTAGAAAAACTAAAACAAGAATTGGAAAAAACCAAAACCGATTTAGAAAAGCTAAAAACGGATTTACAAAAGGATAAAGTGAAAAGTAAAAAGTAAAAAGGGAAAAGTGACAAAGTCTCATAGTTTCAAAGTTGCAAAGTAAAAAAAACCAGAATTTTCATATGAAAATTCTGGTTTTTTTAAATTCGTAAATCCAAAATCGTAATTCGTAAATTATCTGAATTCTTTCTTAATTCGAGCAATATCTCGTTTGGTATCATTTTCTTTCATTGTTTCACGTTTGTCGTAATTTTTCTTACCACGGCACAACGCAATTTCTACTTTTGCAAATCCTTTTTCATTCGTATACAATTTCAAAGGCACAATTGTTAACCCTTTGTTATCCGAATCTTTATCAAGTTTTCGAAGCTCTTTTTTATTTAAAAGCAGTTTTCGTTCGCTTTTGGCTTTGTGGTTGTAATGCGTTCCAAAAGCATATTCTTCTATTGTGGCGTTAATTAAAAACAATTCGGTTTGCTCGTTAAATTCGCAAAAACTTTCAGCAATAGATGCTTTCCCTAATCGTATCGATTTAATTTCTGTTCCTGTTAGTACAATGCCAGCGTCGTATTTGTCTATAATTTCATAGTCAAATCGGGCACGTTTGTTTAATATATTTATGATTTTTTGCATAGCTGACAAAATTAAGATTTATTTTGTAAGAAAACAGTTTATTTTTTATGATTTTGAAGGAATAGGAGAGTTAAATTAAAATTATGATTTTGAATCTCGAATGAAATCGCATATTTTTTTAGTAGTTTTGCATAAAATAAAAAATAATGTTTAAAATTTTAGCTAAAATTAATAAATCGATTTTACCAAGTTATTCCAGGCAACGTCTTGATTTAGCGAAAGCTACAAAATTACAAAAGGCAATTATTGCTTGGCGATATTATGTTACGATTCACGCTTTAGAAAAAAAACAAAAATAATTTTTTAAATTATCGAATATAGTTTTATATTTGCACCCACAAAAAAGGCCTCGTGGCGCAACTGAATAGCGCACTTGATTACGGCTCAAGAGGTTTCTGGTTTGAATCCAGACGAGGTCACAAATTATTCCCAAAACATTGAAATTATATGTTTTGGGATTTTTTTTGCTTAAAATATTTTTTTCTCACTTCAATAAATAAAGTAATGATTTGTGAATATTATGTATAAATTCATACTAATATTTTATTGTTTTTGTAGAATTAGTTCGACATTTTTTTTTATCTTGCGCCCTTAATTTTGATGACTAATTTTTTAAGAAAATTTAGTTGTCTACAATTTAATATTCTTATGAAAAAATATGTTTTTTTAATTCTTTTATTACTCTCGGGAAGTCTTTATTCTCAGGGTGTTTTCTTTAAAATGGGAAAAAATTATTCTTCATTTTCTTATAAAAATAACACACCATTTGCAGATAAAATTAAAATTAACGGAACGGGTAGTAGCTATGAGTTGGGTTATACAATGCCATTAAAATTTAAAGATTTTTCTTATTTGGGGAGTATAACTCTTAACGATTACAACGGAACAAGTGAGTCAAAAACAAATAATTTAGATTACAAAACGTCATATATTGGTTTGCAAAATGCGGTTAATTATCAGTTTTTTGATTCTTTTTATTTTTTCATTAGCGCGAAAGCGGGTTTAAATATGTCAACCATCATTTATGGAAAACAACAAGTAAATAATTCGACTTTTAATCTAACCGACAATAAAGATTTTTCAGGTTTAATATTACAACCCGTTTTAGGTTTAGATGCCAAATATTACATTTCTAAATCAGGTTATTTAAGTTTAGGTTGTAATGTAGCTAAAAGTATTTCATTAAATCCTTCAGCAGATAAAGTATCATTTAATACGTTCCAAATCCTTTTTGGAGGTTATTTCGAATTGAATAAAGACAAACATTTATGAGAAAAATAGTTTACTTAATTGCCTTATTTTGCACTTCGTTTTTCTATGCACAAACAAGTGGAATCACGTATCAAGCAGTAATATATCATCCTAATGGACAAAATATTCCGGGTGTTGATATTCAAAAAACTCCGATGGCAAATAAATCGCTTTGTTTGCAATTTTCATTAACTGATGATCTTTCGCAGTTAGAATATCAAGAAGTTATTCAAACAACTACTGATGAATTCGGTATGGTTAATCTGATCATTGGTACTGGAAATCAAACAGGAGGATATGCAAGTTCTTTCAATGCAATTGTTTGGAATACAAATACCAAAAAATTAAAAGTGCAATTAGATGTTAATGGCACATGTCAGCAATTCATTGTATTAAGTGATAATCCACTTTCAGCAGTTCCATTTGCATATGCTGCTGTTACTGCAAATAATGTTTCGGGTATTGTCGATATTCAAAATGGAGGTACAGGTGCCTCAAATTTAGCAGGTGCGAAAATTAATTTACAAATTGATAATGTAGATAATACTTCCGATAGTAATAAACCTATTTCAATTGCAACTCAAACAGTATTAGATACAAAAGAAATCACAGCGAATAAATCGACAAATACCACTTTAGGTTCGAGTGATGTTTTGTTTCCAACTCAGAATGCTGTAAAAACTTATGTAGATGCTCAAGTGGCTACAGCTACAATTGCAGATGCAGATGCAACTACAAAAGGTAAAATTAAATTGGCTGGAGATTTAGGAGGAACAGCAGATTTGCCAACCGTTCCAGGTTTAG
>NZ_JBIKJY010000022.1:0-40229 GCF_044360715.1 Flavobacterium sp.
TACTAATTATTTAATTAGTAAATAAAATTTTAACTCAAAATCATTAATTTTAAAATTAAATTCTGAGTTATGGAGTGTTTCTAAATTGGATTTAAAAAATAATGTTTTCTCAATTTCGAAAATAGACAATTGGTTAAGTAGAAATCAAATTAAAAAAATTATTCCAATTGGTCAAGCTGAAAAAACATTTGTGTTTCAAATTGAATTTAAAAATGAAATAAATGTAACAAAAAGTATAAAACTTTTAAAGACTTATCCAGAAATAATTTATGTTGAGCCCGATTATTTATCTGAAGGAGGTGGAAAAAAATCAGATGCACTTCAAACCCCAAATGATGCACTTTTTAATCGACAATGGGGAATAATTAACAATGGTAGTTTTAATGTTTCTGGAATGCCTTTTGTTTCTGAAAATGATGCTGACGCAGATATTGATTTAGCTTGGGATATTGAAACTGGTGATCCAAATCTAATTGTAGCTGTTCCAGATACTGGATTTAGGCTAAGCCATCCTGAGTTATCAGGTAGAATATGGACAAATTCCAGTGAAATTGCGAATGATGGAGTTGATAATGATAATAATGGTTTAATAGATGATGTTAATGGTTGGGATTACGCAAACAATGACAATAATGCAACTGATGATTATGGGCATGGCACAAACTGTACTGGTATTTTATTAGCAAAAGGTAATAATGGAATAGGATATGCTGGAGTAAATTGGAATTCAAAGTTAATGCCATTAAAAGTATTAGATGCGAACAACAGTGGTCAATACTCATGGATGGCAAATTCAATATACTATGCAGTTGATAAAGGAGCAAAAATCATTAGTATGTCTATTGGTGGAACTGGAAATAGTATAACCTTGCAAAACGCAGTTCAATATGCAATAACAAATAATGTAGTATTTGTAGCATGCATGATGAATTTTAACAACAATACAACCTATTATCCCGCTGGATATGCAAGTTCGATGGATATTATTGCAGTAGGCTCTACTGATTCTGATGATGACCGGACTTCACCATTTTTTTGGAGTGCTACCTCTGGAAGCAATTATGGTAATCACTTAACCATAGTAGCTCCAGGCAATTATATTTATGGGTTAAGTCATACTTCAGATACAAATTATAATGGTTATTGGGGTGGAACGTCTCAAGCTACTCCTCTAGTTGCGGGAGTCGCTTCTCTTTTACGTTCTTCTAATCCAAATTTAACTCCTTTGCAAATAAAAAACATATTAAAAAATACTGCTCAAGATCAAGTGGGAGCCGCAAATGAAGATGTTCTTGGATTTGATGAATATATGGGTTGGGGACGTGTTAACGCTTATAGTGCTTTTCAAACACTAAGCAATTTAAACCTTGTAAACAATAAACAAGAATTTACATACAAAAACCCGATTGACAATAAAAAATTCGAGTTTTTTTCTAGGAATTACCATACAAACTTTAATTTAGAAGTGTATTCATATGATGGTAAATTAATGAAAGATGAAAGAATTATAATTAATGAAGGAAAGAACGAAATAGATTTTAATTATCCTAAAGGGAATTATATACTGGTTTTAAAAAATGATAATTATAAAAAAACTATAAAAATTATTGCCAATTAATTCCATTACTTCTTATAAAATAAATTATGTTCAACATATTCCCAAACTTTATGTGGTAGCATTGGAATTACGTTTTTATCATTTTTAATATTTTCACGGATGAATGTTGATGATAATTCGACAACTGGTGCATCAATTCTGTGAATTTTGGAACTATTGACAAATTGCTTCTCTATTTCACCAGAATTTAATCGTGGATACACATAAATGTGATGATGTTTTAAAATGGCTTCGTAGTTTTTCCATTTATGAAGGGAATTTAAATTGTCTTCACCCATAATTAAAGAAAATTCGTAATTAGGATGTTTCTCTTGCAAATGCACCAAAGTATTAATTGTATAATTGGGCTGTGGCAATTTAAACTCAATATCCGAAGGTTTAATTTTTAGAAAATCTTCCGTTGCCAAATGCACCATATGCAAGCGATGGTAATCGTCTAACAAAGTGTTTTTTTGTTTGTGCGGATTGTGTGGTGTTACCACCAACCAAATTTGATCTAAATCCGAATGCTCCGCCATATGATTGGCAATAATTAAATGCCCAATATGTATGGGATTAAATGTTCCGAAATATAAACCTATTTTCATTTTTTTTAGGTGTTGGGTGTTGGGTGTTGGGTGTTGGGTTTATAGGATTAATTACTTTTACCCTTAACCCATTACCTTTTACCTAGTACCTATTTATTCACAAATTCCTTAACTAAATTATACGCATCAACTTTGGCAACATCTAAATCGTAATTTTTTATAATGGTGTCAAATTGTGGCGCTGTGGCTAATTCTACCGATGCTTTTGCAATTCGCATATTTATTTTATCGTCGCTTTCTGTAGAACGCTTTTTTAATCTAATTTTTAACTCGTCAATACTTGGTGGTTTCACAAAAACTGCCAATGTTTCTTGCTTGAATTTCGATTTTATTCGCAATCCACCTGCTACATCAATATCAAAAATTACGTTTTTACCTTTTGCCCAAATACGTTCGACTTCGCTTTTTAATGTACCATAGAAATTATCTCTATAAACCTCTTCCCATTCCACGAAATCTTCCGCTTTAATGTGTTTTTTAAATTCTTCTAAAGAAATAAAATAATAATCTTTGCCTTGTACTTCTTCGCCTCTTAGTTCACGTGTGGTGCATGAAATAGAAAATTCTAAATTTAAATCTTCTTGTTCTAATAAATGTCTTACTATTGTTGTTTTTCCTGATCCTGACGGAGCTGAGAATACTAATAATTTTCCTTGATTCATTTTTTTAAGCTTTTGGCTTTAAGCAATATGCTATAAGCTTGTAATATAGTTTTTAAATTGCCTAAAGCCTAATGCTTATGGCATATAATTTTAAAGAACATTCAATACTTGCTCTTTAATTTTTTCTAACTCATCTTTCATCATTACAACCAATTTTTGCATTTCGGCGTGGTTTGATTTGGATCCCATAGTATTGATTTCTCTACCCATTTCTTGAGTAATAAATCCTAATTTTCTTCCGTTGGCTTCACTTCCGTTTAACGTTTGTAAGAAATAATCTAAATGATTGGTTAAACGAACTTTTTCCTCAGTAATATCTAATTTTTCTAAATAATAAATTAGTTCTTGCTCAAAACGATTCGTATCAACATTTACTTTTAACTCGTCAATAGCGGTTTGTAAACGTTCTTTAATGTTATTTACTCTTTCAGGATCTAAAACTAATGCCTGATTCATATAATTTCTGATATTTTCTATACGTAACGTAAATTCTTTTTCCAAAGAAGCGCCTTCCGATTTTCTAAAAGACAACATATTTTCAATCGCTTCATCAATTACGATCTGAATTTGTTTCCATTCATTTTCGTCTATTTCTTCTCGCTCCGTTTTCATCGTATCCGGCATACGAATTGCCATTTTCATCAATTCTGTATCGTCAGCGTTTGGTAAAATAGCTTTCAACTGAGCCATATATGCTTTTACAATAGGCGCATTAATTTTAGATGATGTATCTTCACCAGTTACCTCAACATATAATGAAAAATCTACTTTTCCTCGCTCTAACTTTTGAGCTAAAAGATTTCTTAATGCTAATTCATTTTCTCTATAAACAGAAGGCATACGGGTATTTAAATCGAGTCCTTTGCTATTTAAAGATTTAACTTCGACTGTAATTTTTTTGGTAGCTAATTGCAAACTTGCTTTACCAAAACCGGTCATTGATAATATCATATATTTTTTCTAATAAAGTGTAAAGATAAGTTTTTTTAGTGATTTTTAAAAAGTGATTAGTCGTAACGAGTCTCCTTCTTTTTATGAATCACCAAATAAACCCCAACAAAAATTAATATTGCTGAAACTATTTTTACCGCATTCAAATTGTCTTTACCTAAACCAATGGCAAAAATCGTAGCAAAAAAAGGTTGCAAATAAATAAAAACAGCAACAGTTGTTGGTTTCAAATTTCGCATCGAAATTAAGTTTAGCAAATACGTTAAAAAGGTAGAAAAAACAACTACAAAACCAATTTTCAAACTAACATCTAAAGGGATTTCGTTCCAGTTTACCACTTGTAACTCATTATATCCAAAAGGTAACACCATAAAAAAACCAAACAAATAAATGTATTTTACAAATGTAAATGCGTTGTATTTATCCATTAACTTCTTTACAAAAATTAAATAAAAGGCATATGAAACCGCATTTACAAATACTAATAAATTTCCTAAAGTGGCATTTGGTGCATTATTTAAATCTTTACCATATAAAATTAAGGTTATTGTGCCTGCTAATCCTAAAAGTATACCAATAACTTTTTTCGATTGCATGCTTTCTTTCATAAATATAGCAGAAAGCACTAAAACAATCATAGGAGTAGTTACCATTAAAACGGCTCCCATAATTGGTGAGGTATAACTTAATCCTTTAAAAAAAGTTAACATATTAAAAGCAACACCAAAAAAGGCACAAGCGGCAATGCGAAGAAAATCGTTTTTAGCAATTTTTTCTTTTGGTCCGAGAAAAGAAACCAACCAAAATAATATAGTAGCACCAGCAACTCGCATTACAATAAATCCATAAGCATCAACATACTTTGGCATTACATCTTTGGCAACGGTAAAAGTTACCCCATAAATAATAGCTACAATCCAAGCGCAAACTAAAGCCCAAGACCGACTACTCATTATTTAAAGCCTTTTGCAATTTTAATATATTTGGTTGACTATTTCCTATGAAAATTTCATTTTCTAACACCACAACGGGGCGACTCAAAAAAGTATAATGTTCCAGAATATAATTTTTATAATCGGCTTCTGTAAGGGATAAATTTTTCAATCCTTTTTCTTTATATAATTGGGCTTTTTTACTAAAAAGGGCTTCATAACTTCCTGAAAGTTGGTGCATAAATTCTAGTTCTTCTATAGTTATCGGATTTTGACGAATATCGTGAAACTCTAAATTTGCATTTGAAGGCAATGACTTAATTATTTTTCTGCAAGTATCGCAAGAAGCGAGATAATATATTTTTCGCATATGTGCTAAATTAGTTTCTATAAAAATTTAAAAAACAAAGGTATGAAAGATATTTTTGCTGTGATGTTTAGCATTTAAATTTAAAACAAAAAATCGGATATAAAATCCGATTTTTGTGTGAATATATCCTAATAAAATCAGTGTTTACTTGCCAAATATCTCTCTGCGTCTAAAGCCGCCATACAGCCTGTTCCTGCAGCTGTTATAGCTTGTCTATACACGTGATCTGCTGCGTCGCCACCAACAAAAACACCTGGTACATTTGTTTTTGAAGAACCTGGTATATTTACAATATAACCCGTTTCATCTAATGTTAAATAATCTGCAAAAATATCTGTATTTGGTTTATGACCAATCGCTACGAAAAATCCAGTTGCTGGAATCTCAAAGTCTTCATTTGTAGTTTTGTTTTTAGCTTTAACACCTGTAACCACTTGTCCGTCACCTAAAACTTCCACCGTATCATGATTCATTAAAATAGTAATATTTTCGGTATTTTTTACACGTTGTTCCATAATTTTAGAAGCTCTAAATTTTTCACTTCTAACTAACATGGTAACTTTTTTACATAATTTAGATAAATAATGTGCTTCTTCACAAGCACTATCTCCAGCTCCAACAATAACTACTTCTTGGTTTCTATAGAAAAAACCATCACAAACCGCGCAAGCTGAAACGCCACCGCCAGTTTGAAGATAATGTTGTTCAGAAGGTAATCCTAAATATTTTGCTGTAGCACCAGTTGAAATAATAACCGTATCAGCATAAATTTCTTTTGAATCATTAATCCAAATTTTATGTGGTTCAGCACTAAAATCTACTTTTGTAGCCCAACCGTCACGAACATCTGTTCCAAAACGTTGTGCTTGTTTTTGTAAACCAATCATCATTTCAGGACCTGTAATTCCTTCAGGATTTCCTGGCCAGTTTTCAACTTCATTCGTTGTTGTTAATTGTCCACCTGGTTGTGTTCCTTGGTATAAAACAGGATTCATATTTGCTCTAGCTGCATATATAGCTGCAGTATATCCTGCAGGACCAGAACCTATAATAAGGCATTTTACTTTTTCTATTTCGTTTGACATGATGATGTATTTTAATTCTAAGCAAAAATAGTAAATTCAAAAAACATTTTTTCCTTTATCATTTAATTCGATAAACTATTTATCAACAATCGTAATTTTCAATAATAAAAGTTTTAAATATTGATTACTTTTGTTTTTTAAAAACTCACATTATGATTTATAAGTTTAGAGCCATTTTAGACAATGAAGAAGATATCTTTAGAGATATTGCTATTGATTCAAAAGACAGCTTAGAAGATTTTCACAATGCTTTAGTAAATGCTTTTGGTTTTGATGGATCCGAAGTAGGTGCTTTTTATACTTGTGGTGACGATTGGGCATGGCATGAAGAAGATGGCATTCCTATGTTTGACACAGGAGATATTCCGGGTGAAATAAAAACAATGGCAGAATATAAATTAGATGATTTGGTGCACGAACAAAACACTAAATTGGTTTATGTATACGATTTGTTTTCGATGTGGACATTTTTCGTAGAATTAGCTGCAATGGAAAATAATAAAGAAGGTGTTGATTATCCTGCCTTACTATTTTCTCACGGGATTTTACCCGACGAAGCTACAACTAGTGGTTTTAGAGGCGGCGATTTAGAAAACGAAGATTTGTTTAATGAGTTTGAAGATGATTTAGACGAAGATGATTTGGATGCCTATGGTGATTCTGAATCATACGAAGATCAAGGCTTTGAAGAAAACTGGAATTAGTTTTTTTTAAGTTGCTAAGAAGCTAAGTTTCTTATTAACTAAGAAAAACACTCGAAAAAACATTTAATCCTATAAAAATATACGCCATATAAAATTTAAAACAAAATGAGCAACTTTAGGAATCTTCTTATTTGGCAAAAATCAATGGTTTTGGTTACTAAAATATACACAGTAACAAATAACTTTCCAAAAGAAGAAGTTTTTGGATTAACATCACAAATAAAAAAAAGTGCAATCTCAATTCCAAGTAATATTGCTGAAGGATTAGGAAGAGAAAGTAGCAAAGAGTTTTTGCGTTTTCTAAAAATATCAATTGGTTCATTATTTGAATTACAAACACAATTAGAAATAGCAAAAAACATAATTTATTTAGACGAAGAAACTTTTAACAACTTGTATGAAGATACCAGAGAGTGTTAGAAAGAATGATAGTCTCATTTACAAACAAAATTAAAAACAACTAAGAAACTTAGCATCTCTGCTACTTAGCAACTTATAAAAAATGATAAACCTATTTAATACACACGTAGAAAACCTTTCTATACACCGAGTTGGCAATAAACATAAAGAAGAACAAATTTTTCTTTCTGAAAATCCGTACACATTGAATGACGAAATTATGCCGATTTTGAAAGAGTATTTTTTTAAAGCTTTTCGTGAAAAAGAAGAAAATTACTATCAATTTGCTCATGAGGTAGATTTAGAATACAATGAAATGTTCAATTTGGCTACTGAAGTATTCAATAATCCAGGTGAAATTCATAACATTTCAAAAAAAATCACACAACATTTATTTGAACAATCCAACCATCCCCATATTAAAAGTGGTGAAGTATACATCGCATATCTAACCAATGTTTCTATTGATAATAATGTAGTAGATGCCATTGGAGTTTTTAAAAGTGAAATTAAGACCGACTTCTTACAATTTCAAGAAAACGGAAGTAACTTAGAAATGATTTTACAAGATGGGATTAACTTAAATAAATTAGATAAAGGTTGCCTTATCTTTAATTACAAAAAAGAAGAAGGGTACAAAATATTAACTGTTGATAGCAACAGATATGATGCACGTTATTGGTTAGAACATTTTTTAAGTGTAGATGTTTTTCAAGATGAAACATTTATGACTAAAAAATACTTACAATTTTGTAAAGATTTTGCTAAAGAAGTTGTTTTACCTGCAGAAGACAAGAAAGAAGAAGTACTATTTATGAATCGTGCGGTAAATCATTTTGCGAAAAACGACGAATTTGAAGAAACAGCATTCTTAAATGATGTAATTAACAACCCAGATTTGATTCCTGAATTCAGAAATTATAAAGTTGACAAAGGAGCAAAATATAGCATTGAAGACGTTTCTAATTTTGCAATTGCCAATGCAGCTGTAACTGATGTTCGTAGAAAACTTAAAAATGTTATAGAATTAGATACCAATATTCAAATTAAATTAGATTTCATAAACCCAGAAAGTGCAGAAAAATTTGTAGAAAAGGGTTGGGATGAAGAAAAGCAAATGTATTATTACTTGGTTTATTTTAACAAAGAAAGTAAATCATAATTATAAAAAAATCCTCAATTACTTCTAATTGAGGATTTTTTTTACATTTCAAAAAACAAAGGTTCAATCATAGTTCTATCGGCAACTGCTTCTACTCGATCTGAAATTTTATTACAAAAAATCAAACGTTGCGATTTAGAAATGCTTTCTGACATTCGATTTGTTTTAGCATCTAATCGAAGTTTAAACAAAATATCGGCGTCATCAACCACAAACATAAGCAATCTATTTACATCAAAACCTGCAGTAGCAAACATTAAATCTAAGCGATTAGGTGTTCCAATTAATACATCAATACCTAACGAAATTTGATTTTTATCCCAATCCATATCGCCTTTGTCGTGCGCACCATAAACGCGTAATTGGTTGTATCGATTGTATTTTTTAAACATTTCAACCATTTCCAAAACTTTCTCTTTTGTTTCCACAACAATTAAAGCTCTTGGCGATTCCATAAATGGTTTTTCCAATCGTTGAATCACATTTAATACAATTGTTGTAGATTTTCCTGATTTTTTTTCTGATTGAATTACAGCATCCGCACCACTTTTGATAGTTGAAAAAGTTTCTTGTTGCATTTCATTCGCTTCGGTTAAACCGTTTTCGATTAATGCTTCATGTAAAAGTGGGTTTATTTTTTTTAATTGCATTTTATTTAGCGTTTTGCCGGAAGCTTTAAGCTATAGGCTGATTTTATTTAGAAGCGAACAAAGTTACATCATTTTCAGAGATTTCACTTCCTCCTAAGATAATTAAACGTTCTACTACATTTCTTAGTTCTCGAATATTTCCTGTCCAATCGTATTCTTGTAATAATTTCACAGCTTGTTTAGAAAATATTTTATTGGTGGTTCCTTGTTCTTCAGAAATTTTAGAAGTGAAGTGTTCAATTAACGCGGGAATATCCTCACGTCTATCATTCAGTGAAGGAACTTTTATTAAAATTACAGCTAATCTATGATATAAATCTTCTCTAAAACGCCCTTCGGCTATTTCTGTTTTCAAATCTTTATTGGTAGCCGCAATAACACGAACATCTACTTTTATATCTTTATCTGCACCTACTCTTTGAATAAGATTTTCTTGCAAAGCACGTAAAACCTTAGCTTGCGCCGACAAACTCATATCTCCAATTTCATCTAAGAAAATAGTTCCGCCGTTTGCTGCTTCAAATTTTCCAGCTCTGTCCTTTACTGCAGATGTAAACGCGCCTTTTACGTGTCCGAATAACTCACTTTCAATTAGTTCTGAAGGAATAGCAGCACAATTTACCTCAATAATGGCTTGTTGTGCACGATTGCTTTTTTCGTGTAATTGATGTGCCACTAATTCTTTACCTGTTCCGTTTGGACCTGTAATTAAAACTCTTGCGTCGGTTTGAGCTACTTTATCAATCATTGTTTTAATATGTGAAATGGCTTCACTATCACCAATCATTTCGTAGTTTTTGGATACTTTTTTCTTAAGTATTTTATTTTCTACAACCAATTGCTTTTTATCTAAAGCATTTCTAACTGTATTTAACAAACGATTCAAATCGGGTGGCTTCGAAATATAATCAAAAGCGCCTAAACGCATCGTTTGGATTGCGGTTTCTAAATCGCCGTGACCAGAAATCATTACCATTGGGATTTCAGGTTTTATCTTTTTTATGGCTTCCAACACCTCAACGCCATCCATTTTTGGCATTTTAATATCGCACAAAATCAAATCGAAATCTTCGTTTTTTACCAATTCAATCCCTTGTAAACCGTCTTCAGCTTCTTGTACCAAATAGGTGTCATTTTCTTCCGATAAAATTTTATTTAAAACGCGACGTATTGGCGCTTCGTCTTCTATGATTAGGATTTTGCTCATTCGGCTTTTGGGTTAAAAGTTTAATGGGTTAAAAGTTTAAAAGGGGGTTGCTGAATATCTTTTAAACTAAAAAGTTATAAAAATAAAGACAAAAACTGAAACGATTCCAATTAATTTAATTGATTCAGATTTTATAATTTCATTTAAAAAATCATTTGGAAAGTTTTGATTTTTAAAGTTATTATATTTTTTGTAAAACAAAAAAAGAATTATAAAAATAATTAGTAAAACAAAAGCAATAATTAAGTAAAACTCAATTTCATATTTATTTAAAATTGTTTTTAAAAACAAAAAAATAGGAAAAAACAAAACTAAAAATATTTTCTTTCTTTCTTTTTCTTTAATTACTTGTAATTTATTTACAAATTCAAAATCTAATTTTTTTTCAGCTTTTTTAATAATAAAATTTGAATAAATAAAACTAAAAGCTAAAATTATTGGTAACCCATAAACTAAAAAATCCATATCTCTACTAAACTTTTAAACTTAAACCTTTTAAACTCCTTTTAATATTTCAACCATTTATATAATTCTTTCCAAGTTGGTTTTTTGCCGTACATTAAAATTCCTACACGGTAAATTTTGCTCGCAAACCAGACTACTCCAACAAATGTAGCAAATAATAAGACTAAAGACACAATTATTTGCCAAGTAGGCACGCCAAACGGAATTCGCATTAACATTACAATTGGCGATGTAAATGGAATCATAGAAAAAATCGTAGCAATATTTCCGTGAGGATCGTTAGCAACCGTAAAAAATCCGATATACACACCTAACATTAAAGGCATAATAATAGGCAATAAAAATTGTTGCGAATCGGTTTCATTATCAACAGCGGCACCAATGGCAGCGTATAGAGAACTATATAAGAAATAACCACCAATGAAATAAAATATAAACGAAACAATAATTGTAGCAATGGGTAAATTTCCTAATTCATCTAAATACAAAGGCAATTTCGACATCAATCCACTATTTTCAGCGGCTAATTTTACCGCTTCTGGATTGGCACTTGCAGCTGTTTCAGCACCAAAAAATGTAGAAACAATAAAGAAAATAGACGTTCCAACTATAGCCCAAATGGTAAATTGCAAAATTCCTGCCAATGAATTTCCAATAATTTTTCCCATCATTAACTGAAATGGTTTTACAGATGAAATTACAATTTCTATAATTCGATTGGTTTTTTCTTCAATCACACTTCGCATCACAAAGTTTCCGTAAATGATAATAAACATCATAATTAAATAGCCAAAAAGAAAACCTAATCCAATTTTAATTTCATTGATTCCTTTTAAACTGGCATCACCAGAATATTTACTTAATTGCAAAGTCGATTCCACTTTAGCCTTTTCAATTTTAGAAATATCTAAATTATTAGTTTTAAAATTATCTTGAGTTAAGATAGAATCCACCACGTTTTCTATGTTTGAGATAAATTCCGCACTGGCACTTTCATCAGAAATATATTGAACTTTAGACTTTAAATCTTGAATAGTTGCCGTTTTTGGAATAAACAAAAATCCCTCATAACTTTTACTTGCAGTGTCTTTTGCCACTTTAAATGGCATTGAAGACAAATCTGTAAATGCCGTTTCTTTGTCGGATTTTAAACTGCTTTTTAATATATTTCCTTGGTCGTAAATGGCAATTTTAGTAGCTTCATCTTTATTAATACTTGATAAATAACCAATTAAAAAAGACATTCCTAAGAAAATTAGCGGACTTAAAAAAGTCATCACTATAAAAGATTTGTTGCGCACTTTGGCAATAAATTCTCTTCGTACAATTAATAATAATTTGTTCATTATTTTAAGATTTTTAGAAGATTAGACTTCTTAGATTTTTAGTTTTATTTGATATTTAAGTGCATTAAAATTTAGAGTATCTAACCTTCTAAAATTCTAATAATCTAACATATCTATTCTGTTACGGTTTGAATAAAAATATCGTTTACACTTGGTATTTTCTCTGCAAAATGGGTTACTTGTCCGTTTTGAGATAAAATAGACAATAATTCATTTGTAGAATGATTTCCTAATTGAACTTCCAATTTTAAATCATCGTTTAACGATTTGAAATCGGTTTGACCAATAGTAAACTTTTGAGTTAATTGATACATTAAAGCTTCCACATTTTGTGTCATAACGCCAACTTGAAAGGTATTAGTTCTAAATTTACGTTTCACATCTTCCAATTTTCCTTCAATTAGTTTGTTTGATTTATGAATTAAAGCAATATAATCACACATTTCTTCTACACTTTCCATTCGATGCGTTGAAAAAATAATCGAAGTTCCTTTTTTATTTAATTCGATAATTTCATCCTTAATTAAATTGGCATTTACAGGATCAAATCCAGAAAAAGGTTCGTCTAAAATTAATAATTTTGGATTGTGAAGCACCGTTACAATAAATTGCACTTTTTGAGCCATTCCTTTAGAAAGTTCTTGAAGCTTTTTATCCCACCACGTTTCTATTTCAAACTTTTCGAACCAATATTTTAATTGTTTTTTGGCTTCTTGTTTGCTCATACCTTTTAGTTGAGCCAAATACAAACATTGCTCGCCCACTTTCATAGATTTGTACAAACCACGTTCTTCCGGCATATAACCTATCATTGAAATGTGATTGGGATTTAGTTTTTCGCCATTTAAAATTATTTCACCAGAATCTGGCAAAGTAATTTGATTAATGATACGAATTAATGAGGTTTTTCCAGCGCCATTTGGACCTAATAAACCATAAATGCTTCCTTCAGGAACACTTAATGAAACGGAATTTAAAGCGGTATAATCGCCATATTGTTTCACTACGTTTTTAACTTCTAAAATAGTATTCATTTGCAGTATTTCTTTTCTGAATTAGTGTGTAATATAGGGATTTTGTTACATCTTATTATGAATTTAATTACATTTTTTTCATAAATAGTTTACTTTAAAATTTTGGACAAAAAAAATCTCAATCTGATTAGATTGAGATTTTTAAAATGTATTTATTTTTTCAATTACGAAAACATATCTTTTACTTTTTCAAAAAAAGATTTATCTGATTTTTCTGGTTTAGGGACAAAATTTTCATCTGCAATCATACTTTCAAAAAATTGTTTTTGTTCTTTATTTAACGTTTTTGGTGTCCACACATTTACGTGAACAAGCAAATCGCCATTTCCGTAACTATTTAAACTTGGAATTCCTTTTCCTTTCAAACGAAGAATTTTACCTGATTGAATCCCTTCTTCTAACTTTATACGAACTTTTCCTGAAACCGTTTCAATTTCTTTTGAAATTCCTAAAGCCGCTTCTGGAAAACTGATATATAAATCGTAATGTAAATTTTCGCCTTCACGCTTTAAAAATTCGTGCTCAATTTCTTCAATGGCAACAATTAAATCTCCTGGAATACTATTTTTCCCAGGTGCGTCATTTCCTTTTCCTGCAACTTTTAATTGCATACCATCCACTACTCCAGCAGGGATTTTAATTGAAACCGTATCATCGTCAGTAATAAAACCTTGACTATCTGCATTGGCAGGTTTACTATCTATCATTTGACCCGCTCCACCACAATTAGGACACGTAGCAGCAGTTTGCATACGACCTAAAATTGTATTTGTAACTCGCATCACTTGACCTTGCCCGTTACAAGTAGAACACGTCCTGTAAGTTACACCAGCAGCTTGAACTTTTCTTTTAACTTTAACTTTTTTCTCAACACCATTGGCAATTTCCTCTAAAGTCAATTTGACTTTAATACGTAAATTACTTCCTTTCATTCTACGTTGACCGCTGCCACCGCCGCCACCAAAACCGCCAAAACCGCCACCAAAAATATCTCCAAATTGACTAAAGATGTCATCCATGTTCATACCTCCGTGTCCGCCACCAAAGCCACCGTTTCCATCAAAGGCTTGATGCCCATATTGGTCGTACTTTGCTTTTTTGTTTGCGTCACTTAACACCTCATATGCTTCGGCACAAGTTTTAAAATTTTCTTCTGCAGCAGCGTCTCCAGGGTTTTTATCTGGATGATATTGAATCGCTTTTTTTCGATATGCTTTTTTTATTTCTTCAGGAGAAGCATTTTTGCTAATCCCTAAAACTTCGTAAAAATCTTTTTTCATAAAAATTAAATTCCAATTATTAAAAATTCCAAATTCCAATCTTATAACTACATCTCAACATCGAAGTGTTTTTTTTCAAATTCCAACTTTGGAAATTTGCGATTTGGGATTTGATTTTTACTTAAGTTAGTTACCTAAAATTACTTTTGGAAAACGGATAATTTTATCACCCAATTTGTACCCTTTTTCGATTACGTCAACAATTTTTCCTTTTAATTTAGGAGTTGGAGCTGGAATTTGTGTAATAGCTTCTGCAAAATCTGCATCGAATGCATCACCAGCTTTAATTTCAACAACTTCCAGTCCTTTAGAAACTAATGTTGATTTTAATTTTTCGTGAATTAATTCTACACCTTTTACTAAAGCTTCATCATCGGATTGAGAAACCTGAGCCCATGCTCTATCGAAATCATCTAAAACTGGTAACATCGATTGTAAAATTTCTTGTCCAGCAGTTTTGAATAAGTCTATACGTTCTTTTGAAGTTCTTTTTTTGTAATTTTCAAATTCGGCATATAATCTTATGAATTTATCTTTTTGTTCTTGCAATTGATCTTCAACTGACACTTCTGGCTCATTATTTTCTTGAACATCTTGATTTTCTATAGCATTTTCATCCTGAAGGATCTCTTTTTCGATGTTTTCAGTATTTTCTTGACTCATAATTGTATATTTTATTTTCAAATTGAGATTGCAAAAGTGTTGCCATACTTTATTTTATGACACATTGTCAGTATAAAAAAGCGCAAATAATATATCCAAAAAAAGATAAATTTGAATACTATTTTAAAAAAAGTAAAAATTAAAGTACTATTTCAATAGATTTTGCAGCGATTTACTAAGCGAAGCATATTGAAATTGAAAACCAGCATCTAATATTTTTCTTGAGCTCACGTGTTGACTACTGGTTACAATTTGATGCATTTCTCCTAAAAGTAAACGCAAAATAAATTTTGGCACATTCGGTAAAAACAAAGGTTTATGAATGGTTTTCGCAATTGCTTTTGTTAGTTCTTCATTAGTTGTGGGATAAAGCGAAACCGCATTGTAAATACCTTCTAAATTGTTATCTATAACATATTTAAAAATAGCCACTAAATCATCAATATGAATCCAAGACACATATTGTTTTCCAGATGCCAAAGCAGCTCCGAATCCGAATTTTATAGGCTTTGTCATTTCAACCAATGCACCTGACTCTTTGGCTAAAACCACTCCAATTCTGATAGTGGTTACCAAAAGTGGTAAGGATTTAAATAAATTGGTGCTTTCTTCCCAAAGTTGCGTTACTTCGCCTAAAAAAGAATCATCTACAGAAAGATTTTCTTCGTGATAAATGGCAGTTAAATCATTTGGATAAATACCAATTGCTGATGCTGAAATAAATTGTTTTACCGAATTTGGATGAGATTGTAACGTTTTAAAAAGTAAATTGGCACTTTGAACCCTACTTTGAATAATTTCTTTTTTGTAGGAAGTTGTCCATTTTTTTGACACTGAAGCACCAGCTAAATGAATAATAACGGAAACATCTTCAAAAGCAGCAAGATCAATTTCCCCTTTACTTGGATTCCAATAAAATCCTTTATAATTTGATTCGTGTTCAATTTTGGCTTTTGAAGTTGATAAATAGTGAATAATGTGGTTGTCTTTTTTGAGTAAAGTCACCATTTTTTTCCCTATTAAACCAGTTGCTCCTGTTATTAAAATGTTCATTTATATTATTTTATCACAAATTTACAATTAGTTATACGCTTACATCAAACATTAACTAAGATTAACAAATGTCTAAAAATTATATTCTTGATTTTATAGTCCATTGAAATTGCATTTCTGAAACTTGTTCGCTATTTTCATTTATTCCTATTGATGTTAACCAAATCGTTTGTCCTTCATTTGTTCGTATTGCATTTTCAATACATTCGGCAATTTCCTTTCCTTGATTACAGGTAAAAGTGATTTTACCCGTAGCTTTTTTTGTGAAAACAGCTTTATTTTGAGCCACAAGCATTGAAATATTTTTTCCGCTTGATTTGATATGAAACATCACTAA
Organism: Flavobacterium sp.; assembly: GCF_044360715.1. Taxonomy (GTDB): domain Bacteria; phylum Bacteroidota; class Bacteroidia; order Flavobacteriales; family Flavobacteriaceae; genus Flavobacterium. The sequence continues at coordinate 16,506 of NZ_JBIKJY010000022.1, forward strand.
AGCACCAGTAGTAAATTCGGCAGCCATTGCTTGGACTGCAAAATACATAGATTTAAACGGATTTTGATTGAACCAACTGTGTTTTACATTTACCTTACAAGTATCAGGTGTAATTTGTTTTACTCGAACCCCACTCCAAAATGCGGAAGGCAATTTAAAAAAGGTATATGCATTTAATTTAAAAGGTGTAAACTCCATATTTATTTATATTTTATGTAAAAATAAGAAAAAAAATTGATGCATGAAACACTTAATTTAAATGTTAAAATTATGTTAAATATTAGTACTATGCGAAACAAGGTATCTGTTTTTAGATATATATTTGCATAAGAAAATAATGTACTAAATAATGTACTAAATTTTAAATCGTTTTAACATGATTAAAAAAACAAATTCAAATGAATATTGAAAACACAAAAGCTCAAATGCGAAAAGGTGTTTTAGAGTTTTGTATCTTATCTGTATTAAAAGAGAAAGACGCCTACACTTCTGAAATTTTGGACACCTTAAAAACTGCTAAATTACTTGTTGTGGAGGGTACTGTTTATCCTTTATTAACAAGATTAAAAAATGACAATCTATTAAGCTATCGCTGGGAAGAATCTACATCGGGGCCACCAAGAAAATATTACGGTTTAACGGATGAAGGAAAAGAATTTTTAAAAGAATTAAACAACACTTGGAGTGAATTATCAGGTGCTGTAAACACAATAACTAATCAAAAATAATAGGCCATGAACAAAACAACAAGTATAAATTTAGGAGGTTATTTCTTTCACATTGATGAAGATGCCTTTAGAAAATTAAGCAACTACTTTGATGCGGTTAAACGTTCATTATCGCCAGATGGTAGAGAAGAAATTATTAATGATATTGAAAGTAGAATTTCTGAACTTTTTACAGAAAAATTAGGTTCTACTAAAAAAGTTATTGGCTTGAAAGAAGTAGATGATATTATAACGATAATGGGGCAACCTGAAGATTATAAAATTGAAGATGAATCACCAAAAAATGATTTTCAATCCAATTACACCTCAACTGGTAGCATAAAAAAATTATATAGAGATAAAGATAACTCATTTTTAGGAGGTGTTTTATCAGGTTTAGGGCATTATTTAGGAGTTGATCCTTTATGGCTTAGAATCATAATGGTAATTTTATTTTTTGGATTTGGTACTGGATTAGTATTATACATTATATTATGGATTTTAATTCCAGAAGCAGTAACTACTTCACAAAAACTAGAAATGAAAGGCGAACCAATAAACATTTCAAATATTGAGAAAAAAGTAAAAGAAGGATTTAATGAAATTTCAGAAAAATTCTCAAATTTAGACCATGATAAAATGGCAAAAAATGCAAAAAATGGTGCCGAAAGAATTGGAAACACAATAAGTGAAATTGTTACATCTATTTTTAATGTAATTTCTAAGATAATTGGTGTTTTTATAGTGCTATTTACCTCTATTACATTGATTAGTGTGATTATTGGAGGAATCGCTATGATATTTTTCTCATCTATGCCAGATAATTTCCTATACAATCACATTCACACACCTTTTAGTTTCGAAACGCCTATTTGGATTCAAGGTTTATTATTAATTATAGTAGTAGGAATTCCTTTATTTTACTTATTAATCTTAGGGTTAAAATTACTAACTTCAAGGATAAAATCAATAGGAAATACTATAAATTATTCGTTATTAGCCATTTGGATTATTGGATTGGCATCCATGTTGTTTTTAACTATAAAAGAAATTAGTCAAAATGCTTATACTGGAAAAGATATCGAAAAAGTAGCTATCAATTTAAAACCAACTGATACCTTAGCTATTAAATTTATTTCAAATAATTTATACGGCAAAGACAATTATGATTATGAAAATTTTGAAGTTATTCATGATGATACTGATAAAGAAATAATATTTTCAAATAATGTGTCTATTAAAATAGTAGAAACAAACGAACCAATTGCTTTTCTTCAAATTGAAAAAACTGCCGAAGGAAGTAGCATTAAAAAAGCCAAACAAACTGCTGAAAAAATAAAATACAATGTAAAAATTGAAAACAACAATTTAATTTTAGATAATTATTGGATTACAGATTTAGCTAATAAAAAACATGACCAAGAAGTAGAACTGTTTTTGTATTTACCAAAAGGTACTATTTTTAAAGTAGATAAAAACTTCAAACACTTTGACATATCTGAAAATGATTATTTCAACTTACATCATAGTTCAGATACTTATACATATATCGTTTCAGAAAATAAAGTGTTATGTATGAATTGTCCAATTGATGAAAACGATTATAATGATGTTGAAAATGATACCCTTTCAAATTTAGAAGAAAATTCAGAAATCATTTTAAATGAAGATGGTATTCTTATAAAAAAAGGGAATAAAACTGTTGAAAAAGAAAATGCAGAAAGCATTAAAATCAACAAGAATGGAATCACTATAAAATAACATAAATGAAAAATATATTATATACATTCATAATTATTTCATTTTTTTCTTGTCAAGAATTTGTGAATCAAACAAAAGGAAATGGACAGGTTACAACAACTAAAAGAGAGGTAACGGAGAATTTTACAAAAATTGAAACCAGCGAAGCAATTGTTGTTGAAATTGAACAAGCCGAAAACAACAGTATTGAAGTTGAAACGGATTCTAATTTACAAAATCATGTTAAAACAACTATTTCAAATGGTGTTTTGAAAATAAGTTTAGATAAAAATATGATAGAATGTGAAGAACTAATTGTGCGAGTTAAAATAAAACAATTAAATGGAATAGAAACAACAAGTGCTTCGAGTATCAAATCAGTAAATACTATAAAAGGTAACAGTTTAAATATTAACGCTACCAGTGCAAGTGAAATAAATTTGGAAGCTGAATATGAAACCATTACAATTGATGCCTCAAGTACTGGAGATGTTACTATAAAAGGAAAAACATTAAAATTAGAAACAAATGCTTCAAGTGCTAGTTCCATAGATGCATCTGAATTAATGTCAAATGAAGTATTTGCTGAGGCGTCAAGCGCAAGCAATATCAAAGTACATGCCATTGTAAAATTAGATGCAAAAGCAGAAAGTGCGGGAACAATTTCATCGGTAAAAAGACCAAGAGAGTTTCGAGGTAAAGAAACAAGCGGTGGTGAAATATCTGTAGAATAATTTAATTTATTTTTAACATTCATTTCATAATTTATACTTAATTTTACACCAGAAAATAATCTATAACCCCAACATATCATGATACAATTTGTAATTAAAATGATTGATATTGCTGTTCAGTTAGTAATTCAATTTATAGAAAGTATTTTTTAACATCTTTTTTTTAAGATAGAAATTCTAATATCACAACATATAAATCCCGACTAATTCGGGATTTTTTTTAATATATTTGTACTTAAAATTTAAAAATTTATATAAAATGATAAAATCAATCACGCTTTTCGTAATTACATTGTTTAGCTTTTCATTAGCAACAGCACAAGCTAAGTTAGAAAAAATAAAAGGTTCAAAAATTGTAACCATTTCTGTAAAAGAAGTTGAAGAATTTGAACATGTAGAAATTGAAGAATTTTTAGATGTATATTTCGTAAAAGGAGAAAAAACATCGATTGAAATTGAAGCCGATGATAATTTACATGACATAATTAGCTATAATGTTTTAGGGAAAACTCTAAAATTAACAGCATTAAAACAACCTGTTGGCGAGAAAAAAATGGCTATAAGAGTAAATTATAATGACAGCTTAAAAACAATCGTAGCACGACATGAAAGTAAAGTTAATGCCATTGCAGATATCGCGTTAGCAAATATTACTGTTAAAAACTTCGATAAATCCCAATCTTTTTTAAATGTGAAGTCCACTAATTTTACATTAATTTTGACAGATAAATCGAAAGCAGAAATCAATGTTCAAGCAGAGAAATCTGTTGTTGAATTAAGTAAAGACGCAAATTTAAAAGCATTAATTGCTTCACCAGAATCTAAGGTTGATTTATACCAAAAATCACAAGCAACTATTGAAGGTGATGCGCAAATTGCAAAAATAAGATTGGATAATAATTCAAGTTTAGTGGCTAAAAAATTCACTGTTGTTGATATGGAATTAATTGCAGAAGGTTACACATCGTGTTCCGTAAATGCGCAAAAAACCATTGAAATTTCAGCTTCAGGAAACACACAAATTGACTTATTAGGAGAGCCAAAAGTAGATTTAAAGATATTTACAAATACGGCTACTTTATCTAAAAAAATAAAATAAAGCAGTAACTTCTCATGAAAAAAGACATTATTATTCCTGAAGTAGAAAACGTATATGTTATTGCCATAAAAGAATGGAATGAAGATTTTGGAGAGAACAGTTGGTATGCCTACTTATTAAACACTACTTCAGAAAAATTAGAAATGGCAATGGTAGTTTCAAATGCTACTGGAATTATTAATGGTGAAGAAAGAAAAACAGGAAGTTTTCGACATGCTTTTAACGAAGTTTTACCTGAAACTGCTATAAAAGTGGAATTATTAGAAAACAATGTATTGCAGTTAAACAATCATTTTATGCTTACGTATTTTCTAAACGGAAAATTATATGATAAAAACTTCACCTTTGAAGCAAATACAATAAAAGACGAAAACAACACAGAATTACATACAATTAATCGTATTGGTATTATAGGTAAATAAACCTCATCCAACCGATTTAATTTCTTGTAAAATTGCTTTTTTCAAATAGTTTGTTGAAATTTACATCAACAATATTCTATTATCATGAAGAAAGCAATTTTATTTTTACTACTTCCCACTTTATTATTCGCACAAGATTTTGCTAAACACGTCAATCCATTTATTGGAACCGGCGGTCACGGCCATACGTTTCCAGGTGCAACTGTGCCTTATGGAATGGTGCAATTGTCACCAGATACGCGTATTGATGGTAGTTGGGATGGCTGTAGTGGGTATCATTACGATGATAGTACTATTTACGGATTTTCACATACGCATTTGAATGGAACCGGTGTTTCCGATTATGGTGATATTATGTTGATGCCAACTATGGCTGAATCTTCGTTTGATAACAAAGTCTATTCCTCAACTTTTTCGCATGCTAATGAAAAAGCTTCCGCTGGATTTTATGCTGTAAAATTAGACAAACATAATATCGATGTGCGATTAACCTCTTCAACGCGTGTTGGTTTTCATGAATATACGTTTAACAAAGCAGGACAAGCTAATATTATTTTAGATTTGAATCATCGCGATAAGTTATTGGAAGGAAGAATTCGAGTAATTGATGATAAAACCATTGAAGTCTTACGAAGAAGCGAAGCTTGGGCAAGAGATCAATATGTGTATGCTCGCATTGAGTTCAATGTGCCTTTAAAAGTGAATCTGGTTAAAGAAGAAAACAAGGAAAACACAAAGTTAGAAGGAATATACAAAGGAACTGAATTGGCTTTAAGTTTCTCAAAACAAGTCAAAAAAGGTGAAAAAATTCTCTTAAAAGTCTCACTTTCACCAACGAGTTATGAAGGAGCGAAATTAAACAGTTCCGAAATCAAGCATTGGGATTTTGAAAAAGTTAAGAAAGAGGCAGAAACCCTTTGGAACAAAGAATTATCAAAAATTGAAGTCACTTCTGATGATAAAGATAAGTTAGCGATTTTCTATACGGCATTGTATCACACGATGATGCAACCGAATATTGCACAAGATTTGGACGGGAAATACCGAGGTAGAGACAACCAAATTCATACTGCAGAAGGTTTTGATTATTACACAGTTTTTTCACTTTGGGATACCTTTAGAGGCGCACATCCGTTATATACTTTAATCGATAAAAAACGAACTGCCGATTACATCAATACGTTCATCAAACAATACGAACAAGGCGGTAGATTACCTGTTTGGGAATTGGCGTCAAATGAAACGGATTGTATGATTGGTTATCATTCGGTTTCTGTAATCGCCGATGCAATGGCAAAAGGCATAACAGGTTTTGATTACGAAAAAGCCTTTGAAGCCAGTAAAGCCTCAGCTATGAGAGATGTTTTGGGCTTAGAAGCCTACAAGAAAAACGGTTTCATTTCAATGGATGACGAACACGAAAGCATTTCTAAAACTTTAGAATATGCGTATGACGATTGGTGTATTGCTCAAATGGCTCAGATAATAAAAAACGGCAATGAAGTTGCTCGTTTTTCAAAACGTTCTGAAAATTGGAGAAACACTTTTGATTGGGAAACCGGTTTTATGCGTCCGAAGAAAAACGGTGGTTGGGACAAACCTTTTGATCCAAGAGAAGTGAATAATAATTTTACAGAAGGAAATTCTTGGCAGTATTCGTTTTTCGTGCCACAAAATATTTTTGGAATGATAGAAGCGTATGGCGGACCTGAAAAATTTGAAGCCAAGTTAGATGAAATGTTTAACAGCGAAAGCAAAACGACAGGCAGAGAACAAGTCGATGTAACGGGTTTAATTGGTCAATATGCGCACGGAAACGAACCCAGTCACCATATGGCATTTTTATACAATTATGTAGGAAAACCTGAAAAAACAAAAGAAAAAGTACATTATATTTTAAATGAATTTTACAAAAACACGCCCGATGGTTTAATAGGCAACGAAGACTGCGGCCAAATGAGTGCTTGGTATGTGTTGAGTGCTATGGGAATTTACAATGTTTCACCTGGAAATATTGAACCTTCTTGGAGTACAACTGAACCATATTTTGAAAATATTAAAGTCAATTTTGAAAACAAAACATCAAAAATAATAACTAAAAATATGGATTTATCATCTTTTGGATTTGAGATAATCAAAAGAGAATTATTTGCTTTACCTGAAAAAATCACCCCTGTTCCAATAATTCAAGCAGAAAGTAAAGCGTTTAAGGAAAAATTGAAGATTGAATTGAAATCTCAAAATGCGAATGATAAAATATATTTTAAAATAAATAATTACGTTGAAACATTAGAGAAAAAATCATTTGAATTGTATAATCAACCATTTGAAATTCAGCAAAATGCAACAATATCGAGTTATGTTATCAATAATAATTTACAAAGCAATACCATTTCCGCCCAATTCTTCAAAAAACCTAACAATTACAGTATCAATATCAAATCAAAAAACAATCCGCAATATCACGCTGGTGGTCCTGAAGGGTTGTTAGATGGTATTTTAGGAACAGAGAACTGGCGTAAAGGCGATTGGCAAGGCTACCAAAGTCAGGATTTTGAAGCGGTTGTTGATTTACAAGAAGCGAAAGATATTACTGAAATTTCAGCCCGTTTTTTACAAGACCAACGTTCGTGGATTGTAATGCCAACCAAAGTTGACTATTATATTTCGGATGATAACATGAATTTTACCTATTTCGGTTCGGTAAACAATACGTTAGATCCAAAAATTGAGGAAAACATTATTTTAAATTTCATAGCTAACGAAACCAATAACAAAAAAGCACGTTACGTAAAAGTTATTGCCAAAAATTTCGGAAAATTACCAGAATGGCATCAAGGTTTTGGCGGTGATGCGTTTATTTTTGTAGATGAGATAATCATAAAATAATCAAAAAAAATCCCATAACTTAATCTGTTATGGGATTTTATATTTAAAACTTTATTTCTTATTCACGAAGTTTAATATGGGTTTCAATTGCTCCATATCGATATTCGATTTTTGAAGAATGCTTAAAAATTCCATTGCGTTTTCTGGTTTCATATCGTTTCCTAAAACTCGAACAACCGTAAAACCTAATTCTTTTTTGTTTCCGAACATTATTAATTCATCAATTTCTTTATTGTCGCCCACTATCATTATAGAGGCGTTTTGCCCTACTCCATTTAATTTTATTAATGGTTGATACACCGTGTCTTTTAAAATTTCTTTAACTTCTTTTATTTCTTTTGAGTATTGAGCGTTATTTTTTCCGTCTTTTTTAAAAGCTAAAATATTTACTTTATCAAACGATGCTAATGCCGCTTTTTCTGATGCAGATAACTTACTTTTATTAATATTTAAAATAGAAGAGGAAACGTCTAAAGCCATAAATTCCTTTTTTTCGCCACTTTCCACAAAGTATTTTTGTAAGGAAGCTTCTTGTTTACAACTGAATGTAATGACTGCAATAGCAAGTAAAAATACCTTTTTCATCCGATTATTTTTTTTCAATTTTACTTAAAATATCGGCTCCTGGAAGATTTAACTTTTTAACAAGTAATGCAATTTCACTCAAAGGAAAATCGCCTTTTATAGATACAATTGATGTTTTTACACCATTAAAATTACCGTTTACCACAACTAAAACTTCTTTTACATTGGTTTCATTTGCATCTGTTTTTCCGTACACTTTTATAGCATTTCCATCTTGCGTAGTGGACGAAATCGCATCTAAAGGATTCGATTTTAAATACGATGCCACTGCAGCATTTAAATCGCCACTCCATTTCGCTTGTGAGGTGTAATACGCTTGTAAATTATCTAATTTTTTAAGTAAGTTCATATATTGCTGCATTTCTTTATCTTTTGCATCCACTTTAACTTTACTCATTAAATCGAACATTTTTTTAGAAACCACAATGCTTTCCACCCCATCTTTATCTTCTAATTTATCAAAAGCATTTTGTGAAAATACTAATGACGAAACCATCAAAGCAACATAAACAATAATTTTTTTCATAACTCACTATTTTTTAATTTAAATATCAAAATCTATTCCAAAGATTAGACTACATTAAAGTAAAATTGTTACATAAAACAAAAACGCAGCATAATCTTACGATTTAGAAAATTTTAAAACTTTAAATTGATTCCTAATTTAAAGTTTCTTCCTCTTGCAGAATATCCAATATTTTCATAAAAATCTTTATCTAAAATATTTGTAACAGCCGTAAAAACAGATAATCTATTTGATAGAACCTCATAAGAAATATTCGAATTTAAGATTTGATACGATGCCAAAACGGTATTGACAGTAGCAAAAGTATTGTTATCAAAAAAAGCGTCGTTTCTGGATTCCACATATTGATATTGTGTATTCCAATGGATTTTTTTTGTTAAGTCTACATCAAATGAAACATTTACTTTATGCTTCGGAATTAACTTGCTTTGCGCTTCGGCAACTTGTGTAAACGTATAATTTCCATTTATAGAAAAATAAGAAACAGGTTTTAATACTAAATTAGTTTCAACACCTTTTGCAATAACTTGACTTGAATTATTAATGTATTTCGATTCATAAGTGACTTCATCGGTAAAAAAGTCGTAACTATTTTCTTCTTCTCTATAAAAACCAACCGCATTAAATGAAATTTTATTCTGAAACAAATTTGTTTCAAAACCCGCTTCAATAGTAGTGTTTTCTTCTGGTTTTAAAGTTAAATTTCCGTAGGGCGAATACAATTGATACAACGATGGCGTAATATATGCGGTGCTATAAGAAGAAATTAACTTTAAGGGCATTGTTTTAAAGTTGAACGAAGGATTAAAATTAAAAGTAGTATAATTACCATATACATTATGATTGTTAATTCTTGCACCCGCATTAATATTTAGTCCAAAATTTGAATAATATACCAATGTTGCGTATGGATCAAACACGTTAAAGTTGGCTTGAGTATTTTTGATAGATTCATAAGCGCTTTCTTCCTGCATATCCATAAACTGAAATTGCGTTCCAAGTATTAAAAAAACCTGTTTTGAAAAATTATATTTGTTAAATAAATCGGCATTCATACTTCTGGATTTGTAATACGAATAGTCAACACTGGAAGTCCAAGAGCTGTAAGTGTCGTATTTTCTTTCCAAATTTGTATAACCTGTTACAAAATTTAATTCTCCTTTTACATATTTATATTTCGTGGTAAAACCTACCCTAAACTGTTCTGAAAAAGAAATGTTTGCCACTTCATCTGAAAAACTTCCACCATCAAAAGCAGATTTTAATCGGTCATAATTAGCAAAAGCTTGAAAATTAATTTTAGAATTAAAATCGATACCTATCTTTTGCATTATATTTACTCTTGAAAAATTATCTTCTTCAAAATTTGAACCTGCGGCTTCACTAATTCCTTTTGTTTCGGCACTATTTAATGATGTTAAATACGAAAAACGACCTTTTGTTCCATTTACAGAAAACCCTTGATTAAAATCTTGGGCACTTGTTTTTGTTTGATTGGCTACATTTTGTGTTCCTAAATTTATATAAGCGGTACCTTCAATTTCTTTTTTTACCGCTTTCTTTAATGTGATATTTATTAATCCTGTTGCGGCACCCGAACCATATAAAGTACTTGCTGCTCCTTTCATAATTTCTATACTTTCAATTTGTTCTACAGGTAACAAACGTAAGTCGTATTGCAAACCAATTCCTGAAGCATCTGTTACAGGAACTCCGTCAATTACAATTAATACTTGGCGACTTCTTCCGCCTCGAATATAATATGCTAAATTTTTTCCGGTTCCAGACTGATTCCCATTTACTTCTACACCGGCTACTTGACTTAAAACATTGGCTAAAGATTGGCCTTTTTTGTTTTCTAAATCTTTTGCAGTAATTTTTTCAATAATTTTTCCTGATTTTTCTTTGCTTTGCGCAAATTTGGTGTCGGAAATTACAATCTCTTGAATTGTTTTTGACAGATTTTGTTCTTGAGCCATAGCAAAAGAAGTTACCAACGTAAAATACGCAGATAGTTTAATGAAATTACGTTTCATTTTTACAATTTTAATTTTCCAATATGGGAGAAAAGCATAGAATTACCCATACCCAAACCTTTTTTCCCGAAAGTTTGATACTCAATGAATGTGGCAGGTCTCCTGGCTTGCATATTAGTGTCTTCCTTCCCATCTCGTTTAAAGCGAAACAGTGGATTTGCAGATAACACTAACGTATAGTAGCATACAGTTGCGGGTACAGCTCAGGTATTTCACCTGATTCCCTTTTAATGATTATTCTACGTTATAGAACATCAACCAAAATTCAGGTGTAAAAGTAATTTATTAAAATTTAAAATCAAACTATATAAATATCTTTTACTTTTGTAAAAAATTACACCAATGTATAGGTCTCGAAAATTTGCTTTTATTTTACTTTTATTTGTTTTTATTCAGTGTAAGAATAATAATGAAAACACATTAAAAAAAGCTTCGAACAACGAAATAAAACATGCAAAAGGGCTGTCAATTATCACTAAAGATAATTATTCTGTAGTGGAAGTAAGTTCGCCTTGGCCAAATTCTAAAAAGAAATTTTTGTATATTTTAAAGAAAAAAAATGCTGTTATTCCTGTTGAATATAAAAACGTGTCACAAATACAAGTTCCGATAAAAAATATTGTACTAACATCGACTACGCATATTCCATCATTAGAAATGTTAGGTGAAGAATCAAAATTAGTTGGATTTCCAAATTTGAATTATATTTCTTCTGAAAAAGTTAGAAATTTAATTGATTCTGGAAAAATAAAAGAATTAGGAAGCAATCAAACCTTGAATACGGAAGTTCTGATTAATTTACAACCGGATATCATTATGGGCTATGGCTTAGACAATAGTAATCCAATTTTAGATAATTTAGAAAAAAATGGCTTAAAAGTAATTTTAAATGGCGATTGGAACGAACAATCACCTTTAGGAAAAGTAGAATGGATTAAACTGTTTGGCGTGCTGTTTGGGAAAGAAAAACAAGCCAATGAAATTTTTAATTCTATTGAAAAAACATATAATGAGACTTTAAAATTAGTTGAAAAAACTAAAACAAAACCAACTGTTTTTAGTGGTTCTTTATACGAAGATAAATGGTATTTGCCACAAGGGGAAAGTTGGGGTGCAAAATTTATTACTAATGCAAATGGAAACTATTTATGGGCAAAAACCAAAGGAACTGGAAGCCTATCTTTATCTTTTGAAAAAGTATATAGTATTGCCAAAAATGCTGATATTTGGTTTATGGATCAATATACCTCATTAGAAGAAATTAAAAATGCAAATCCCCATTATTCACAATTTAAAGCTTTTAAAACAAAAAATATTTATTCGTTTAGTAAAAAGAAAGGCAAAACGGGTGGTGTAATTTATTACGAATTAGCGCCTAATCGACCAGATTTAGTGTTGAAAGATTTAGTAAAAATATTTCATCCAGAATTATTACCTAATTATCAACTATATTTCTTTGAAAAACTAAAGTAAAATTGAAAAAAAACGCAAAACATAAAATCCTGTTTTCTGCTTTACTAATTGGTTTAGCAGTTGTTTTTATACTAAATATTAGTTTTGGTCAAGTAGCTATTCCTATAAAAGAAGTTGCAAAATCAATTTTTGGATTTGGAGAAGTAAAAGATACTTGGGAATATATTATTATCAATTTCCGATTACCAAAAGCAATTACAGCGGCTTTAGTTGGCATTGGCTTATCAATTTCGGGTTTGTTGATGCAAACATTATTCAGAAATCCTTTAGCTGGACCTTATGTTTTGGGATTAAGTTCTGGCTCCAGTCTGGGTGTGGCTTTTGTAATTATGGGCGCTTCGATTTTACCAGGGTTTTTTGCGGAACTTTTTGTTTCCAGTATTGGTATATTATTCGCCTCCATTTTAGGAAGTTTATTTGTATTATCTTTAGTTTTTTTAGTCTCCAAAAAATTAAAAGACACACTTTCAATTTTAATTGTAGGCTTAATGTTTAGTAGTTTCACTGGAGCAATTGTTAGCGTTTTAACTTATTTTAGTACCGCAGAACAATTACAAAAATTCACATTTTGGTCAATGGGAAATTTAGGAAATTTAAGTTGGATACAAATTTCTATATTAAGTATTTCTATAGCAATTGGTTTGTTTTTAAGTTTGTTCTCGATAAAAAGTTTAGATGCATTTCTTCTTGGCGAAAATTATGCAAAAAGTTTAGGAATCGATATTAAAAAACAACGTAATTTAATTTTTATAGCAACAGGAATTTTAGCAGGAAGCATTACTGCTTTTGTAGGACCAATTGCATTTGTTGGTTTAGCGGTGCCACACATTTCAAAATTAGTATTTCAAACAAGTAATCATAAAATATTATTTTTATCAACCATTGTATTAGGTGCACTAATTATGTTACTTTGTGATACGATTTCACAATTACCAGGTTTAGATTTTACTTTACCAATTAATGCAATTACATCAATTTTAGGAGCGCCAATTGTAATTTGGTTGTTGGTAAGAAAAAGAGGAATTAATTAAAATAATTACACAAAGTTTCACAGAGAAACACAGAGATTCGCAAAATATTTTTAAAAATCAATTAAAATCAGTTCAATCATAAAAATCGGCGTACCTATTAAATCAATGAATAACAACATACTACATACCAAAAATCTTACCATTGGTTATGCTTCAAAAAAAGAAGTATTAACCATTGCGAGTGATATAAATATTTCATTAACAAAAGGTAAGTTAATTACATTAATTGGTGGAAATGGTATTGGAAAATCAACATTATTACGAACAATTACTGCTATCCAAACACCAATTTCGGGTGACGTAATTTTAAACAACAAAAATATTTATTCAATTGAAAATTCTGATTTAGCACAACAACAAAGTTTGGTTTTAACCGATAAACTTCCAAGTAGTAATTTAACCGTATGGGAATTAATTGCTTTAGGAAGACAACCGTATACCAATTGGATTGGAACCTTATCAGAAGATGACATCACTAAAATCACCAAAGCCATTCAACTTACAAATATTGCACATTTAACAGAAAAAAAACATTACGAAATTTCTGATGGACAATTACAAAAAGTTTTAATTGCAAGAGCTTTAGCGCAAGATACTGATTTAATTATTTTGGATGAACCCACAACCCATTTAGATTTGTTTCATAAAGTTTCAGTATTTAAATTATTACAAAAACTGGCACACGAAACAGAAAAATGCATTTTATTTTCAACTCACGATATCGATTTGGCAATTCAACTTTCTGATGAAATGATAGTAATGACAGAAGGTTTCTGTATTCAAGACCAACCTTGTAATTTAATAGAAAAAGGTGTTTTTGATACCTTATTTAAAGATGAGCATATTGTTTTTGATAAAATACACGGTAAATTTATTGTCAGATAAATTTTATATATTTGTAAGTATTTTAATTTAAAATTTATGAGTTTATTAGATTCAAATAATGAACCGAGCGAAGTTCAATTGAAAAAATTGATGAAAAACGTTTTGATTGACGTAAAGAAAAAAGCAAAAATTGCAAAAATGAATTTAAAAAAAATTCAAGAAAACGATTTAAAAATTGCAAAAGCTTTACATGCATAGCGAGTCATCAAAACCAATATTAATTGTTATTGCAGGTCCAAATGGTTCTGGAAAAACTTCTGTTACGAATCAATTATTGAAACATCATTGGATTGAAAATTGTGTTTACATAAATCCAGATCAGATTGCCGAAGACGAATTTGGTGGTTGGAATAATATTGAAGCTATTTACAAGGCAGCTAAAATTGCTGAAGAAAGAAGAGAAAACTGCATAAAAGAGAACAAAAGTTTAATTTTTGAAACCGTTTTCTCCGCAAATGATAAGATTGATTTTATTAAAAAAGCTATCTCTAATGGCTATTTTATTCGTTTTTTCTTTATTGGAACAAATCATCCAGAGATAAATGCCAAAAGAATTACTAATAGAGTTTTAGAAGGTGGTCATGATGTTCCAATTACAAAAATAATTACTCGTTATTCTAAATCAATATCAAATTGTACAATAATTTCTAATATTGTTGATAGACTTTATGTTTATGATAATTCAATTGATTTTTCTGAAGCAAAATTACTTTTCAGAACTTCAAATGGAAAATTGTTAAAAAAATATAGCGATATTAACGAATGGGCAAAGCCTATTTATAAATCAATCAAATAAATATTCTTTTAGTAAAAAAAGGGAATTTATTGTCAGATAAAATCATATAACTTAAAAATTACTCCAAAATTCTATCAAAATCTGTTGCGAAAATTTCTTTTACTTCACCAGCTTTTAAATTACCTAACTCAATATTACCCACTCGAACTCTAATTAATCGTAAAGTTGGAAAACCAACAGCAGAAGTCATCTTTCTTACTTGTCTAAATTTTCCTTCGGTTAGCGTTATTGAAACCCAACTTGTAGGTCCGTGTCGCTCGTCTCTAATTCTTCTGCCTTCACCAATGTGAGTTGGATTATCAATTAATTTTGCTTGACATTTTTTTGTTATATATTTTTTACCGTGAAAACCAATTTCTACCCCATTTTTCAGTTGTTCAACAGCTTCCAATGTAATAATTCCATCAACTTGCGCGTAATATTCTTTCTCCACTTTTTTGCTTCGAACCAATTCACTCATCATTCCGTCGGTTGTTAGTAATAATAACCCTTCAGAATCTTCATCTAATCTACCAATCGCCATTGTGCCTTCTGGAAAATCATAAAGTTCACCTAATTTTCTTTTATTACGCTTTAATTCGTAAATAAACTGACTAATAAATCCGTGGGGCTTGTGTAAAATAAAATGTTGGTGTAACTTCATTTTGCAAAAATAGTACTAATTTTAAACACATATACATTTAGAAAAAATAAAACTTTTAGGAACTTATGTGTTTTATTTTTTTAATTGAGGAAAAATTTAAAAAAAATAGTAATTTTACTATCTAACAAATTTTAATCCGAAAATGAACACATCAATTATCTTAGTATTCGCCATTTTAATTGCTTTAGCCATTGGTTTTTACATTGGAAAGCTACTTTCAAAAACCCAGTCTAATGCTGAAAAAAGCAATTTAGAAGGGCAATTAACATCACAATCGCATCAACTTGCAGAATTAAAATCATCGTTTCAGAATTTGCAAATCGAGAAACAAAAAACACAAACTGAAAAAGAAGAATTTGCCATTTTATTAGCAAAAAAAGAAAATGATTTCGACAATTTATTAGATCGAACAAAAGAACAGAAAGAAGAAATCAATCAATTACAAGAAAAATTTAGTAAGGAATTTGAAAATTTAGCCAATAAAATTTTAGAAGAAAAAACGCAGAAATTTACCGAACAAAACAAAGAAAACTTAAAAAATATTTTATCACCATTACAAGATAAAATTTTACATTTTGAGAAAAAAGTTGAAGACACACATAAAGAAAGTATTGATTATCACGCTGCGTTACGTCAACAAATTGTAAGCTTAAGCGAAATGAATGCCCAAATGAGCAAAGAAACCATCAACTTAACCAAAGCGTTAAAAGGCGATAGTAAAATGCAAGGAAATTGGGGCGAACTCGTTTTAGAACGCGTATTAGAAAAATCCGGATTAGAAAAAGGTCGAGAATACGAAGTTCAACAAGCCTTTACAACTGTAGAAGGCACAAGAATTTTACCCGATGTAATTATCAATTTACCTGATGGAAAAAAGATGGTAGTAGACAGTAAAGTATCTTTAACTGCTTATGAAAAATATGTAAATGAAGAAGATGATGTGCAACAAAATATTCATTTAAAAGAGCACGTAAATTCGGTAAAAAGACACGTAGAACAATTAAGTGACAAGCGATATCAAGACATTTATCAAATGGAAAGTCCTGATTTTGTTTTGTTGTTCATTCCAATTGAACCCGCTTTCGCATTGGCGTTACAAGAAGATTTAACCTTATACAATAAAGCATTTGAAAAAAATATTGTGATTGTAACACCTTCTACGCTATTGGCAACTTTACGAACTATTGATAGTATGTGGACCAATCAAAAACAACAAGAAAATGCTATTGAAATTGCGCGTCAAGCTGGTGCTTTGTATGATAAATTTGAAGGTTTTGTTTCAGATTTAATTAAAATTGGTAAGAAAATGGACGAAGCAAAAATAGAATATTCTGCAGCAATGAATAAACTTACCGAAGGAAAAGGAAATTTAGTTACCAGTGCTGAAAAATTAAAGAAGATGGGAGCTAAAGCAAAAAAAGCTTTACCAGAAGCTATTTTGAAACGAGCTGAAAATGACGAAGATTTAATAATTGAAACTGACAATTAATTCAGAGTATATGACAAACAATATGACCCTTATTCAAAAAGTACTTATATATGGAATATTAGCTATTGTATTAGCTGGCGCTTCGTACGTTTCTTTTTTATACTACGCAACTTTTAGTGACGGAATGCGAACTGGCGAATTAATAAAATTTAGCCATAAAGGTTACTTTTTTAAAACTTGGGAAGGTGAATTAAGCCAAGGTCTTTCAAGTTCACAAAAATTTGCATTTTCTGTAATGGATAATGAGCCAGAAGTAATTGAACAATTAAAAAACAATCAAGGGAAATTTGTAAGAATAGAATATATTGAACGTTATGACACTTTTTTATGGTGGGGCGATTCTAATTATTATATTACAAAAGTTCAACCTGAAAAATAAACTTATTTTATACAAAAAAATGAATACAGCTAATACAGTCTCAGCATCTAAAGTAACGTTAACTCAATTAATGTTGCCATCGCATAGTAATTTTAGTGGTAAAATTCACGGTGGCTATTTATTAAGTTTAATGGATCAAATTGCTTTTGCCTGTGCTTCTAAATATTGTGGAAGTTATTGCGTAACGGCATCCGTTGATACGGTGAATTTTTTGAATCCTGTTGAAATCGGCGAATTAGTCACCTTAAAAGCATGTGTGAATTATGTAGGCAACAGCTCTATGGTAGTTGGGATTCGCGTAACTTCACAAAATATTCAAACCGGAAAAGTAAAGCACACAAATTCAAGTTATTTTACAATGGTTGCCAAAAATCAAGATGGTAAAAATGTACAAGTTCCCAAATTAGTCTTATCAAATTTAGAAGAAGTGCGTCGTTTTTACGAAAGTATCAATAGAATTTCTGCAAAAAAAGAATATTTAGAAGAGGAAGTTACCTTAGATTATTCTTCGAATGAAGCATTAAATAATTTAGAAAATTATAATGTTATTCTGAAATTAAAATAAATTTCTAATTTTTTAAATTTTTATACGAGTAAAAGAATTTAAATATTCCAAATGCAAAACTGTTTTGGTATTTGATTCATTTTTTGAATACATTGGGGAAAATTTAGCACCATAAACTACTTCATTAAATGTATATGAAGTCCTTTTAGCAACTGTTGATGAATACATATCGTCAAATGTTTTTATATAAATTAAAATTTCTCCAATAGTATTTTTATAATCAGATTGATTTAAATTAAATAGTGGACTTTCCTCATCTATTGGATGCACTAATGTCCAACTTAAAGTTAAAGAATTTATTTTACTCATTTCTAAAGGTAAATTATAAAATTTATTAGAAATAACTCCATTTTCATCAATTAAAATACCAACAGTAACAAAAGCTTCAGCATCAGTTAAATTGGTGTTCTTATGAGGTGCCAAACGCATCATTAAAGCGGTTCCTTCTTTATAAGGTGCTATTAACGCATTTTCTGAAAACTTTATAAATGCATTTGGTTTACTAAATCTTCCGTAAAACAAACCGGTTGCTATAGCAAAACTTAGCAATCCTGATAATGCTTCTACAGCTGCCACAAAACTGGCTAAAAAACCTGAAGGACTAATATGCCCATAGCCAACTGTAGTAAAAGTCTGAATACTAAAAAAGAATGCTTCTCCAAATTTATCTATTTTTGAAATTGATGAAACACCTTTTAAATTTTCAACTCCAATTAACATATAAATGGAAGCAAAAAACAAATTAACAATAAAATAAAAAAGGATTATGATAAAGAAAAACTTCCATCTAGGAATTTTCAACATGGTATGATACCAACTAATTCCTTCCAAAAAACCTATACCCACTTTTTGAATATTTGCATTCCCGTTTTTATTTATGAACCGGCCGCCATAATTTTGAGAATTTGTACCAAAACCAGTATTGTTTTCAGCTTTTGCTTTTTTATTTATTTTATGAAGTAATGCCATATATTAAAAAAGTCCCAATAATTTGGGACTTTGTAAAAGTAATATTTTTTATAAATATATTATTGAATAATTAAATTTGTGCTGAAAGTTTTTTCATCTGAAGTAACTTTTATAATATAATTTCCAGCTACCAAACTATTAATATCTATTTTGTTATCTAATTGAGAAATTTGTTTAGTAAAAACTAATTTACCTACAACATCAAATAATTTAACTTCAACAGTTTCAAATTCATTCGGTAATTCTACAGCAAAAATATCATCTGCTGGATTTGGATATAGTTTAAATCCTGCCATAGCAAATGAATCAGTACTCAAAGCAAAAGTTCCAGAAACTCCACTTCCTCTCGATTGATGTTGTGCAAGGGTCAAACTACTACCTAAAGCCCATATTAAATTAATTGAAGCAGTTGAATTTGTAAAAGTAAAATCTGAACCTGAGGTATCACCTGTTGATAAAGCTCTTGTAGCTATAATTGTTCTAACGGTACCAACTACATCATTTGATGTTGTCGTCCAGTTTTGTGTTGCATCTGAATTTGGAGTGCTTCCAGATCCTGTGAAATTTCTATCAGTTAAAGTAGTTGTTGATGCTCCAGATGCAATTACACCATCACCAGTTGAAAACATTGAGGTCATTCCAAATCCAAGTCCTAACCATTTATTAGATGGGCCAACTAATGTCATTGTTACCGTCGTTGGATTCGTATCAAATTTAACTGTATAACCTGTAGTCAAATTGATTACTCCAGTAGTATGATTTTGTGCAGTAGCACTCATACCAAAAAGAATTAGTGTAAAAAGTAAAATTTTTTTCATAATTTAAAATGTAATGGTTAATAATTTAGTAGATTAATAATTTTTTGATTATTTGTTTTAAGAGCATAATCAAGGGCTTCTTTATTGTAATTGTCTTTAATTTTGACATTTGCTTTAGCAGAAATTAAAGCTTCAATTATAGGTATATTATTGGTGTTAATTGCCATAATTAAAGCAGTTTGACCATTTGAATCTTGAAAATCAAGATTGGCTTTTTTTTCAATTAATTGCTTTGAAAATTCATAATTTTCTTTGATTACTGCTGCCATCAATGCAGTTCCACTTTTAGAAAGATAATTAATATTGTTCACATTTTGCAATAAATAATTTGCAACTTCAATATTATTAGAATAAATAGCTAAAATTAAAGTGGAATATCCATTCTCATTTATTTTATTTATGCAATCTATATCTGACTTAATTAATTCTTTTAATTCTAAAAGACTCCCATTTCTGGACACAGCAAAAACATCTTTCTGTGCAAAAGTAGTTGAAAAAATAAATAAAAACAAAAATATTATTTTCATATACTAAAAAACGCGAATTAAATTAAATCCAAAAGCAATTTTTCCATCATTCAAACTTCCTGAAGTGTTTCCTAAATATCCCGATTCATGCATGGCTTGTGAATTCGTAAAATGCATTTGGAAAACATGACCACCGGTTTCTAAATCGAACCCAATGGAAAGTGGATTTTTGAAAGTAGAATTAGATGCTCTGTTTAAATGTGCTGCATAATCCAAATTAAACGACCAACGTTTGGTAAACTTATACCTACCTCCTAAACCAACGGCAAATTGACTATTGTCTTGAGAATTATTGGCTACATAATTTTGATGAAAATGTGTTGGTGCAATTTCTAACGATAAATTATCATTGAATTTTCTTGAAATTAGAATTTGATTCACATAAGCCAAACGATCTGAAAATTCTAATTTTGGCAAAGTTGTTTTCTCTAATTCTGTATTAATTGCTAAACTATTAAATCCAACGATTTCAAAAGGAAAGCCCTGTTTTTTCTGTCCGAATAATCTGTATTTAGTAGCAAACTCATACGTTTTTTGAAATCCAGAACGAGAAGCATGGATCGTAACACCATTGGTTAATCCATATACAAATTGCAAACGTGTATTGGCTTCATCCAAACCGAAAAAATCTTCAAATCCTTTGTCAAAATAACCAAATCTGTGAGCAACCACAAAATACATATCGCCTTTTGATGCTAATTTTGTAGATTCTAAATTTACAATTTTTAATGATTTAAATGCAGCAACTTCTGATTCATTTGCGTCAGATATTGTATCGATTTCATTAAGTAAATCGTCTTGAGCAACCATTAAAAATGGGAATACACAAAATAAAAAAGTAATTTTCTTTATCATAATTATTTAATTTCAGCTTGATCTATTTTTATTTCTTCTAATAATGAGTCGTATCCAATAACTCTTCCTTTAACCAAAATAGTTTCATTTAATTTAACAACATTGGCGTCTTTTAATAGTACAAATACTTTTTCGTCCAATACTATGGTTTTATTTGCAATATCAAGATTAGTAACTTTTCCTGTAATTTGTATAGATTTATCTAAGTATTTTAAATTTGCTTTTGCTTCATCTTGCAAAAAATCATTCGAAACTTGTTTTACTGTTACTGAAAAAACAGCTTCCTCATTTGCAATATCTCTGTGTGCATGATATAAATATTTGTATGACACCAAAAGTATCGCAAACAGAACAACTATACCAACAACTATTTTTTTCATATATTTTAATTCTCTACGTACAAACTTATAAATTATTTTGTAATATTGTGAATATAAAACAATTTTAACATGAAAAAAATACATTATTTAATTTTTAGCACACTATTTTTTATTTGTGGTTGTAGCAATCATTCAGAAGATGATTTAACAATTCCATTAACTTCAAATACAACAAAATACATTCAAAACATAAAGCCAATTATAGATAATAATTGCGTGGCTTGCCATAGTACTACCCCATCGGCTGGTGCACAAACGTCTTTAGTAACGTACATACAAGTAAAAAATTCTGTACTTAATAATGGTCTTATTGATCGTATTTCAAGAGCTCAAGGCGCTTCAGGAATGATGCCCTATCAAGGAACTCGACTGCCACAATCTTCAATAGATTTAATAATAGATTGGAACACAGACGGACTTTTAGAATAATTTGAATTACCCCTTAACTACTTTAAAATGAAAAAAATCGCACTATTTGGATGGATACTATTCATGAGTTTGACTCCTGTTCAAGAAAAAAAGCTAACCAAAACTGGAAGTATCAGTTTTGAAGCTTCCGTTCCTTCTTTTGAGGAAATTAAAGCAAAAAATAACGCGGTAACTTGCATTATGAATACTAATAATGGTGAAATTGCTGTTTTAGCTTTAATGAAAGGTTTTAGATTTAAAATTGCATTAATGGAAGAGCATTTTAATGAAAATTATATTGAAAGTTCTAAATTTCCTAAAGCAACTTTTAAAGGTAAAATTGAGAATTTTGATGTTACTAAATTAACTTCGAGTTTAAAAGATTATACTATTAAAGGGAAATTAGAACTTCACGGAAAAAGTAAAGACATTACTTCAATTGCAAAAATTAAAAAAACAGGTTCGGATATAGAAATTAAAACAGATTTTAACGTTAATGTGTCCGACTTTGATATTGAAATACCAAGTGTTGTTTCAAAAAAAGTTTCAAAAAAAGTAACTTTAAATTGTAACTTCTTATTAAAATAATTTACTAATCTTTAAATTTAAACCCAATTACACATGAAAAACTTAAAAAAATTAGCATTCGTTGCCTTTGCAATTGTATCTACACAATTTTATGCACAAACAAAAACAGGCGCTGTAACGTATGAAATGACAATGCCTGACAATGAGGAAATGGCAGCAATGGGAACAAATACTATTAAAATCTCATTTGATGAAAAATCTTCAGCAACTCAACTGGATATGATGGGCGGAATGATATCTGTAAAAACCATTTCTATGGACAAAAACAACCCAAAAGAAACCAGAATGCTAATGGAAATGATGGGTAAAAAATATGAAGTAACAGGTGAAGCAGAAGGATTTGCTAACACAGATGTAGCTTCTCTAAAAGATGCTGAATCAGTTACTTATGATAAAAAAGCAACTAAAGAAATTTTAGGGTATAAATGTTATAAAGCTTTAGTTACAATGAATAGCGGAGTAGTGAATACCTTTTATATTACAGAAGCTATTGCGGTACAATCTTTACCTGCAGATAAATTAAAACTTACAGGATTTCCTTTAGAAGTTGAAGTAAATAGCGAAAAAGGAAAAGTGGTATTATTAGCTACTGCAGTAGACAAAGCGCCTTCTGCATCTTGCTTTACAGTGCCAGAAGGATACAAAAAAGTAACACAAGAAGAATTACAACAAGAATTAGGAGGTATGTAATTTACCTTTTAATACAAACTAAAATATCCCAAATTCAAATTGAGTTTGGGATATTTTTTTATGTTTTAAGTTTCTTTTTTCGAGCTGCAGGAAAAAGTACATTATTTAAAATTAATCGATATCCTGGTGAATTTGGATGCAAATCTAAAACTGTTGGTGCATCTCCCACTCTATGTTGATAATCTTCTGGATCATGCCCACCATAATAAGTAAACATTCCTTTGCCTTTAGTTCCGTGAATGTATCTTGCTTCACCATTAATTTTACATTCTCCCATTAACAAAACATTCGATTTAATTTTTTCCGAAACAAAAGCCGTTGTTTGTCCCATAAATCCTTTTACAATTTGCGTATGATTTTGGCATAACATCGTAGGAATAGGATCCCATTTTGCAGAAAAATCCATTAAGGTAAAATAATCAACTTCCATTGAAAAACTACCTTTGCCGTGTTCTTCTGTGGTATCAATATCAGAAAACTCATATTTCAT
>NZ_JBIKJY010000006.1:0-105077 GCF_044360715.1 Flavobacterium sp.
AACTATTAAAGGGGGGTTGGATTTAAAATACGGATTAACCGATGCATTTACTTTAGATATGGTTTTAATTCCCGATTTTGGTCAAACCAGATTTGATAATAAGATTTTAAATTTAGGCCCTTTCGAACAAATATTTGATGAAAATAGACCTTTTTTTACAGAAGGAACCGATTTGTTTAATAAAGGAGGGCTCTTTTATTCTAGAAGAATTGGACAACGCGCCAGCAAATATCCAGAAATTTCAGAAACAGAAGAAGTCTTAGATTTTCCAAGCACCATTGATTTAGTTAATGCAGTTAAAGTTTCGGGTAGAACGAAAGACGGTTTAGGAATTGGTTTTTTAAATACGGTTACAAAAAAAACAGATGTAGTAATTCGTGATATAAATACTGGAAACACAAGAACAGAAACGGTTGAGCCTTTGGCTAATTATAATGTTTTGGTTTTAGATCAGCGTTTTAATGGAAATTCTTCTGTATCATTAATTAATACAAACGTCACTCGAAATGGAAATTTTAGAGATGCAAATGTTACTGCAACAACTTTCGATTTAAATACAAAAAAAAATACGTACAATTTAAATGGCGCTCTAAAATATAGTTATGTAAACAATTATGCCAATTTGCAGAACAAAAACGGAATTACGGCTAATTTAGGATTTGGAGAAACTTCTGGAAAAATTAGATTTTCGGTTTTTGGAGAATATGTTTCCAAAGATTATGATAATAATGATTTAGGTTTTAATTTTCAAACCAATTATTATTCCATTAATGCTAATGCAAATTACAGACTTCTACAATCGACAGAAAAATTAAACTCATTTAGGATAAGTTTAAATACGTTTGCGCAATTTGATAAAACAACTAATTATCTACAGGAGCAAAATTTTAATATTAATTTAAACTTAACTAATAAAAAAAATCATTCTGCAGGTATAGGAATTAATTTAAATCCGTTTGAAAGATATAATTTTTATAATCCACAAGCCGAAGGGCGATTTGTAATTTTTCCGAAAAATTATGGTATGTGGGGTTTTATTTCTACCAATTACAACAATAAATTCGCATTTGATATCAATCCAAATATTGGTATAACTGAAACTAAAGGTTGGTGGTATTGGGGTATTGATTTGAGTCCGAGATATCGTTTTAACGACAAATTATCCTTAATTTATAGAAATAATTTTTTCAATGAATATCAAGATTTAGGTCGTGTAGATCGAATTGGAAATGATATTATTTTTGCAAAAAGAGACAACCAAACTTTAGAAACGAGTTTAGAAGGAAAATATTCCATCACTGCAAATATGAATTTTGGATTAAAGCTAAGGCATTATTGGTCGTTTTCCGAAAATAATTCGTACTATAAATTATTAGAAAATGGGTATACTGAAGCGTATTCTTACACGGATAATGCCAACCAGAATTTAAATTTATGGAACTTTGATTTGTCTTATAGTTGGTGGTTTGCACCGGGAAGTCAAATGTCTTTTTTATACCGAAATGCATCAGGTATTTTTCAAAATACAATAGACAAGAATTTTGTTTATAATACTAAGAAAGTATTTAATCATGAAGATTTAAATCATACATTTTCTATCAGTATCCGATATTTTATTGATTACAACCAAGCCAAGAATGCTCTAAAATAACACTACTATTTTTCTACAATTAAATTAAGAAAACCTTTTCGTTACTAACTTTTTTAAGTCGGCGTTTAAAAAATCAGTAACTTCGTATCTTAAATACAATAGTGATGAACAAAAAAGTAATTTTAATGATTTTAGATGGTTGGGGACATTCTCCAGACCCTAAAGTTTCAGCCATAGATAATGCCAATACACCATTTATAGATTCGTTATATAAAAACTATCCAAATGCCGAATTGCGTACTGATGGACTTCACGTAGGTTTACCAGAGGGTCAAATGGGAAATTCAGAAGTAGGTCATATGAATTTAGGTGCAGGACGTATTGTTTACCAAGATTTAGCTAAAATTAATTTAGCTGTTAAAAATCATACATTGAAAAATGAAAAACCGTTACTTGACGCCTTTAATTATGCAAAAACAAATCATAAAAACGTTCATTTTTTAGGTTTGGTTTCAGATGGTGGCGTACATTCTCATACGTCACATTTACGTGGATTAATTGAAGCTGCTCAGGAAAATGGAGTAACAAATATGTTTGTTCATGCTTTTACTGATGGGCGAGATGTAGATCCAAAATCAGGAAAAAAATACATACAAGATTTACAAAATTTTCTATCAAAAACTCCGGCTAAATTAGCATCAGTAATTGGTAGATATTACGCAATGGATAGAGACAAACGCTGGGAACGTGTAAAATTAGCATACGACTTATTAGTGAAAGGAATTGGTGAAAAATCAACAAATTTTGCAGAAAGTATTCAAAAAAGTTACGATGAAAACGTAACAGATGAATTTATTCAACCTTTATTTGCTGAAGAAGGACAAGTTATTCAGCCTGATGATGTGGTAATTTTCTTTAATTTCCGAACTGATAGAGGTAGAGAGCTAACCGAAGTGCTTTCGCAAACCGATTTTCATGAACAAAATATGCATAAATTACCGTTGTATTATGTTACGTTAACCAATTATGACGACACCTATACTAATGTACACGTTATTTATGATAAAGATAATATTACTGAAACCTTAGGTGAAGTACTTTCCAAAGCAGGAAAAAAACAAATTAGAATTGCAGAAACAGAGAAATATCCACACGTAACATTTTTCTTTTCTGGTGGAAGAGAAGAACCTTTTGATGGAGAATCTCGAATATTAAAAAACTCACCAAAAGTAGCCACGTACGATTTACAACCCGAAATGAGTGCTTTCGAATTAAAAGATGCTTTAGTACCAGAATTACAAAAAGGAGAGGTTGATTTCGTGTGTTTAAATTTCGCAAATGGCGATATGGTTGGTCACACTGGAAGTATGCCAGCAGCTATAAAAGCATGTGAAGCCGTTGATGTTTGCGTAAAAGAAATTATAGAAACGGCTTTAGCAAATCAGTACACTACAATTGTAATTGCAGATCACGGAAATTGCGAAACCATGATAAATCCAGATGGTTCGCCAAATACCGCACATACAACTAATCCAGTACCTGTAATTTTAGTGGATAACGATAAAATACACATTCAATCAGGTGTTTTAGGAGATGTTGCCCCAACTATTTTAGACTTAATGGGAATTGCGCAACCAGAAGCCATGACGCAGCATTCGTTGTTGGTGAAATAAATAAAAAAACCCTCCAAAAGCTCAAAACTATTGGGGGGTTAAATAAATTTATAATAATCCGAAAATCCGTGTACCTATATTAAAAATCTGAACCCGTAAACAAGTTCTGATTCACTTCATCTATATAAGTCAAAATTTCTTCCTTGCCCAAAGCACTTTCGGCTGAGGTAATAAAATATTGTGGCATTTCTGCCCAATCATTGGCTAATAAATTTTTCTTGTATGCTTCCACGTGTTTATGAATATGCGTTTTCCCTAATTTGTCTGCTTTTGTAAAAACAATACAAAACGGAATTTCACTTTCACCCAAATATTCAATAAATTCAGTGTCAATTTTTTGAGGTTCATGTCTAATATCTACCAAAACAAACGCACAAATAAGTTGTTCTCTGCTTTCGAAATAATCCGTAATAAATTGTTGAAATTTTGCTTTTGTGGTTTTTGAAACTTTGGCGTATCCATAACCCGGTAAATCTACTAAATGCCAGTTTTTGTTAATTAAAAAATGGTTGATTAATTGGGTTTTACCAGGTTTTCCAGAGGTTTTAGCAAGATTTTTATGGTTGGTAATCATGTTAATTAACGATGATTTTCCAACATTTGATCGTCCAATAAAAGCATATTCTGGAATTCTGTCTTTCGGACATTTTTCCACTTCGGAATTACTAACTACAAATTCGGCGGTATTAATTTTCATTTAATAAGTTATTTGATTCGGATAATAATAATGGTAAATCTTTCATAATTATCTTCCAAATTAAAATATCGTCAACACTATCATAGGCATGTATTACTTTATTTCGCAAGTCAACTATAGTTCTAGAATAAGATATTTTTATGTTTAGGTTTATTTTTAAAAGTTTAGACATAGCTTCTCCAATTATTTCTAATTCTCTTTCTACGGCTCTTCTTTTAGTTTTGCTTGATAGATATTCCTCTAAAATTCTTCGATTTTCCAAATGCTCATCAATAGAATTAATACAATCAACGATGTCTAAAAGTAATTTTTTTTCTTCTCTAGTCGTCATATAATTTGAAATTTACTTTCGTTTATACTTTCAATTAGGTATTTATTTTTTAATGTTTTTTCAGCTACTAATTCTATTGGTTTTTGTAATAAATTTTCCAAATCGTTTAAGAGACTAAAATAATTTAATGCATACGTTTCGTAATCTAAATCGTCATAGAAACTAAATAAAAAATCAACATCGCTTTTTTCGTGATAATTGTTTTTTGTCATACTTCCAAAAATATAGGCACTTTTGGCGTTGTATTTTATAAATATCGATTTTATATTTTCTATATTATTTTCAATAGATTTTTCCATAATTTATAATTTTTTCTCGCTAAGCCATTTAAATAACAAATCATTAAATTGATCTGGTTCTTCCATCATAGCGGCATGACCACATTTGTCAATCCAATATAATTCAGAATTTGGAAGCAATTTTTTAAATTCTTCAGCTACTTCTGGTGGCGTTACTTTATCTTGTTTTCCCCAAATAATACAAGTTGGTACATGCATTTTTGGTAAATCTTTAGCCATATTATGACGAATGGCGCTTTTGGCAATAGTTAACGTTTTCAACAATTTAATTCTGTCGTTTACGGTTGCAAAAACCTCATCAATAATTTCTTTTGTTGCCACTTCAGGCTTATAAAATACGTCTTCCGCTTTTTTTCTAATGTATTCATAATCTCCACGTTTAGGGTAACTTTCTCCCATAGCGCTTTCGTACAATCCCGAACTTCCTGTAATTACTAATCCTCTAACTAATTCAGGGTATTGTTTCGTAAAATACAAGCCAATGTGCCCGCCTAATGAATTTCCTACTAAAATTACTCGTTCTAATCCTTTGAAAACAATAAAGTCTTTTACATATCTGGCAAATGCTTTTACATTAGTTTTTAATAAACTTTGCGAATAAATCGGCAATTCAGGAATGATTACTTTGTATCCTTTATTTGGAAAAAAATTAGCCACTCCGTCAAAATTACTTAGGCCGCCCATCAAACCATGTAACACAATTATTGGCGTGCCTTCACCTGATTCAAAATACGTATATTTTTTTTCTTTCTTTATCATAAAAACGTCTTCGTGTTCAACTATCTAATACGTACAAAAATACATTTTTTTTTCACATTTTTTTCATAATTCAGATTATTAAATTGTTTCCAAGCTAAAACTCTAATTTTCAATTTGTTTTGAGAATCATTACTGGAAATTTTAATGTTTTTTCAACAATTTATTTAATCGTTAAAAACTTAAATTCTTTGTAATTATCAGTATTTTCAGTACATAAGTGGTATTTCAAACTATTTTAATCAAAAACTTATTAACAAAGTGGTATTTTGTGGTAAAAAGTGGTAAAATATTTTTTAAATTTGTCTCAATAATAATTCATTTATAAAAGTTGAATACATTTTTAGGAACATACGAGTGCAAAGTTGATGCAAAAGGAAGGTTAATGGTACCTGCGCCTCTGAAAAAACAACTGGGTAATTTTGAGGAAGGTTTTGTATTGAAACGTTCCGTTTTTCAACCTTGCTTGGAATTGTATCCGATGAAGGAATGGAATAAAGTCATGCAGAAAATCAACAAATTAAATCGCTTTGTAAAAAAGAACAACGATTTTATTAGAGCATTTACTGCTGGCGTTAGAATGGTAGAAATTGATGCAACAGGTAGGTTATTAATTCCGAAAGATTTGGTCTTGTTTTCTAAAATTGATAAGGATATTGTATTGTCATCAGCGGTTTCAATTATTGAAATTTGGGATAAAAATTTATACGAATCTGCATTAGATCACGCGATGGTTGATTTTGCTGATTTAGCCGAAGAAGTAATGGGTAACCAAAATGAAGAGGAAGATGGAATATCATAACCCAGTACTTTTAAAAGAAACAGTTGCAGGTTTAAATATTAAACCAGACGGAATTTACGTTGATGTCACTTTTGGCGGCGGCGGACATTCAAGAGAAATTATGAAGCATTTAGGACCAAACGGAAAATTGTTTGGTTTTGACCAAGATACAGATGCGTTAGCAAATACAATAGATGATGAACGATTTGTATTAATTAATGAGAATTTCAGATTTATTAAAAGGTTCTTACGCTTTCACGGAGTTAAACAAGTAGATGGAATTTTGGGTGATTTCGGAGTTTCTTCTCATCAATTCGATGTAGCAGATAGAGGTTTTTCTACTCGTTTTGATGCCGCTTTAGATATGAGAATGAATCAGAATGATACACTTTCTGCTTATGAAGTGGTAAACGATTATGCAGAAAGTGAACTAAAACGCGTTTTTGTTGATTTTGGTGAATTGAAAAATGGCGGCGCTATGGCAAACGTAATTGTAGCCGCAAGAGCAGATAATAAAATTAAAAATTCAGAGCAACTAAAAGAAGTTTTGTCTCGTTTTTTGCCTGGGCATAAAGCAAATAAAATTTTAGCTCAAATTTATCAAGCCATTCGTATAGAAGTAAATCAAGAGATTGAAGTATTAAAAGAATTTTTAATGCAAACGGAAGAATTATTGGTATCTGGAGGAAGATTAAGTGTAATCTCGTATCATTCTTTAGAAGACAGATTGGTAAAACGGTTTATAAGAAACGGGATGTTTGAAGGCGAACCAGAACGCGATTTTTTTGGAAATTTCGAGGTGCCTTTTAAAAGTATTGAAAAATTAATTGTGCCTTCAGCAGCAGAAATAGAAATAAACAATAGAGCAAGAAGCGCAAAATTACGAGTAGCAGAAAAAAAATAATGGCAAAAGAAAGTAGTATATATAGTCTATTAAAAGCGAAATTCTTAATTGATGATGATGCGCTAAAAACTTGGAAATTTATAATTTTCGTTTTTTCCTTGGCTATGTTAATGGTGTATTTTAACCATAACTACGATGAAAAAAATTATAGGATTACAAGTTTAACCAATGAAGTGAAAGAGTTGCGTTCGAAATTTGTAGATACACGTTCTGAACTAATGAAATTAAAAATGGAATCCACTGTTTCTAAAAAAATGGAAGCAAGACAAATTTTGCCGTCTACCGTTCCACCAAAAAAAATTGTAATACGTAAACCTGAAGAAAAAAGTTTTATAGATAAATTAAAAATATGGCAATAAAAAACGACAATATAATTTCTTACCGACTGGCATTTGTGGTGGTTTGCGTTGTTGCGTTTGCGTTTGCGATTGCTATAAAACTATTTAATATACAGTGGGTAGGTGGCGATTATTATAGAAAATTAGCCAAACAACGCACCGTTAAAAATTTCGAAATTCCTGCAAATAAAGGAAATATTTACTCATCAGATGGAAGTTTATTAGCTACTTCAGTTCCTGAATATACCATCCGTTTTGATGCGGTGACACCATCTGAAGAAAATTTTGAGAAATATTATGTTGCCTTGTCAGATTCACTTGCAAAACTTGTAGGAAAATCATCTGGCGAATTTCAAAGAGATTTAAGAAAAGCCAAAAACACTAAAAACAGATATTTTTTAGTTGCTAAAAAATTAACGTTTACTGAATATATGCGCGTAAAAGAGTTCCCGTTATTTAAGTTGGGAGCAAATAAAGGCGGAATTATTGCCGAGCAGCAAACCGTTCGTAAACATCCTGTTGGATTAATTGCAAACAGAACGATAGGTTATGAACGCGATGGCAATCAAGGTAAAGGTTTAGAATATGCGTTTCGTAAATATTTAAACGGAACAAACGGCCACCATTGGATGCAAAAAATTGCAAAAAATCAATGGAAACCTATTTCTGATGTTAATGAATTAGATCCAGTTGACGGGTACGATGTAATTTCAACTATTGATGTTTTTATTCAAGATATCGCACATCACGCACTTTTAAAACAATTAGAGTTTTATAAAGCAGACCACGGATGTGTAGTGGTTATGGAAACCAACACGGGTTACATAAAAGCCATTTCAAATTTAGGAAAATCAGAAGATGGTTCGTATTTCGAAACTCAAAATTATGCACTAACGGAATCTCACGAGCCGGGATCTACCTTTAAATTAATGGATTTAATTGCCTTAATTGATGATAAAAAAGCAGATACCAGTTCTGTTTATAATTCAAATGGTGGTATAGTTATGATACAAGGCAGACCTGTTAAAGATTCAAATCATCACGGATATGGAATTGCGTCATTAGCAAAAGGTTTTGAAGTGTCGTCAAATACCATTTTAGTACAAGCAACTTATCAGGCCTATAAAAATAATCCTTGGCAATTTATCAATAGAATCAACAGTTACGGATTAAATAAAAAACAGGGTTTGCAAATTAAAGGAGAAGGACAACCTGTAATTCCACAACCAGGAGCTAAAAATTGGTATGGCACCACGTTGCCTTGGATGGCATTTGGATATGGTGTTTCTATGACGCCTTTACAAACACTTTCCTTGTATAATGCGGTAGCAAATGATGGTAAAATGGTAAAACCAATTTTTGTAAGTGAAATAAAAGAGTGGAGTAAAACCATTAAAAAGTACGATCCACAAGTTATTAATCCGAAAATATGTTCTGATGAAACTTTACTAAAAGTTAGAAAAGTATTGGAAAATGTAGTTAAAAACGGGACAGGTAAAAGTTTGTATTCTGCCGATTTTTCAATGGCAGGTAAAACAGGAACTGCTCAGGTAAACTACAGTAAAGCAGAAATGTCTTATGCGTCTTCTTTTGTGGGCTATTTTCCTGCAGATCAACCAAAATATTCTTGCATAGTTGTGGTGCATAATCCAGATAAGTCAAAAGGATATTATGGAGCTGATGTAGCGGGACCAGTTTTCAAACGTATTGCTCAAAAAATATTTACAGATGTTCCAAACACAAATAAGTTTACAAACATCAAATTAAAAAGTAAAAAACAAGAAGCTTTATACAGCGAATTTGAAAAAAAATCTCAAGGAAACACAAACAAAGTGCCAAACGTAAAAGGAATGGCAGGAATGGATGCGGTTTCTTTATTAGAAAATTTAGGGTTTAAAGTAAAATTTATTGGAGTTGGAAAAGTAAAAAAACAATCCATCAATCCAGGTGAAACATTCAAGAAAAATCAAATCATAACAATAGAATTATCGTGAGCCAGTTAAAAGACATATTATATAAAGTTGCCATTGAATCGGTTCACGGTTCTACTGATTTGACTATAGAAAAAATCGAGTTCGACTCCAGAAAAGTGTCTAACAATGATATTTTTGTAGCAATTAAAGGTACACTTTCAGACGGGCATCAATTTATTGACAAAGCGGTTTCTTTGGGTGCATCGGTTATCGTTTATGAAGTTTTACCAACAACATTATCAGAAAATTGTACGTATGTGAAGGTGCAAAATTCTAATCAAGCTTTAGCCTTTTTATCAGCAAATTATTACGATAATCCGTCAGAAAAGCTAAAATTAGTTGGTATAACAGGCACAAACGGAAAAACTACAATCGCCTCATTATTGTATCAAATGTTTAAAAAAGCAGGATACAAAGTAGGATTATTGTCAACCGTAAAAATTATGGTTGATGAGTTAGAATATAAAGCGACTCATACTACGCCTGACTCGCTAACTATTAATAAATATTTGGATGAAATGGTTGCGGTAGGTTGCGAATTCTGTTTTATGGAAGTTTCCTCACACGGAATTCATCAAAAACGTACCGAATCTTTACATTTCGAAGGTGGTGTGTTTACTAATTTATCACACGATCATTTAGATTATCACGAAACATTTGCAGAATATAGAGATGTAAAAAAATCATTTTTCGATGGATTGCCAAAATCTGCTTTTGCTATCACAAATATTGATGATAAAAATGGCGAAGTTATGTTTCAAAATACGGCAGCAAGAAAAAAAACGTACGCCTTAAAAACGTATGCCGATTTTAAAGCACAAATATTAGAAAATCAATTAACGGGATTGGTTTTAAAAATCAATAACGAAGAAGTTTGGACGAAACTAATTGGTTCGTTTAACGCATATAATATTTTAGCCATTTACGGTGTTGCACTAGAATTAGGAATAGAAAGTACAGAAGCATTAAGATTATTGTCTGAATTAGAAAGTGTTTCAGGTCGTTTTCAGTTTGTGGTTTCTGCTAACAAAATTACAGCAATTGTGGATTACGCACATACGCCAGATGCGTTAGAAAACGTACTGAAAACAATAGAAAATATTCGTACTAAAAACGAACAATTATTTACCATCGTAGGGTGTGGTGGAGATAGAGATAAAACGAAACGACCAATTATGGCAAATATTGCAGCTTCTTTTAGCGATAAAGCCATTTTTACTTCGGACAATCCAAGAACCGAAAATCCTCAAACCATACTTGATGAAATGGAAGCAGGAGTAGAGGCTCAGAATTATAAAAAAACAGTAGCTATTTTAGATAGAAAACAAGCCATAAAAACCGCTTGTCAAATGGCAAATTCAGGCGATATTATTCTGATTGCAGGAAAAGGCCACGAAACCTATCAAGAAATAAACGGAGTCCGTCAGGATTTTGACGATATGCAAATCGTACAAGAAATATTAAAACAATTAGAAAAATAGTAAAAAGTAAAGAGTGAATAGTAAGGAGTGTAATTGATGCGGATAAACTGCCAAAACCTTTTAAACCCATAAACTTTTAACCTTTTAAACCCAAAAATTATGTTATACTACATCTTTAAATACTTAGACGAAGCGTACAATTTGCCTGGTGCAGGTTTGTTTCAATATATCACGTTCCGTTCTGGGATTGCGGTTATTTTATCGTTGTTAATTTCTACCATCTATGGAAAAAGAATTATCAACTATTTACGAAACAAACAAGTAGGTGAAACTGTTCGTGAGTTAGGTTTAGATGGGCAAGTGCAAAAAGCAGGAACGCCAACTATGGGTGGTTTAATCATTATTTTAGCTACACTGGTTCCGGTTTTGCTATTAGCGAAATTAGATAACATTTATATCATTTTGCTTTTGGTGACAACTATTTGGATGGGAAGTATTGGTTTTTTAGACGATTATATTAAAGTTTTCAAAAAAGATAAAGAAGGTTTAAAAGGTAAGTTTAAAGTAATAGGTCAGATTGGTTTAGGAATCATAGTTGGAGCTACCTTATATTTTCATCCAAGCGTTACTATTAAAGAAGATGTAGTTCTAAGAAAACAAGGTATAGAAACAGTTATTAAAACTACTTCACCTGAAGTGAAATCAATGGAAACTACCATTCCATTTATGAAAAATAACACGTTTGATTATGCGGAATTACTATCGTTTATGGGTGATGATTATCAAAATTGGGCTTGGTTAATTTTTATTCCGGTAGTTATTTTCATCATTACTGCGGTTTCAAATGGTGCTAACTTAACCGACGGAATCGATGGTTTAGCGGCAGGTACTTCTGCCATTTCGGTATTGGTTTTAGGTATTTTCACCTTCGTATCGGGAAATATTATTTTCTCTAACTATTTAAATATTATGTACATCCCAAATTCGGGTGAAATGACGATATATATTGCCGCATTTGTAGGTGCACTTATTGGATTTTTATGGTACAACACCTATCCAGCAACCGTATTTATGGGCGATACAGGAAGTTTAACTATCGGTGGAATTATTGCCGTAATTGCAATTGCCGTTCGTAAAGAATTAATGATTCCTGTTTTATGTGGAATTTTCTTAGCAGAAAACTTTTCAGTGGTGTTACAAGTAGCGTATTTCAAATATACCAAAAAGAAATTTGGCGAAGGACGTCGTATTTTCTTAATGTCACCATTGCATCATCATTATCAGAAAAAGGGATATCACGAAAGTAAAATTGTAACTCGTTTTTGGATTGTGGCTATCATTTTAGCAATTTTCTCATT
Organism: Flavobacterium sp.; assembly: GCF_044360715.1. Lineage (GTDB taxonomy): Bacteria > Bacteroidota > Bacteroidia > Flavobacteriales > Flavobacteriaceae > Flavobacterium. Next base: position 12,123 of record NZ_JBIKJY010000006.1, read on the forward strand.
AGTATCTTTAAAATTAAGATAAAATGCGATTAGTAATATTAGGCGGTGGAGAAAGCGGTGTTGGAACGGCAATTCTGGGAAAGAAAAAAGGATACGATGTTTTTGTGTCCGACTTTGGAAAAATAAAAGAAAACTATAAAGAAGTTCTTAGTATTAATGCAATTGCTTGGGAAGACGAAAAGCACACAGAAAATTTAATTCTGAATGCCGATGTGGTTATGAAAAGTCCAGGAATTCCAGATAAAGCGCCAATAGTAAAAAAGTTACTAGAAAAGAAAATTCCAGTAATTTCAGAAATTGAATTTGCAGCGCCTTTTACCACAGCAAAAACAATCGGAATTACAGGTAGTAATGGTAAAACTACTACGACTTTGTTAACGTATCATATACTTAAACAAGGTGGTTTAAATGTTGGATTAGCAGGTAATATTGGTAAAAGTTTTGCCTGGCAAGTGGCCGAAAACAAACACGATTGCTATGTGTTAGAATTAAGTAGTTTTCAATTAGATGGAATTTTTAATTACAAGCCAGATATAGCGATTATTTTGAATATTAGTCCAGATCATTTGGATAGATACAATTACGATTATAATTTATATATCGATTCAAAGTTTAGAATAACAATGAATCAAACAGAAACAGATTATTTAATATACGATGATGATGATGAAGCCATTTCAAATTGGTTTGCCTCACATCAAACAAAAGCAAACAAAGTGCCTTTTTCAATTTCAAAAAAATTAAAAAAAGGTGGAAGCATAAACGATAACAACGAAATAAATATCAACCTTAACGAAAATCATTTTATTATGCCAATACATCAACTAGCTTTAGAAGGAAAACATAACGTAAAAAACGCTATGGCAGCAACAACCGTTGCGCAATTAATGAACATTAGAAAAGCTACTATTAGAGAAAGTTTATCTAATTTTCAGGGTGCAGAGCATAGATTAGAAAAAGTATTGAAAATTAATAATGTACAATACATTAACGATTCTAAAGCCACAAATGTAAATGCCACATTTTTTGCTTTAGACAGTATGAATACACCTACAGTTTGGATTGTTGGTGGGGTAGACAAAGGAAATGATTACGACGAGTTAATGGCATTGGTTCGTGAAAAAGTAAAAGGCATCATTTGCTTAGGAGTTGATAACAAAAAGTTAGCCGATAAGTTTGAAGGTTTGGTTGAGATGTTTATTGAAACAACATCTATGTCTGAAGCAGTAAAAATTGCAAACAAAATGGCAGAAAAAGGCGATACGGTGCTACTTTCTCCTGCTTGTGCAAGTTTCGATTTATTTGAAAACTACGAAGACAGAGGACGTAAATTCAAACAAGCGGTACAAAATTTATAATTGATTTTTTTTAATCAAAGCAACTAATAAAAATGAACAAAATCATAAACCAACTTAAAGGAGATAAAACCATTTGGGCTGTAATTGTATTACTGGCTTTGGTTTCTTTTTTACCCGTATATAGCGCGAGTACAAACTTAGTATATACAGTTGGTAATGGAAAAGGTTCAACATTAGTATTGTTGCTAAAGCATTTTTTACATGTTATTGTAGGATTAGTTATTGTGTTTTTAATACACAAATTACATTTCGAAAAGTTTAAAAAATATTCCATTTTTGCCATTTGGATTATTATTCCAGCATTACTTTTTACATTATTACAAGGAAAAACTATTGGTGGTGCGAATGCAAGTCGATGGTTGGAAATTCCATTTGTCAATTTTTCGTTTCAACCTTCTACGCTTGCCTTTGCAATCTTAATGGTATATGTAGCTCGAACGCTAACAAAAATTAACGAAACCAAATACACGTTTAAAGATTCGGTAATCCAAATTTGGATTCCAGTTGGAGCGGTTTTAATCTTTATTTTACCATCCAATTTTTCTACAGCTGCTTTAATGTTTGCAATGGTTTTTATGTTGTTATATATTGGGCAATATCCATTAAAATATTTAGGAATTGTGTTGGCTATTGGATTGGCATCATTGGCGCTTTTTTTCTTATTGGCGCAAGCCTTTCCAAAACATAAAACGTTTAGTCGTGTAAATACTTGGGTGAGTAGAATTGAAAATTTCACAACCGATAAACCAGATGAAGATAAATACCAAATTGAAAATGCTAAAATAGCCATAGCAGTTGGGAAAATAAATGGCGTAGGACCTGGAAAAAGTATCCAAAAGAATTTTTTACCTCAATCGTCTTCCGATTTTATTTTCGCCATTATTATTGAAGAATACGGTTTAATTGGTGGGTATGTTTTGGTGTTTTTTTATATGCTGTTGTTTTTTAGATTCTTAATACGAGCCAATAAAACCAAAAATTTGTTTGGAAAATTATTAATCATCGGACTTGGTTTTCCAATTATAATTCAAGCCTTAATTAATATGGGTGTAGCGGTTGAATTATTACCAGTTACCGGTCAGCCATTGCCTTTAATTAGTAGTGGTGGAACTTCTATTTGGATGACGTGTTTGTCTTTAGGGATTATATTAAGTGTCACTAAAAAAGAAGATGAAATTGCCGCTGATTTAAAAGATTTTCAAGATAAAGAAGCTGCTTTACAGCGTTTAATCGAAAGAGAAGTAGTAGTTATGAATGCGGAAAATGCTACGGAAAACCTTTCAGAAGACGAGCATAAAATAAAAGATATGAAGTATTCTATTCGTGAATCTTTAAAACAAGAAAACGAAACAGAACAAGGCGATAGTTTGGTGAACGGACAAAATCCAATGAATGCAGTAATAAAAAAAAATAATGGCAAATAAATTTATCATTAGCGGCGGAGGAACTGGTGGACACATTTATCCAGCAGTTGCTATTGCAAACGAATTAAAAGCACAATTTCCCGATGCTACGTTTTTGTTTGTAGGCGCGAAAGATAAAATGGAAATGCAAAAAGTGCCGCAAGCGGGTTATAATATTGAAGGACTTTGGATTGCTGGATTGCAACGTAAAATCACAGTTCAAAACGCATTGTTTCCAATAAAATTAGCTTTAAGTTTACTTAAATCGTTTTTTATTTTAAAAAGATTTAAACCAGATGTGGTTATAGGAACTGGTGGCTTTGCAAGTGGTGCTGTTTTAAAAGTTGCTTCAATGTTAGGTATTCCTACTGTTATTCAAGAGCAAAATTCATATCCAGGAATTACCAATAAATTATTAGCCAAAAAAGCCAACTCTATTTGTGTGGCATATGAAAACTTAGAACGTTTTTTTCCAAAAGAAAAATTGCATTTTACTGGAAATCCAGTTCGTCAGGATTTAATGGAAGTGGCCAGTAAAAAAGAAGAAGCAATTGCTCATTTTAAATTAGATGCCTCTAAAAAAACACTTCTAATTTTAGGAGGAAGTTTAGGCGCAAGAAGAATAAATCAACTAATTGAAAAAGAACTTGATTTTTTATTACAATTAGATTTTCAAATTATCTGGCAATGCGGAAAGCATTATTTAAATGAATATTCAAAATATAACGAAAAAGAAAACGTGCAAGTAATGGCATTTATTGATAGAATGGATTTGGTATATGCAGCAGCTGATGTCGTGATTTCTCGTTCTGGGGCGTCTTCAGTTTCCGAGTTATGTATCGTTGGAAAACCAACCATTTTTATTCCATCGCCTAATGTTTCTGAAGACCATCAAACAAAAAATGCTAAAGCAATTGTAGAAAGAGGTGCCGCCATTTTAATTAAAGAATCAAATTTAGATGACGAATTTAAAATTGTTTTCGAAGCGATAGTTAAGGATCAGGGGAAATTGCAAAACCTGACAGAAAATATTAAAAAATTAGCAAAACCAAATGCCACTAAAGCCATAGTGGAAGAAATAAAAAAAGTACTAAAAAAATAATGAATTTAAACCAAATACATAACGTCTATTTTATTGGTATCGGTGGTATCGGAATGAGTGCTTTGGCGCGTTATTTTCAATTCCTTGGAAAAAATGTGGCGGGTTACGATAAAACAGAAACGCAGCTAACCCAAGAATTACAAGACAATGGTATTAAAATTCATTTTGAAGATAGTATTGCATTAATTGACGAACGTTTTAAAAATACAGAAAACACATTAGTGGTTATTACGCCAGCGGTTCCAAAAAATCATACCGAATGGAACTTCTTTTTAGACAATGGATTTACGGTAAAAAAACGAGCTGAAGTTTTAGGAATCATCACAAAAGATACGTTTTGTTTTGCAGTGGCAGGTACGCACGGAAAAACAACAACATCAAGTATTTTAGGACATATTTTGTATGAAAGCGGTGTAGATGTTACTGCTTTTTTAGGAGGAATTGTTGAGGGTTACGACTCTAATTTAATCGGTACAGGAAAAACTGTTACAGTTGTTGAAGCTGATGAATTTGACCGTTCGTTTTTACATTTACATCCAAATTTGTCTTGCATTACTTCTATGGATGCGGATCATTTAGATATTTATGGTGATGTGGCAACTATTGAAGCTTCATTTAAAGAATTTGCACAAAAAGTACCTTCAGAAAATTTATTTATTGTCAAAGGATTGCCTTTAGAAGGAAATACAATTGCTGTAAATGTAGGCGCTGATTACGTTGCTCAAAATATCAGAATTGAAAATGGCTTTTATGTTTTCGATGTAAAAACCGCAACAGAATTAATTGAAAATATAAAATTTGGCTTACCAGGTCACCACAATTTAACAAATGCTTTATTGGCTTTTGCTATGGCAAAATCGTACGGTATTTCAAATGACAAAATAAGTAATGCATTAGCTACATTTCAAGGTGTAAGACGTCGTTTTTCATTTCAAATCAGAAACGAAAAATTAGTGTATATTGATGATTATGCACATCATCCTACCGAAATAAATGCAGTGCATCAAGCGGTTAGAGAGTTGTATCCAAACAAAAAAATAATAGCTTGTTTTCAACCTCATTTGTTCAGTAGAACAAAAGATTTTGTTGATGGTTTTGCAGAAAGTTTGTCGCAGTTTGACGAAATACTGTTATTGGAAATTTATCCAGCAAGAGAACTGCCAATTGAAGGCGTAAATTCAAGTTGGTTATTAGATAAAATTACATCAAAAAAGAAACAGTTAGTAACCAAAGAAAAGTTATTAACATCCTTTGAAAATTCCGATGCAGAAGTATATGTAACCATAGGTGCAGGAGATATTGGCGAAATGGTTAAGGACATTAAAAAAGTGCTAAATGAAAAAATTTAATTGGCAAAATATTCGGTTAGTATTGATGTTAATTGTGGTAATTTTCTTGTATTCTTTTACGCAAAATAGAAGTCAAAACAAGAAAATCAGCAAGATACAAGTTGAGTTTCAGGGTAATAACAAAATGTTTTTAACAAATGAAATGGTTAATAACTTGTTAATACAAAATTTGGGAGGCACTTCCTCAATTCAAAAAGATAAAGTAGATTTGAAAGAATTGGAAAGTGCCCTAAAAAAGCAATCATTTATCGAAAATGCTGAAGTGTATATTTCAGAAGACGGTATGTTAACAACTAAAGTTTTGCAGAAGTCCCCAATCGCAAGAGTTGTTAATAAAAACGGCGTTTTGTATGTTGATAAAAATGGCAGTATTTTTCAATTGTCGGACAATTTTTCATCAAGAGTTCCTATTGTTCAAGGAAATATTGAAGGCGAATTTAAAAAAGGATTTATAGAAACTTTTAAGACCATTGAAAAAGATGATTTTTTGAAAAAACATATCATCGCAATCAAAATTCAGGAGAACGGCAGTATGAATATGCTAACAAGAGAACACGATTACGACATCAATTTTGGAAAACCAATTTTAATAGACAAAAAGTTTAAAAATTACAAAGCGTTTTATCAATTCGCATCGAAAGATTCTATGATTGACAAGTACAAATCAATAAATTTAATTTTCACACAACAGGTAGTGTGTTCAAAATAATGAATAGATGATGAACAAAGAAAGTATTGCAGTAGGTTTAGACATTGGTACAACAAAGATTGTAGCAATGATCGGCAAGAAAAATGAGTACGGTAAGCTGGAAATCCTTGGGGTAGGGAAATCTAAAAGTTTAGGGGTGCATAGAGGTGTAGTCAATAACATTACGCAAACCATTCAATCTATTCAGGCAGCTATTTCAGAAGCAGAAAATAATTCAGGATATCGAATTAATGATGTAGTAGTTGGTATCGCAGGACAACACATACGTAGTATACAACATACCGATTATATCAGTAGAAAAAACCCTGAAGAAGTAATTGGAGAATATGATATTGAACAATTAACATGTCAAGTTCAAAATTTATCTATGCTTCCTGGTGAAGAAATTATTCACGCTTTACCACAAGAATTTAAAATTGATGGGCAATCAGAAATTTTAGAACCTGTTGGAATGTATGGAGCAAGAGTGGAATCAAGTTTTCATATTGTAGTAGGACAAGCCGCTTCTATCAGAAATTTAGGCCGTTGCGTTAAAAACGCAGGTTTAGAATTAACAGGTTTAACCTTAGAGCCTTTAGCTTCTGCTGATGCCGTTTTAAGTGAAGAAGAAAAAGAAGCCGGTGTAGCACTTATCGATATAGGTGGTGGTACAACAGATTTAGCCGTTTTCAAAAATGGTGTAATTCGTCATACTGCTGTAATTCCTTTCGGTGGAAATGTAATTACAGAAGACATTAAAGAAGGCTGTTCAATTATCGAAAAACAAGCCGAATTATTAAAAACACGTTTCGGATCGGCTTGGCCAGGAGAAAATAAAGACAACGAAATTGTTTCTATTCCTGGATTAAGAGGACGTGAACCAAAGGAAATTTCATTGAAAAACTTGTCAAAAATTATTCACGCCAGAGTAGTGGAAATTATTGAACAAGTATACGCTGAAATAAAATTATACGGACACGACGAGCCGAAGAAAAAATTAATTGCAGGGATTGTGTTAACAGGAGGTGGTTCGCAACTACAACACATCAAACAATTAGTAGAATACATTACAGGTATGGATACCAGAATAGGATATCCAAACGAGCATTTGGCAGGAAATTCAAGCGAAGAATTATCGAGCCCATTATATGCTACATCTGTAGGTTTAGTTATGGAAAGTTTACGTAACCAAACCAATAGCGCAACTCCGTTTGTAGAGATGAAAATCCCTGAACCAGTTGTAGCAACTCCACAAGCACCAGTGGTTGAGGAAAGTTTAGCAAATGAAGTAGTAGCGGAAGAAACTACGTCAACACCGGTTGAAAACGAACCAACAGAAAGAAAAAAGAAATACGACTTTAATAACCTTTTAGGGAAAATTAAAGAGTTTTTAGATAATGTAGAATAAGGTTATTAGTAGCAAATAACACAAAAAAAACAAAGCCAAATATATGGAAAGCAACAACGAATTTGGAAACTTTACTTTTGATTTACCAAAAAACCAATCAAACGTAATTAAAGTAATTGGAGTAGGTGGCGGCGGTAGTAATGCCATTAACCACATGTTCAAACAAGGAATCATTGGGGTTGATTTCGTGGTGTGTAATACCGACTCACAAGCCCTTCAAACAAGCCCGGTGCCAAATAAAATTCAATTAGGTGTAAACCTAACAGAAGGTTTAGGGGCAGGAGCAAAGCCAGAAATCGGACAACAAGCCGCATTAGAAAGCATTGAAGAAATTGAGAAAATGCTTGATGTAAATACTAAAATGGTATTTATTACAGCTGGTATGGGTGGTGGTACCGGTACAGGTGCTGCACCAGTTATTGCTCAATTGGCAAAAGAAAGAGGGATTTTAACCGTAGGAATTATTACTATTCCTTTTCAGTTTGAAGGTAAAAATCGCTACGACCAAGCCATGGAAGGTGTGGAAAGATTAAGAAAACAAGTAGATTCATTAATTGTTATTAATAATAACAAATTAAGAGAAGTATACGGAAATCTTGGTTTTAAAGCAGGTTTCTCTAAAGCCGATGAAGTGTTAGCTACAGCTTCAAAAGGTATTGCAGAAGTGATTACCAATCACTTAACAATGAATATTGACTTAAAAGATGCTAAAACAGTTTTAAGTGATAGCGGAACAGCTATAATGGGATCTTATGTTGCTTCAGGTGCGGATAGAGCAAGAATTGCAATTCAATCTGCATTAGATTCTCCATTATTAAACGATAATAAAATTACAGGTGCTAAAAATGTGTTGTTGCTTATCACATTTGGCTCTGATGAAATTACTATCGATGAAATTAGTGAAATTAACGAATATATTCAATCTGAGGCAGGTCATAATGCAAATATCATTATGGGAATTGGTGAAGATGAAAAGTTAGGCGACTCTATTTCAGTAACCGTTATTGCTACAGGATTTAATATCGAACAACAAATAGAAATCGTAAATGCAGAACCAAAAAAAATTATTCATTCTTTAGATGGGGAGCAAAAAGTAGAACATAATTTAACGCCAAATGCTGTTGCTACTCCTAACTTTTCTTTTCAAGAGCCAATTGCTACTAATGTAACTTTTGAAGCAGAAACACCAAAGGAAGTAGTAACTGAACCCGTTGCTAAAATTGTTTTTGAATTAAATGATTTTGAAGTAGAACAACCACAAATTGTACAAGCTCCGGTTTCAGATTTAATTCCAACAACAGACTATATTAAAAATTTAGATGTATTTTTTGAAAACGTGTCTGCAGAATTTCAAACACCAGTTGTGGCGGCGCCTGTATACAATACAGCAGCTCCAGTAGCACAACCTGTTGTAGAAACCGTTCAACCGGTACAAGAATTTGAAATTATTTCTAATTCTGTAAGAGAAATTGAAGTAATTGAACCAGAATTTGTTGTAGCTACTCAAGATTTCAACTTTTCTTTAGATTTGTTCGATTCAAAAGTAGAAAACAAACCAAATACAGTTGTTTTTGAATTAAGTGAAGAAACAAAAGACATAAAAGTAAACGAAGCGGTTCAGTTTTATCCAGTTACAGAACTTGGTGAAGAAGGAATTATCAAATATACATTAGAAGAAGAAATTGAAGAAACGTTTGAACCTGCAGCAGCAGTTCAAGTAGCAGCAGAGCCAATTGATGAAGAAATTAATTTCACCATCAAACAAAAAGAGCCAGTTGCGGCACCTATTAGTTTTGATCCTAATTTTAACTTTGATGGTGTTTCTCCAGTAGAAATGTCAATTGAAGAAATTTTAAAATCAAGAGCAGAAGAACGTAAAAGTAAATTGAAAAACTTCAATCACAAGTTCAACAATCCAAACCGAATTGACGATTTAGAAAAAGAACCTGCTTTTCGTCGTTTAGGATTAGACGTTACAAGTATGCCAAACCAAAACCCGCCTTCGCGTATGTCTTTAGGAATGGATAGTAACGACGACGTGCAATTGCGATCAAACAATTCATTTTTACACGATAATGTAGATTAATCGAAAATTAAACAACCAAATACTATTAAATCCCGACAAGTTAGTAACGAGTCGGGATTTTTTATTACTTTCGCATAACAATTACACAAAACAATTAAATACAAAATATATGAGCTTAGCTACACAAATTATGGATAGTATGAAAGAAGCTATGAGAGCCAAAGATACTGTGGCTCTTGAAGCATTACGTGCTATTAAATCGGAGATATTATTAGCGCAAACCGCTTCAGGTTCTAAAGAAGAAATTACGGAAACAGACGAAATTAAAATATTACAAAAATTAGTAAAAATGCGTAAAGACAGTTACGAAATTTTTACAGCACAAAACCGTGCCGATTTAGCCGAACCAGAATTGGCGCAAATTGCAGTTATCGAAAAATTCTTACCTGCACAATTATCAGAAGCAGAAGTAGAAGCTATCGTAGCTAAAATTATTGCAGAAACCGGCGCATCTGGAATCGCAGCAATGGGAAAAGTTATGGGCTTAGCCGCAACACAAATTGGCGGACAAGCAGAAGGAAAAACCATTTCTACGATTGTTAAGAAATTATTGGTTTAAAAATAGAGAATAGAATATAGAGAAAAGAAAATAGACATCAGATTAAGTTGTACACTTCTATTTTCTATACTCTTTTTTCTATACTCTAAAAAAAACGGCTTCGTAGTTCAACTGGATAGAATGACGGATTTCGGCTCCGTTGGTTGCAGGTTCGAACCCTGCCGAGGTCACAAAAAAACCTTTGTCAAAATAATTGGCAAAGGTTTTTTATGTAGTATACGTGTTGCCTGAGGTTCTCGAAGCCAACACATAACTCCTTCTCTAATAAATAATAGTCAAGCTGTTGCAAAAATGTATGTATTTTGAATTTTAGATTCTCTACTTTTTACTTTTTACTTTTTCCTTTTTACTTTTTCCTTTTTCCCTTCACCCTTCACCCAAAACCCTTCACCCAAAACCCTTCACCCAAAACCCTTCACCCAAAACCCTTCACCCATTTTGTAGAAATCATTCTACAAAGAAAAGTGATTTTTAATATTTAACTTTGGGAAGAGCAAAAAAACCTAAAATTACTTTGTTAAACATACGGTTTTCGTGCAATATGAAAATAATGCTTAATGTTTTTAAAATTCAATTAGTTAATTATTGAGTATATACACCAAAATGGGTATAGCTTTGCTCAACTAAACTTAAAAAACTGAGCATATATACAAGTTAGCGGTCAGGCTAAAAGACGACACAGCAGACAATAAACATTGACAATTAATGAAACGAATTTTAGAACTTAACCACATAGAAGCAAGACAATATCTTTTAAAAGCTGAAAGCTATTTCAACTTTGACTTGCCGCAATATTTCGTTTTTCAAAAATTAATCGCTGACGTTTCGACTGCAATAGTTGGCAGACCAATTGAGGATTTTTATTTAAACCCTCCTGACTATACCAAAGCAAAACCTGAAGCCAAACACCCATTTCCAAGCGACTTTGACAATATAAACTATAAGTTACTTAACAACAAAGACGGAAAATTTGCTTGGCGACCATTTCAATTAATTCACCCTGCGTTGTATGTTTCACTTGTTCACAACATAACAGAAGAAGCTAATTGGAATTTAATAGTTGCAAGGTTTGGACAGTTTGCTGCCAATCCAAAGATTAAGTGTTACAGCATTCCTTTACAATCGGACGGAACACAATCAGATAAAGCAACAACTGTAAGCCAATGGTGGCAAACTATTGAACAGCAATCAATTGAACTTGCACTTGAATTCGAGTATGTTTTGCATACTGACATTTCCGACTGCTACGGTTCAATTTATACTCATTCAATTCCTTGGGCTATTCACACAAAGCAAGTAGCTAAAACGAATAGAAACCCTTATGGAAACATTGGCAATATTATCGACAAACATCTTCGAGATATGGCATTTGGACAAACAAATGGCATTCCGCAAGGAAGTGTTTTAATGGATTTTATTGCAGAAATGGTTTTAGGTTACGCAGACACAGAACTATCAATTAGAATTCAACAAGCAAACATTCAAGACTATCATATTATTCGTTACAGAGACGACTACCGTATTTTTTCCAATAACCCACAAGACGCAGAACTAATTACCAAAATCTTGACAGAAATCTTAATAGAACTTGGTATGAGGCTCAATGCACAAAAAACATTGGTTTCAAATAATGTAATTCGTGACTCTATAAAGCCCGACAAAATCTATTGGATAGCAGAGAAAAATGGAAGTAGAAGCATTCAAGAACATTTGCTCTTAATTCATAGCCTTTCAGACAAATTCCCAAATTCAGGTAGTTTAAGTAAAGCGTTAGGGAAATTCTACAACAGAATTAAAGACTTGACAGAACTAAACAACATCCAAGTTTTGATAAGCATTCTTGTGGACATAATGTATAAAAACCCAAGAACTTATCCAATTGCTTCTGCAATTTTAAGTAAGCTCTTATCACTACTAAACGACCCGACAAAGAGAGATAGAATTTTACAATCAACTATGACCAAGTTTGCAAAAATCCCAAACACAGGACATATTAAAATTTGGCTTCAACGATTGACAATTAAAATAGATAGACCAAGAGTTTACAATGAAGACCTTTGCAAAAGGGTTAATGACCCAGCAATACAAATTTGGAATTCCGACTGGCTTAATAACACTATAAAAACTTTAATCAGCACGACACCAATAATTGACGAGCAAATAATTCAGGACATTGATGTTGTTATAAATCAGACAGAAGTTCAACTATTTAAACCAGAGTATGACGACAACCTTGACGAGTAAAAAACCCGCTCCCGCGCGAATCCTTTCGCGTGGTGACACCAACAAAATAAGAACAAATATTCAGAAATAAAAAAATTAATGTTTTTATAAAATAATATATAGCTACAAGTTAAGCCACGCGAAAGGATTCGCGCGGCAGCCAGGGTATATACATCATTCAAATCTTTAGCTATAAGTACACATTCTGAATTTTTATTTTCAGAAATGGCAAAACAAACGTATTTGTTAATGGCTGCCGGAAGTACAAAACCGTCGTTATAGTCTACGTGTTCGCCAATGATATTAATTCTTCCTGGCGAAAGAAAGATATGTTTCGCAGGTTTTTGAAATAATTTTTCAAAATGGTCTTTGGTATTTTGAATGAGTTTTTTCTTCATTTTATGCTGAATTTATTTCAGTACTTATTTTTTTAATTTTAAAACCACTGCGCCAGATTTCAATCCGTTTGATTTGGCTTCTAGTTTTACGTCACCTACATTTTTACCCGCTTGAATAATTACTTGGCATTTTCCGTTAAACGCACTTCTTTGCCAGTTGCCCTCTTTATACGTATCTGCTTCGTGGCTACTTGGGTCGCCATTTCCCACACCAATTATTTTTGCGTTTTCAGAAATGGTAAATGCAATTGGGTTGTTCGCCGTTGGCACTTCTCTTCCTTTTTCGTCTGTAATTGAAATATTTACAACATTCGCATCTTTTCCATCAGCCATTAAAATAGTTTTATCTGGGGTGAGTACCACATTTGTCGCTTGTCCTGTTGTTTCAATTTTTGCAGTAATTTTTTTACCTTTTTTGTAAGCAATAGCTTCTAAAGTTCCAGGTTCGTACAATACATTCCATTGTAAATGACTGTTTCTTTCCATTGTTTTTTTACCTAAACTTTTTTCATTTAAAAAAAGTTCTACTTCATCTGCATTTGAATTTACCCAGACATCAATTGGTTTGCCCACTTTATCAGGCCAATTCCAATGTGGCGAAAGGTGTAACACATCTTCATTCGTCCACCAACTTTTATAGTAATAATAAATGTTTTTTGGAAAGCCACATACATCCATAATTCCAAAATGCGAGTTGATATTAGGCCATTTATATGGGGTAGGTTCTCCACGATAATCGAAACCTGTCCAAATAAATCCACCCAACCAGTAGTTGTTTTCTGCAGCCAATTTCCACCACGTTTCGGCTTTGCTCGCCCACCAAGGATGCGTAATATCTTGATCTGGAACGTAGGCTCTAGTTTCATCTTTTTCATAAATACCCCTTGTGGTTACGGTACTTCCCATTTCGGTACCCAAAAGCGGTTGATTGGGATGGTCTTTATGATAATCGGCTACAGCATATTCTCTGTAATTAAACCCTCGAATAGGAATTACTTCGTTTACGCCTTTAAAATCATTTCCCATATCGGCAGCATACGTGCTGGTTCGTGTTGGGTCGATATCTTTTTGAATGGCCAATAACGTTTGTGCAATTTTTTTGCCGTATTCATTGCCTTGTATGTTTTGTTCTTCATTTCCAATAGACCATAAAAACACTGAAGGATGGTTTCTGTCTCGCTTTAAAATACGCGTAAACTGATCGATATATTCTGGACTGCTGTTTAATAAACGTTGTTCATCTAGTACTAACATTCCTAAACTATCACACGCTTCTAAAAGTTCTGGAGTTGGCGCGTTATGACTTGCTCTGTATGCATTGCAACCCATTTCTTTTAATAATTTTATGCGGTAATATTGCATATAATCGGGTAGGGCACTTCCAATACCTGCGTGGTCTTGATGGTTGTTGGTACCTTGAATTTTAAGGGGTTTACCATTTAAGAAAAATCCTTCTTTGGCATCAAATTTTACGGTTTTAATTCCGAAGCGGGTTTTGTTTTGATGAACGATTTGATTTTCAGATTGTAAAACAGAAACAACTCGGTATAAATATGGATTTTCTAGTGACCAAAGTTCTGGATTTTTAATGGCTACCTGATGTTTGATGGTTTGGCCTTTTCGACTGTCCAACTTGATTTTTTGAATAGCGGTTTTGGCTAAAACAGTTCCTTTTCTATCGGTAACATAACAATAAACTGTAGCATTTGCTTGGTTCAAAAGATTGTTTTGTACCATTGTTTCAACCGTAACCGTTGCTTTTTTATCTTTTACATCAGCATACACAAAAACGCCATCTTCAGGAATAAATATTTTGTCTGTTATGTGTAACCAAACGTGTCTGTAAATTCCAGCACCTTCATAAAACCAACCTTCGTATTGTGTAGCATCCACTCGAATTACTAGTACATTATCACCTTCAAAATTAATATAATCGGTTACGTCGTAGGAATTACCAACATAACCACTAAAATTAGTTCCTACATAAAAGCCATTTAACCAAATTTCGGCATTTCTGTAGATGCCATCAAACTGCATTTCGAAACGTTTGTTGCTTTTTGATTTGTCTACCGAAAAATGTTTGCGATACCAACCAATACTTGTTTCGGGATAGGCACCGCCAACGGGTTTGTAGCCGTGGCTATCCATTTCAACCTGTTCAGATTTTACAAATGGAAGTTCCACTAACCAATCGTGCGGCACATTGATTTTTTGCCAAGTGCTGTCAATAAATTTCGGATGTACAATTGTAGTAGCAAAAACATTGGATTTGTGAAGTAAAGCGGTTTTACTATAATCGAAATCTTTTTCAACATTTGCGGCATGTCCAAAATGAAATTTCCAATCTTCATCTAAACTTATTTTTTCTTGCGCCATTACGTTTGTAATCGCAAAAAGAAAGAAAATAATTAGCACCAATTTGTTCCTTAATTGTAATAATGTAATTTTTTTCATAAAATTAATTTTCTTTAAAAGCATCTAAAGCGGGTGATGGTTTTCCATCGTTTTGCCAAGCACTTAAGCTATAACCACTCCATGATTTAGCACCTTGTGGTTCCCAATACATAACACCTAAGCCTCTGTTATTGGGCACTTTTTTTACGGCTTCTATTGTTGCTTTTAATAATTCGTAGGTATTTTGAACTTTATCATCTTCGCCGCCAACTTCAACTATCATCACATCTTTATTATAGCGTTTAACCATATCGTTTAGGTTGAATTCTAAGTCGGCAATGGTTTCAGTATAATCTTTTTTTATCCAATAAGGATAATACGACAAACCAATAATATCATATTTTACGTTTTGTGCCGTAGCATTATCAAAAAATGTTCTGAATTTAGTGTTGTTATTGCCTTCATCTACGTGAACAATTACTTTTATATTTTTATCTACTGCTTTTGTAGCTTCATAGCCTTTGTTTAACAACTGTCCTAATTGCTTCCAATTATTGGTGCTGCCTTCTGGCCAAAGCATTCCTCCAGGAATTTCATTTCCTATTTGTACCCATTCTGGAGTTACACCGGCGGCTTTTAAAGCTGAAATTACATCATACGTATGGTTGTAAACGTCATTTAATAATTCTGGAAATGAATGTGTTTCCCAAGCTTTTGGTTTGTATTGTTTGGCAGGATCTGCCCAAGAATCTGAATAATGGAAGTTTATCATCACACGCATTCCCATTTTCTGAGCTCGTAATGCCATCGCAACCGTTTCTTCTTTGCTACAATGTCCGCTGGCTTTATCGGTATTTGGGTTTACCCAAACGCGTAATCGTACCGAGTTCATACCTCTGTCTTTCAGTAATTGTAAGCATTCTTTTTCTGTTCCGTCTTGGTCATAAAAGGTATAACCTGTGGCTTCCATTTGAGGCAACCAACCAATATCAGCTCCTTTTACAAAAGCTTTTTTGGTGCTTGTACAAGAAGTAAAAACTAGCGAAATCAGAAATAATATAAGTGAATTTTTCATCTTAGTTTTGACTAAAAGCATCCATAACAGGTAGTGCATTGTTGTTAAAATCCCATAACGCCTGATTTTCCCACGAAGAACCATTTGTAGCTGTTGGACCTCTAAAGGCTACCCATTCGGCACCCCAATAACAAAAACCTAATCCTCTTGAATTTTGCTTTACAAGATTTTTTATAGCTAAAAGAAATTCCTTTTGTCCTTGGTTTGTAGCAGGATAAGTAGGTACTAATTGATTGGCCAATCCTAAAATATTATTTGTATAATCGTTATATCCCAAGGTAAACGGATAGGCGGTTTCGGCAATAATCACTTTTTTATTATGTGTTTCACCTAAAGAAGTTATGGTAGCATTCACATCTGAAAGTATTTTACCGTGCCAAACCGGATAATAAGACAATCCAATATAATCATAGTTTATACTACTCATTTTATTAAAAAACCAAGTGGCACCACTTCCAATTCCTGCATAGTGAATCATTATTTTTGTTGTTGCAGATTGATTTCTAATGGCAGTACTTGCTGCTGAAATAAGTTGCAAGCATTGCGATTCGTTATTAATTAAATGCCCTTGCGGCCAAAGAAATCCGCTGTTTATTTCATTTCCAATTTGGATAATGTCTGGCTGAATTTCAGTCATTAGTAACGTAGTATAAGTGCTAACGGCTGTTTTTAAATTGGCAAATGATAAACTCGCCCAATCCGATGGCGGTGTTTGATTGCCAGGATCTGCCCAAGTATCAGAATAATGAACAGTTAACCAAACTTTCATTCCCGCTTGTTTGACTCTTACAGCTAAGGCTTTTACTTCTGCAAGTCCAGAATGATTGTCTGAAGGGTTTTTCCAAATACGTATTCTTATGGTATTACAGCCAGCATTTTTTAAGGTAGTAATCGCATTTTCTGCCACTCCGTTTTTCTTATAAATGGTGCCTTCGCTTTCAATTAAAGGCAAATAGGACATATCTGCAGCACGAATAAAATCGTCTGAAGTTGGAATATTTGGAATAGGAGCAGGCGTTACTTCTGGATCATTTGAAGAACAAGAAAGCACAAATAGCGCAAGAATAAAACAGACAAATTTAATTACAGATTTCATAGGTTATATTTTTTCAAATTTAAAACTAGTTTTTCAATAATGATTCAAAAATTTGATTTTATACTACTATAACTTTCAAAATATTGTAGTAAAAGGTTTGCAGGCGTAGTAAAAAAAATCCCTCACTTGAATAAGTAAAGGATTTATTTGATTTTCTTTTTAAGGAAAATTATTTCGTAATTTGTTTCAAATCAGCAATGGTTGCGATTGGGTCTTGTGCGCCAAAAACATAACTTCCTGCAACTAATACATTTGCACCAGCATCTGCTAATTGTTTTGCATTTTTATTGGTTACACCACCATCAATTTCTATAATGGTGTTGGCTTTGCATCTTTGTATCATTTCTTTCAATTGGCTGACTTTGTCATACGTTTTTTCAATGAAACTTTGTCCGCCAAAACCTGGATTTACACTCATAATACATACTAAGTCAATATCTTGAATGATGTCTTCCAAAACTTTTACGCTTGTATGAGGGTTTATTGCAACTCCAGCTTTCATACCTTCTGCTTTAATTGCCTGAAGCGTTCGGTGTAAATGATTACAAGCTTCATAATGAACTGTCAATACATTCGCGCCTAATTTAGCGAAAGTAGTTATGTATCTATCAGGATCTACTATCATTAAATGTACATCTATAGTTTTGGTAGCGTGTTTTGAAATTGCTTGCAAAACTGGCATACCAAAAGAAATATTCGGTACAAAAACGCCATCCATAATGTCAATATGAAACCAATCGGCTTCACTGGCATTAATCATTTCAATGTCGCGTTGTAAATTAGCAAAGTCTGCTGCTAAAACCGAAGGAGCGATAAGTGTGTTTTTCATTTTATAGTTTGTGTTGTTCACCGTAAAATTCCAAAAATAAAATTCCAAATTCCAAAATTGACCGATAAAGTCTAAATTGAGATTTGGAATTTTTTTATTGGAATTTATCCAAGATAAGTTTTTAATATTTTACTTCTTGAAGTATGTTTCAATCTGCGAATCGCTTTTTCTTTAATTTGTCGCACACGCTCACGAGTTAAATCGAAAGTTTCGCCAATTTCTTCTAACGTCATTGGATGCTGGTCACTTAAACCAAAATACAAACGCACTACGTCTGCTTCTCTTGGTGTTAAGGTTTCTAAAGCACGTTCAATTTCAGTTTGAAGTGATTCATGAATTAATTCTCTATCTGGATTTGGTGATTCTCCCGAACGTAAAACGTCATATAAATTTGAATCTTCCCCTTCTACAAGTGGTGCATCCATTGACAAGTGACGACCAGAGTTTTTCATAGACTCTTTTACGTCATTTACGGTCATATCTAATTCTTTTGCAATTTCCTCAGCAGAAGGCGGTCTTTCATTAGATTGCTCTAACAAAGCATACATTTTGTTGATTTTATTGATAGAACCAATTTTGTTCAAAGGCAAACGTACAATACGAGATTGTTCAGCCAAAGCTTGTAAAATCGATTGACGAATCCACCATACCGCATATGAAATGAATTTGAATCCACGAGTTTCATCAAAACGTTGTGCCGCTTTAATTAATCCTAAGTTTCCTTCGTTAATTAAATCGGGTAAGGTTAAACCTTGATTTTGATATTGTTTGGCAACCGATACTACGAAACGTAAATTGGCTTTCGTTAATTTTTCTAAGGCGCGTTGGTCACCCGCTTTAATACGTTGTGCTAATTCTACTTCTTCATCGGCAGTAATTAAATCTACCTTACCAATTTCTTGTAAATATTTGTCTAAGGAAGCAGTTTCACGATTGGTAACCTGCTTGGTTATTTTAAGTTGTCTCATTGAATTTTCCCCTTCACGTTAATGTTCTACTTGTTATACGCAATAAAAATAAAAAAGTTACAAAAAGTTATAAAAAAATAAAAATCCCGATACTTTTTAAACTATCGGGATTTAAACTATTTAAAAAATAAGATTATGCTTTTGAAGCGTCATCTTTTTTCTCTTCTCTTGGAGGTCTTGGTAAAAGTGCTTTTCTTGACACTTTTTCTTTTCTAGTTTTAGGGTCAACTCCTAAGTATTTCACTTGGAATACATCGCCCATATTCACTACATCTGTAACGTTTTCAGTACGTTCCCAAGCCAATTCAGATACGTGTAATAAAACTTCGTTTCCTGGCGCATCTGTATATTCTACAACCGCACCAAAATCTAACATTTTAATTACTTTTACTTCGTAAGCTTCTCCCATTTGTGGTTTGAAAATGATAGAATCAATTTTAGCCAATACTGCAGCAATTCCGTCAGGATCAGTTCCAAGGATTTCAACTACACCTTGCTCGTCAACTTCGTTAATAACGATAGTAGTTCCAGTGGCTTTTTGTAATTCTTGAATTACTTTTCCACCAGGTCCAATTAAGGCACCAATGAAGTTTCCAGGAATAGTTCTTGTAATAATTTTTGGAGAATGTTTCTTAACCTCAGCTCTTGGAGCTGCAATGGTGTCTGTTAATTTTCCTAAAATATGTAAACGTCCGTCACGTGCTTGTCCTAAAGCTTGCTCCATTATATCATAACGTAAACCGTCAATTTTGATATCCATTTGACAAGCTGTAATTCCGTCAGCAGTTCCAGTTACTTTAAAGTCCATATCTCCTAAGTGATCTTCATCACCTAAAATATCAGATAATACTGCGAATTTTTCACCATCAGTAATTAATCCCATAGCAATTCCAGAAACTGGTTTTACCATTTGAACTCCAGCATCCATTAATGCCATTGTTCCAGCACAAACAGTTGCCATAGAAGACGAACCGTTAGATTCTAATACTTCAGATACAATACGAATGGTGTAAGGACAATCTGCAGGAATCATATTTTTTAATGCTCTTTGCGCTAAATTTCCGTGACCTACTTCTCTTCTTGAAGTTCCTCTTAGAGGTTTTGCTTCACCCGTTGAGAAAGGAGGGAAGTTATAATGTAAATAGAATTTTTCTTCACCTTGTTCAGATGGAGAGTCTATTTGATTCGCTTCTCTTGAAGTACCTAAAGTTACTGTAGCTAAAGCTTGAGTTTCTCCACGTGTAAATAATGAAGAGCCGTGAACTCTTGGTAAATAATCTGTTTCACACCAAATTGGTCTGATGTCAGTTGTTTTTCTACCATCTAAACGAATACCTAATTCTAATACCACGTTACGAACGGCTTCTTTATTCGTTTTATAGAAATATTTAGATACTAAATCTCCATCAGCAGCTAATTCTTCTTCAGTAAATAACGCTTTTACTTCTTCTTTTACTTCCGCAAATGCAGCACTTCTTTCGTGTTTAGCCGAACCTACTTTAGCGATATTATAAATTTTATCGTAAGCAGCAGCTTTTACTTTTTTGTAAATTTCTTCGTTTTCTCTCTCACCTTCATACGTACGCGTTTCTTTTTTACCAAAAGCAGCTTGTAAACGTAATTGTGCTTGAATTTGAACTTTAATAGCTTCGTGAGCAAATTTGATAGCTTCTACCATTTCTGCTTCTGAAATTTCTTTCATTTCTCCTTCAACCATCGCAACAGAATCCATAGAAGCACCAATCATCATATCGATGTCTGATTTAGCTAAGTCTTCTCTGCTTGGGTTAATTACAAATTTTCCATCGATACGCGCAACACGTACTTCAGAAATTAAGTTGTAAAAAGGAATATCTGAAACAGCTAATGCTGCTGAAGCGGCTAAACCAGCTAATGAATCAGGCATTACTTCTTCGTCATGAGACATTAACTGAATCATAACTTGAACTTCCGCATGGTAATCGTCTGGGAAAAGTGGACGTAAAACACGGTCAACTAAACGCATCGTTAATACTTCGCTATCACTTGGGCGCGCTTCTCTTTTGAAGAAACCACCTGGAAAACGACCAGCGGCTGCAAATTTTTCACGATAATCTACTGTTAAAGGTAAAAAATCTACACTTGGGTTGATGTTACGAGATGCTACTGCCGTGGCAAGGATCATCGTATCACCCATTCTTACTACTACAGAACCGTCAGCTTGTTTCGCTAAACGTCCTGTCTCGATTGTGATGCTTCTGCCATCACCTAAATCGATTTTTTCTACAAATAATTGTGGAATCATAAATTTAATTCTCAAAGGTTATACAAAGGGTTAGTTGTGTTGTTGTAAAGGTGTTGTAGTCGTGTCTCTAACCCAATGAAAAACCAAACTTTTCTGCTTATTTGCAAACAAAAAGGGGCACAAAGCCCCTTTAGTATACTATTTTCTAATTCCTAATTCTTTAATTATCTCACGGTATCTTAAGATATCTTTTTTCTTTAAGTAATCCAAAAGACTTCTTCTTTTACCTACTAAAAGTACTAACGATCTTTCTGTGTTAAAATCGTGACGATTTTTTTTCAAGTGCTCTGTTAAGTGTGAAATTCTAAATGTGAATAACGCAATTTGTCCTTCTGCAGAACCTGTGTTTTCAGCTTTTCCTCCGTGTTTAGCGAAGATTTCAGCTTTTGTTTCTTTAGTCAAATACATGCTAATATTATTTAAATGATTATTATGTAGATTGAGTATATCTCAATACGGGTGCAAATTTACAAATTATTTTTGAAGTTGCAACTTTTAACTCTTTTTTATTTCAACCACAATTTTCTAAACGATTTGTTTTTATCATAATCGGCTGCTTGTTTTTCAATATTAAAGTAACGATGACCTCTTGGATCATTCCCAACCCCAGCTAAATAGGCCCAATTTCCCCAATTACTACACACATCGTAATCGATTAATTGTTGCTCAAAATACGCAGCACCAATTCGCCAATCCATGTTGAGTTCATTGCAAAAATAACTCGCAACGTTTTGTCGTCCACGATTACTCATAAAACCTGTTTTTTGTAATTCGAGCATATTGGCATTGATAAAATCAGACGGCGTTTCGCCATTAATCCATTGATTAAGCAATTTTTCGTTTAAGGATTTCGAATTTACTTTCTCGGTTTTTATGCCTTCGTATAAGAAAAATTTCGTTTGGTATTTTTTGAACATAAATCTAAAGAAATCGCGCCAAAGCAATTCGAAAACCAACCAGTACGTAGAATCATTCGCGCCAAATTGCTTTTCGTATTTTTTAATTTCTGCATAGATGTATCGAGGTGAAATACATCCTAAAGCCAACCATGGCGAAAATTTTGACGAATAATCGGCGCCTACCATTCCGTTTCGGGTTTCTTTATAAGTTGACAAACATTTTGTATCGTAAAAATAATGTTGTAATCGATGCTTCGCTTCCGTTTCGCCACCTTTAAATTGTAAAACTGCACGAGAATCGATTATAGCTTTGTCTAACCCTAATGTTTCTAAAGTGGGTAATTCCAAAGGAGAAATTTCAGGCGAATTCATTTTTGTTGGAGCTTCAAATGCTTTTCGTATTTCGGAATCTTTTTCTGTTTTTTTTCTGAAATTGGTAAACACATCCGGAATGTCTTTTATAGAAAATGGCAAGTCTTCTGCACGATATAACGTACTTGTACTAACTTTTTCTAATTCACATCGTAACTTAAATAATTCATCTTGAACCTTTTTTTCAGTTTGTCTTTCTTCAAAAGCGACTTCACGCTTGGCAAATACTTTTTGTGCTTTATATTCGTGTACTAATTTCGGAATTTCAATTTCTGGCTTACCCATTACAACTTTCAAACCTGAACCTAAAGTTCTTAATTTGGCATCCAAATCTTCAAGCGATTCCAATAAAAATTGCGCTCTAAAACTCCCTGTTTTTTTAAATCCGTAAACCGTAGTTTCAAAATGGGATTCGTCAAAACAATACACAGGAATTACCTTCTCACTTTGAGCAATCGCTTTGACTAAGGTTTCATTATCTTCAATTCGTAAGTCGGTTTTAAACCAAACTATTGCGTTCTTTATCATAAATTATTGATATTTTTCAAATAATAATCGGCTTGTTCTAATAAGGCAACTTTATCATCTGGTTTCATTTTCCGCCACACATTATACATCATACCAATTCGGGGATTTTTACCTAATTTGTCTTCGTTTTTATCATAAAAATTCCAATACAAACTATTGAAAGGACATGCTTTTTCTCCTATTTTTACTGCTTTTTTGTAAAAACAACTGCCGCAATAATGACTCATTTTATCGATGTAAGCCGCTGAACTCACATACGGTTTTGTGCCTACAATTCCGCCATCGGCAAACTGACTCATGCCTCGCGTGTTGGTAATTTCTACCCATTCAATCGCATCGATGTAAATTCCCAAATACCAAGCGTCAACTTCATCAGGATGTATTCCAGCCAAAAGTGCAAAATTACCCGTTACCATCAATCGCTGAATATGGTGGGCGTAAGCGTAATTTAAAGATTGGTTAATCGCATCTTTCAAACAATTCATTTTTGTTTTGCCGGTCCAAAACCATTCTGGAAGTGAGTTTTCGTTATTGAAATAATTCATTTTGGCGTATTCGGGCATTTTATTCCAGTAAATTCCACGCATGTATTCGCGCCAGCCAATAATTTGGCGCACAAATCCTTCCAATTGATGGTAGGCGATTTTCTCTGGATTGTTTTCCCATTCCAAGATGGCTCGCTGAATCACTTCCAAAGGTGAAATTAGTTTCACATTCATCGAAAACGAAAGTCGGGCGTGATACAACGACCATTCGTTAGGCGTCATAGCATCTTGGTAACTCCCAAAAAGTGCTAAACATTCGGTTACAAAAAAATCGAGTAATTCGAGTGATTGCTTTCTGTTAATGGGCCAAACAAAATTTTCAGCATCGATGTTTCCAATGCTTTTGATATCTGTTTTTTGAATTTCTGAAACGATTTTGGTTACATTATTTTGGAAAACTAAAGGCGAAGTGGGTTTGTGGTCTTTGGGTAATTTTTTTCGATTTTCGCCGTCATAATTCCATTTTCCTGTCAAAGGTTTATCGCCCTCCATTAAAATATGGTGTTTTTTACGCATCATATGGTAAAAACTCTCCATTAAAAAGGTTTTTTTACCTTCGAAAAAATCACCTAATTCGTTTCTTGAACTCATAAAATGCTCCGAATCGCATACCGAAGTTGCGATTGTAAGCGACTGACATAAATTTTTTAGCTGTTCGTCCAAACGGTATTCGTCTGGGAATTGGTATTCAAAATGGGTAAACTGTTCTTTTTCTATTAAAGACTTTATATTTTTTTCAAATGATTGTAAATTATTGGTGTCATTCAAATGAAAATAAACAACTTGATGTTGTTGCGATTGTAATTCGGAAGCAAATTCTTGCATAGCCGAGAAAAAACCAACTATTTTCTGAATGTGATGTTTGGCATAATCCGTTTCTGTTCGAATTTCCATCATGACATAAGTCACCGAATCATCAATGGTTTTGAACCAAGAATGATTGCTGTTTAATTGATCTCCAAGAAGTAATCGTAACGTTTTTGACATTTCTTTTTTTATTTAAAGATTAAAGGATTTAAAAATTTAAAGATTTAGAATGTTATGCAATTTTTTAATCTTTAAATCATTCAATTTTTCAATCTTTAATTTCTGCATCTATCACTACAATATTTTACTTCATCCCAGACCTTTTCCCATTTTTTGCGCCAAGTGAATGGTTTTTGGCAAACCATACAGATTTTAGTTGGTAGGTTTTGTTTTTTTACTCCTAGCATTTTTTGGTTTATTGGTGTTACTCACGTGTTTTTGCAAAATTCGTTTTCCTTCTTGCTTGACTTCGTCTTTTTTTCGAAAACTCCAAACGATGTCGCTGGCATACTTTCGAGTTTCTTCAATGTTTACAATTGGCGCTGGATAATCTTTTCCGATACTACAATTGTAAAACTGTTGCTCCATTTCGTTCATTTTCCATGGTTCGTGAAGCAAATGTAGTGGCACTTCTTTTAATTCGGGCAACCATTGTTTGATAAAAATTCCTTCTGGATCGTGTTCCTCTGAATTTTTAATTGGATTATAAATTCGTATCGTATTTATTCCCGTGGTCCCAGATTGCATTTGAATTTGCGGATAATGAATTCCCGGTTCGTAATCTAAAAACTGCCTTGCCAAAAAATGCAATTCGCGCCAATCTTGCCATAAATTAAAAGTGAAAAACGACACCACCATCGCACGCATTCTGAAATTGATATAACCAGTTGCCACTAGACATCGCATGCAGGCATCAACAATTGGAACACCCGTTTTGCCTTCTTGCCAAGCTTTGATATAGGTTTCGTTTTTTGGTTTTATTAAAACGTCATAAGCCCGGTTAGCATTTTCGAATTCCATTTCGCATTCGTCTTCAAATTTTTGCATGAAATGACAATGCCAATGCAAACGCGAAACAAAATTTAATATGGCGCGTTTATTTTTGGACGCTTCGTAATGCTGATTCGTATATTGATAAATCATTCGCATACTGATATTCCCATACGTTAGATACGGCGACAAGCGACTGCAGCCTTTTCTACTCAAAGCCGGTTTTGAAATGTGTTTGCTGTAATTGACATAGCGTTCTTTCACAAAACTGTCTAAATAACGCCAAGCCCAATATTCGCCACCTCGTTGAAAATTTTTATTAGGAGTGGTGATTTCAGTTGATAATTCGGCTCCTTTTATTTGGTAGTAAAAATCAGGATCTAATTTTATCGTTTTTAAATCCGATTCTTTTATAATTTTAGGGGTGTCACGCATGACTTGTTCCCAGCGTTTGTCCCAATCTTGTCTTGATTTTAATTTACGAATGACACCGTGCATTTGAAATTCATTCCAAACAATATCATTGGAATCAAAAAACGCTTTCATTTCCAAATCGCGGTCATAGGTCACTTTATTTCCTATCTCTTGATGTGAAAAAACGCTTTTCACTTCGTATTTTTGAATTAATTCTAAGAAAACGCTTTTCACCTCATCATGAAAAAAATAAATTTTAGAATTGAACGGTTGGAGTTTTTTATTCAAATCTTGAATGGATTCGTAAACAAACCGCCAATGGCGAACATCAGAATCGTCATAATTCATTACTGATGGTTCAAAAAAACAAATCAACAACAAAGGTACTTCCGATTGATGGGCATGAAACAAGGCTTCATTATCAATTAATCGGAAATCGCGTTTGAACCAAACAATATTGATTGCTTTTTTTGTCAAAATTAAATTATTGAAATAATTTCTTTGTTTGCTTTTGCGTAACTCAATCTTGAAATTCGTGTTGTTTTATGATAACTGTCCAATCCAGAACAAGTTAAGGATGCTGCTTTTTCAATATCTAAAAATCCGTCTTTTTTTAAACAATCTTTAGGAAAATATACTTCTTTAACTTCACCGATTATCAAAACAGTATTATTAATGGAAAGCGTTATTTTTTCTTTAAATTCCATTGCCAATTTCACATTGCTTTCTTCAACAAAAGGTGCAAAAAAGTCATTTTTATATTCAGGAATTAAACCAGTTTCATCAAATTCTGAGCAAGCTCTATCATATCTTGCTGAGGTTTGATGCGCTTGTTTATGAATTTTTTCGGTGATGTGATTTATAGTGTAAAAACTCGTTTCTAATATGTTTTCAAGCGTATGACGTTCCACAACACCTGGACGAAACACCATTCCAAATAATGGCGGATTACTTCCAATATGAAGAATTGAGTCAACAATAGCTAAATTGGTTTGGTTGTTTTTGTTTTTTGTACCAATTAATCCTACACTTTTAAAACCTCCCAAACTATTTGCAAAATGAACACGTTCTTGTTTTTCCATGTTCATAATTTCGTCATAGGTAACTTTTTTTAAAGTTGCTTCACCCATTTTTTATCACTATTTAGTTTAAAAGTTCCTATATGTTCTTTATTCCATTCGTAAGGTGGAATTAACGATAAAAAGTGATTGCCTTCGTTTCCAATATATAAATGATATATTTCTCCAATTACAGGTTCAAATGAAAATTTTGAATTATAAATAATTTCATTCCATTCGAATTCTTCCATTAAACTTTGATATTGCAGTTTTAATTCATTGAATTTATTTTCGAATTCTTTATTTACATTTCTAACGCCTCTGCCTTTCCATGCAGCTACATCGTCAACTTTAATAATAGGTGCGCCTACACTTGTGGCATAGGGTAAAAAACTGGCATTGTATCCTTGTTCATCGGAAAAAACAATATTATCGGGCTTTTTGTTTTCCATTTTTTACTTTTATCTTTTTGATATTTTATTGTTAGAAATAGCTCTTTGTAAATTACATTTAAATCGGTCAATACCTTCAACACGTTTTGCGGCATGTTTGGTTTTGCAATTTTCAACACGTTGTCGCCAAAGTTTGTAACTTGAAAATTTCAACTCTTTTTTCATTAATGCTTTTACATCAGCTTCTGCTAATCCGAATTGAAATTTTATGGCATCAAATGGCGTTCTGTCTTCCCACGCCATTTCGATAATTCTATCTATGGCAATATCATCTAATTCTGTTTTTTGAGCAATTGGCATTATTTTGTTTAATTATAATTAAAAAAGAATAAACAAAATTAAGTAGAATAATTTGATTTTCAATACAGAAATAGAATAAAAAAATCCGTTAACAAATATTTGTATAACGGACAATTAAATTTAGCCATAAAAAGTTAAAAAAGTGTAGCTACTTCTTGAGTTACAAATTCTAAAAAACGTTCATCTGCTTCTGTAAATGGATCGATAACATGACTGTCGATATCAATTTGACCAATATTTATTCCATTAACAAAAAGTGGTACTACAATTTCCGACTTTACAGTAAAACTACAAGCAATGTAATTGTCTTGAGCTGATACATCCGGTACAACAAAGTTAGCATTGCTTTCTGCTACTTGTCCGCAAATTCCTTTTCCAAATGGTATAACGGTATGATCGGTTTCAGCCCCAACATAAGGACCAAGATGTAATGTTTTGGTTTCATGATTTGCAAAATAAAAACCAACCCAATTGTAATATGAAATGGAATCTTGTAATAATTGACAAATACGAATTAGCTTTTCATCTCTATTTTCATTACTGTTAATGATGTTTTTTACTTCTGATTTTATATTTTCAAATTCCATTTTTTAATTTTTTTGTAAAATTATACATAAATAAGAAAGTAAAAATTATATTTTTGTTAAAATTAAAATTTTGAAAAACATATTTCAGCAACATAAAGTATTTTTTATTTTTCTAATAAAGTTTTTATTATGCTATTTAGTGGTTACAATAATCTACTCGATTTATTTAAATCAATTTCATACTCAAAGAAACGCTGTTGATGGCATAACGCATTTTGTAGCGGAACAAACAAAAAATACGCTTGTTTTTTTTGGTGCAGATTGTGAGATAATTAAACATGAATTTGAACCTTCATATAAAGTCATCTATAATTCCAATTACCTTGCTAGGATAGTTGAAGGTTGTAATTCGGTAAGCGTAATCATTTTATTTACTACTTTTATTTTTGCTTTTTCAAATAGATTTATTGCTACTTTTTTATATATTTTTTTAGGTTCGATATTGATTTTCATATTGAATATTTTTAGAATTGCTATGCTAACTACAGGGCTTTATAAATATCCAGAATACGGCACTTTTTTACACGACATTCTTTTCCCATTGGTTATTTATGGAGTAGTTTTTTTACTTTGGATACTTTGGGTAATTAGATTTTCATTAAATAAAAAACAAAATGGATAGTAAAATTAAATATTTTGCCATTGCGGGATTCATTGCGATTTTAGTTTTAATTAGAATTTATGAAAGCAACTTGTTTTATGATCCTTTTTTGGAATTTTTTAATGATGCTACACAAAATAAAACCATTCCAAAATATGATGGTTTTAAATTGTTTTTCGGGTTGTTATTTAGATATTTAATCAACAGTATCTGTACTGTTTTCATTATTTATTTACTATTTAAAGAAACGAATTTAGTAAAATTAGCGTCCTTTTTATTGTTAGCTTTTTTTGTGATTTTAACGATACTTTTCTTTTTTTTACTTGAGTTTTCTGCAAATTCAGATGTTTTAATTCTTTTTTATGTAAGACGATTTCTTATTCAACCTCTATTTTTGATTTTATTTGTTCCTGCGTTTTATTATCAAAAAAGTGTTAATAAACAATAAGTTAAAAAATAATACTGTAAATTTGCTGTAATGAATTTCAAAAAACACATAAGTATTTATTTAGCATTATTTATTTTATTAGTAAATAGTAGTGCCAGCTTGGTTTTGCATTATTGTAATGACCAAATTGCTTATGTGTCTCTGGTATATCAAAATAATAAATTAATTGATTCTGCATCTGAAGATTCTTGTTGCGCTTCAGATTCTATAGAATCGGAAGAAGAAGGTTGTTGTTCCAATGAGGAAATTAATACCGAAAACAAAATTGATTATTCTATTTTAAAAGATTTTCAATTTGATTTTTCTGCTATACATTTTTTAAATGAAACACCTGAATTTTTTGCTAAAACAGCAAGCTTTTATTCAAATAAAAAAAATGTAGATTACTATTGTAATTCTAATGCACCGCCTTTTTATAAACTCTATTCTCAACTTATTTTTTACGCATAATTTATATCGTTTTTAGTTTTTTAAATTATAAACTTTATTAATTAATTATGTATAAAATCTTATTTTTGGTCTTGATGCCATTATTTTCTTTAGCTCAAAGTAACGTTCAAGGAAAAATTATTGATAAGGAAAATACCCCTATCGCAAATGTAAAAATCACAATTTCAGAATTAAATACCATTTTGTATTCTGATGAAAATGGCTCGTTTACTTTAATTCAAGGAAACCGAAATCTAATATTAATTTTAGAAAAAGAAGGGTTCCAAAAACTTGAAATACAACAAAGTGTCAAATCTGATTTCACGATTCAATTAGAAAAAACAGCTTCTGATAACAATATTGCAACTGTAACTATTGTAAAGAAGCAAAATACTTTGGGTAGAAAACAAAAAGTAGTTACCAATACGCAACATTTATCGCAAGGTGAATTACAAAAAGCGGCTTGTTGCAATTTATCGGAAAGTTTTGAAACAAATCCATCTATTGATGTAAATTTTTCTGATGCCGTTACAGGCAATAAACAAATTAAAATGCTAGGATTAACTAGTCCTTATATTTTAATGAGTGAAGAGAATATTCCAGCCATTCGAGGTGCTTTACAAGCAACAGGTTTAAACTTTATTCCAGGAACTTGGGCAGAAAGCATTCAAATTACAAAAGGGGCGGGGAGTGTAATGAATGGATATGAAAGTATTTCGGGTCAAATAAACTATGAGTTACTTAAACCTCAAAAAGAAGACCCGTTTTTTGCCAATGTTTATGCCTCAAATGATGGTAGATATGAGATTAATACTCATTTTGGCAATAAATATTCAGATAAATTAAGTTCATTAGTTTTAGTTCACGGAAATACCAGAACTAGTAAAAATGATATGAATCACGATGGGTTTTTAGACAATCCCTTAGGAAAACAAGTTAATATTTTAAATCGTTGGCAATACAATAATGCAGAAAAAGGAATCGTTTCGTTTTTAAATATAAAATATTTTTCAGATGAAAAAACAGGTGGTACAATAAACGACAATTCGCATGAAATGGTGATGAATCCCAATTTATGGACAAGCCATGTGAACACAGATAAAATAGAAATTTCCAACAAAATTGGATATGTTTATCCAAATATGCCTTTTCAAAGTATTGGTTTTCAACAAGCCTTTCAGTATAATAAAATGCATTCTGAATTTGGAGATAAAGCACATCATATTCATCATAAAAATTATTTTTCGAATCTTATTTTTAATTCGATTATTAATAATACAAAGCATAAATTTATAACTGGGTTGAATTTTAATTATGATACATTTGAAGAACATTTAGAAGCCAATTTTATGGCGGAATATGACAGAATTGATACTTCAATTGGTTCGTTTTTTGAATATTCTTTCGATAATTTAAATAATTTCAGTTTCGTTTTAGGTGCCAGAGCGGACAATCACAACAGATTGGGCTTATTTTTCACCCCAAGAGCACATGTTAAATATAATCCGTTTGAAAAAACTACATTTCGTTTTTCTGCAGGAAGAGGAAAAAGAGCCTCAAATATTTTTGCTGAAAACATAAATGTTTTGGCTAGTTCTAGAGATATTGTTATTAAAAATGATAACGGAAAATTATATGGTTTAAATCCAGAAATAGCATGGAATTATGGAACAAGTTTTATTCAGAAATTCTATCTTTTTGGAAAAGAACATGAATTGGTTGTGGATTATTATAAAACAGATTTCAGTAATCAAATTGTGGTCGATTTGGAAAATGCAAGGCAAGTAACTTTCTCTAACTTAAATGGAAAAAGTTTTGCAGAATCATTTCAAATTGAATGGAATATTAATTTAATGACGCATTTAAATGTTAGAACGGCCTATAAATATTTAAATGTTAAAACCGATTATGCGACCGGATTATTAGATAAACCATTACAAGCTAAAAATCGTTTCTTTGCTAATATTGCTTATGAAACGCATATTTTAGATAAAGGAAAGCAATGGAAATTTGATGCCACTTTTAATTGGATTGGTCAACAAAGATTGCCAAATACACAAGCAAATCCAGTTCAGTATCAATTATCGGAATATACGCCAAGTTACCAACTTGTTAACGCGCAAATAACGCGAACATTTTCTAGTACATTTGAAATGTATTTTGGGACAGAAAATTTAGGTAACTTTAAACAGAAGAATGCCATAATTGCTTCGGATAATCCTAACAGTCCGTATTTTGATAGTACTATGATTTATGGTCCAGTTTTTGGTACGATGTATTACGCAGGAATACGATTTAAAATAAAAGATAAAAAAGAACAAAATAATATAAATCATTAAAAAACAAAAAATCATGAAAAAAATGGTATTAGTAGTAGTGTTTGCTTTGTTAGGAATGAATGTAAACGCACAAGAACAACTTAACAAAAACAAAAAAGTTGAAGTAGAAGTAAATGGAAATTGTGATATGTGTAAAAAACGTATCGAAAAAGCAGCCTATTCTGTAAAAGGAGTAAAAAGTGCAACTTGGCATGTTGATCATCAAGATTTACATTTAATTATTGATGAAACAAAATGTACGGTTTTAGATGTAGAGAAAGCTATTGCAAAAGTAGGCCATGACACTAAAGATATAAAAGCTACTGCAGAACAGTATGAAAAAATTCACGGGTGTTGCAAATATCGAACCGATGAGGCACATTAAAATTAGTAATTTTTATTAGATAATTAAAATTAATATTTATTTATAATATAGAAGTTCTACATTTGTGGGACTTTTTTATGCCTTGGAAAAAATTACAATAAAAATATTCGATTCTATAAAAGACGTTCCAGAAAATTGGAATGCAGTTGCGGTTGCTAATCATTTTTTACAACTTCCTTATTTAGAAGTTTTAGAACGTTCGGCACCAACAAATATGCAATGTTTTTATATTGGATTTTATAAGGATTTAGAACTAATAGGGGTTTCTTTAGCCCAATATTTAGATTTGAATAAATTAGAATCGTTTGGAGAAAGAGACAATTGCTTTAAAACATTTATACGGAATTTTATTTTTCGAAACTTTGCTTCGCATACATTATTTATTGGGAATAACATGATAACTGGGCAAAATGCTTTTGCTTTTCAGAAAGAAATCAGTTTTGAGGAAGTTAGTTATATTTTAAAACAAAGTTCAAAAGAATTAGAAGTGTATTTCAAACAAAAAGGGATTAAAATTCATTTGGTTTCTTTTAAAGATTTTTATCAGAATTGTGCTGTAGAATTTAAAAAATATGCTTTCGATAAAATATACGAATTCAATACGCAACCCAATATGATTTTCGAAATACCCACGAATTGGAAATCAATTGAAGACTATTATAGCGCCTTTTCAAAAAAATATCGAGATCAATATAAAAGAGCTCATAAAAAATTCGAAGGGATTTCAATGAAAGAATTAGATGTGGAACTAGTTGTTTTTTATGAAAATAAAATTAATGAATTATATCATTATGTAGCGAAAAACGCACCTTTTAATACTTTTTTCTTAGCAGAAAACCATTTTTCAACATTTAAAAAACAATGTGGAGATGGCTTTAAAATTTTCGGTTATTTTTTGGAAGATAAACTTATTGGCTTTCATTCTATTTTAGTAAACGACGATGTTTTAGAAACTTATTTTTTAGGATATGATGAACAAATTCAAAAAGATAAAATGTTGTATTTAAATATGTTGTATAATATGACAGAATTTGGAATTATCCATAAATTTAAAAAAATTATTTTCGGAAGAACAGCTTTAGAAATTAAAAGTTCTATTGGAGCAACTCCAGTTATGATGTCGGGTTTTATTTATCATAGTAATAAATTAGTGAATATATTTTTAGGTAAAATATTTAAAAATTTAGAACCCGAAACCGTTTGGCAGCAACGTCATCCTTTTAAATAAATAAATCAAGTATATGTAGTCCTTTTTTATTGATAAAAACGAATTGTTTTCTTATTTTTGAAAATAATTTAAAATTATGAAAAAAAATCTATTCCTTTTCTTACTCTTTTCGCAATGTATGTTTTCTCAGACTTTATTTGAGAAAGCTGAAAAGTTATTCAATGAAAAAAAGTTTGAAGAAGCCAAAGGATTGTTTGAAAGTTATTTAAAATCAGCTCCCAATCATCAAAAAACAATTGAGTATTTAGGCGATATTGCAGGAAATGCAAAAAAATGGGATGTTGCAATTTCTTATTATAAAAAATTAAAACTTCAAAATCCAAACAGTGCGAATTATTGGTATAAATATGGTGGCGCATTAGGAATGAAAGCCAAATCAGTAAATAAATTTAAAGCTGTTGGCATGATTAGCGATATAGAAACCGCTTTTTTAAACGCTGCTAATTTAGATAAAAAACACCTTGAATCACGTTGGGCTTTAGTAATGTTATATATTGAATTGCCTGGAATTGTTGGCGGTAGTGAAACCAAAGCAGTAAAGTACGCTGATGAGCTTATAGCCATTTCAAAGGTAGAAGGTTATTTAGCTAAAGGCTATATTGATGTATATTACAAAAGATATAAAGCTGCAGAAGTAAATTTAATAAAAGCACATCAATTAGGTAAATCAGCCATAACATATGCCAAATTATACGATTTATATATGTATAAGTTAAAAGACAAAGAAAAAGCTCAAAACATTAAAAAGTAATTAGGTAGAGGGTTTTGGGTAAATGGTAAACGTTACCTTTCAAACAATTCCTTTCACCATTAACCATACAAAATGCGTACACATTTCATAGCCATTGGCGGAGCAGCGATGCACAATTTAGCATTAGCGTTGCATAATAAAGGATATCAAATAACAGGTAGCGATGATGCTATTTTCGAACCTTCTAAATCTCGTTTAGAGAAAAAAGGATTATTGCCTTTGGAAATGGGTTGGTTTCCAGAAAAAATTACTTCCGATATTGAAGCTGTTATTTTAGGAATGCACGCAAAAGAAGATAATCCAGAATTGTTAAAAGCACAAGAATTAGGATTGAAAATTTATTCATATCCTGAATTTTTGTACGAACAATCTAAAAATAAAACTCGCGTTGTAATTGGTGGTTCTCACGGAAAAACAACTATTACTTCTATGATTTTACACGTAATGCATTATCATAATATTGAAGTGGATTATATGGTTGGCGCACAATTAGAAGGTTTTGATACGATGGTGCATCTTACAGAAACTAACGATTTTATAGTTTTAGAAGGCGATGAATATTTATCTTCTCCTATGGATAGACGACCAAAATTTCATTTATATCAACCAAATATTGCCTTGCTTTCAGGAATTGCTTGGGATCATATTAACGTATTTCCTACGTTTGAAAATTATGTAGAGCAATTTAGTATTTTTACTTCACAAATTACAAATGGTGGTATTTTAGTGTATAATGAAGAAGACGCAACCGTTAAACAAGTAGCTGAAGAAACCACAAACCCAATTCGTAAAATTGCGTATCAAACACCAAGTTATACTGTTGAAAACGGAACGACTTTATTAGACACGCCAGAAGGTCCAATGCCAATTGAAGTTTTTGGTGCACATAATTTAAATAATTTAGCAGGAGCCAAATGGATTTGTCAATGTATGGGTGTAGATGAGGTTGATTTTTACGAAGCTATTGCCACTTTCAAAGGCGCAAGTAAGCGTTTAGAGAAAATTGCAGAGAGTAGTAGTAAAGTGGCTTATAAAGATTTTGCACATTCGCCAAGTAAAGTTTCAGCTACTACCAAAGCAGTAAAAGATCAATATCCTGATAGAAAACTAATTGCTTGTTTAGAATTACACACCTATAGTAGCTTAAATGCTGAATTTTTAAAAGAATACGAAGGTGCTTTAGATGCTGCAGATGTAGCTGTCGTTTTTTATTCGCCAGATGCGGTAAAAATTAAACAATTAGATGAAGTGTCACAAGAGCAAATTGCACAATCATTCAATAGAAAAGATTTAATTATTTATACGAACCCAGCAAAATTTAAAGATTATTTATTTGCTCAAGATTTTAATAATTCCGCATTATTATTAATGAGTTCAGGGAATTATGGTGGATTGAATTTTGATGAGGTTAGTCAATTGGTCAATTAGAGAATTAGAGAATTAGATAACTAGACAATCTCGAAATTTGGGACAAGTCGTATCAATGATTTAAATCCTTCAAAGAGTTTACAAATCTTGGAAGGGTTATTTTGAAACTTCTAAAAAAATAAAATTCTCTATTTATTTATTTATTTATTTGAGTTTGTTACATTGGCATATTGAACATTGTCTGATTGGCACATTGACTAATTATCTAATTGCCATATTGAAAATGTCCAACAATCGTATAACTAAACAAGCAATCTTCTAAAACTTGTCCGCCACCAATATTGTGTACAATTAAATTACGTTTTCCGTCTTCCGATTTTAAATGAGTAATAATTCCAATATGTGGCAACTTATCGTTAATCATCCAAGTTACAATTTCTCCAGTTTTATAATCTTTCGCATTTTGAGAAATTGATAACGTTTTTCCTTTTCTACCAAAAAATACTTCTAAATTTGGGACTCTTCTGTGGTCGATATTTTTATCTGTAGTTTTTAATCCCCATTTTTTTAAGTTAGGATATTTTGTGAAATTCGCCACCATATCTTCGTGAACTTCTTTTTGTAAATCGATATTTAATTTTCTGTATGCACGAATTATTACATCTGTACAAACGCCAGTTTTTGCTGGGACATCACCATTTGGATATTTTAATTTCACATAATCGGGTGTATAAACAACATCTTTATCAATAATTTGAATCGCTGCATTTGATAACTTTTCTGCAAATGAATTCGGGTTTTCAATTGAAGAAATTTCTTGTTTTTCGGAAATTAAAATTGTTGAATCAGAAAGTATTTCTTGTTTTTTACAAGAACTAAAACTTAATAAAAAAGCTATAACGAAAATGAAGTTCATATGAATGAGTTTTTATTTGAAACGCTGTTTTTAAGTTTTTAGTATAAAAAAAAGGCCAATTAAAAAATTGGCCTTTTAAATTTTAGGTAAAAAATTACCCAGCTATAAATTCATCAAATGTTTTTAATTTATATTCTGGCGTAGTTTTTTTTGCTTTTTCTAAAATCTTAGACAAATGAGTTTTTTCTAATTTTTTAAATTCTGCTTCCACTTTGTTATAGGTTTCTAATATTGATTCGATATTTGCTTTTTGAGAAGGAGAAGGCGCGTCATATTGACTTGCAACCGAAGCGTAAATTGCTCCTAATTTTTCTCTTAATTGCTTTTCTGCGGAACCTACATAATTATCACCAGTTGTTATTACCATAGTGAATTTTAATTTGTTTAATTCTGCATTGGTTTTGATACTGGTTTTTGTGTAGCTTTTGTCTTTAGAGGCAATTTCATCATTAAGTTTCGTCATTTCGTCTATTTCATAAACCATATAAGCTAAACGTTGCACTTTATCGAAAAGCATTTTAGTTGCGACTCTTTGTTCTGCTCTTGAGTCAGCTGTAATTGGACTTTTCGGGTCATTTAATACTTCAAACTCGTGTGTAAATTTATCTTTACCTTTAGTTAAAACAGCTTTGTATTTCCCTGCAGGCACTAATGGCGTTGTGAAACCGCTGTAATCTAATGTTTTTCCAGTTGCTACTTTTGGTCCTTTTTCATTAAAATCCCAAGTAACAATGTTTATCCCTTTTTGATTACTTACTGGTAAACCCACAATTTTATTTCCATTCAAATCCTGAATTTCCATTTCCATTTTACCAAATGTATTTCTCTTCTTTAGATAATATACAATTTGAGCAGAAGTGCTTGGATTTGGTCCAACAAATTCTAGTTCAGAAGCGGTACTTCCAAATGAAGAATTTTCTTCTTTTATAAATGGTTTGGTTTTAAAGAAATACACCTCAGAAGCAATAATTTCATTTGTTACTTGTCTTAAAATGCTAATGTCATCAAGAATAATTACACCTCTTCCGTGAGTCGCCATTACTAAATCATTAGTTTTTTTATGTAAATCTAAATGCATTACAGCAACTGCTGGCATATTGTTTTCAAATTTCGACCAGTTTTTACCACCATCCACCGTGATGTATAACCCTTTTTCTGTGCCTAAAAATAACAAGTTTTCATTAACATAATCTTCTTGAATGCATCGAGCAAAACCATCGATATCTTTTGTTACAATTGAAGTCCAAGTTGTACCAAAATCAATAGTTTTATAAACATATGTGTTCATATCATTATTAGTATGACCTTCAAAAACAGCATAGGCACTACCTTTTGAGAAATTACTAGCTTCGATATGATAACACCAAGTATTTTTTGGTAAACCAATAATATTTGCCGTTACATTTTTCCAAGTTTTTCCACTGTCTTGAGTAATTTGAATAGTACCATCGTCAGCGCCAGCCCAAATTATATCTTTGCTTAATGGCGATTCTGCAATAGTAAATAAAGTACAATGATTTTCTGCACCCGAATTATCTTTTGATAGTCCACCAGAATTTTCCTGGTTCATTTTTAATTTATCATTTGTCGTTAAATCAGGAGAAATAATTTTCCAACTTGCCCCCATATCATCGGAAGCGTGAACAAATTGACTTCCTGCGTAAATTCTATCTGGATTGTGTATGCCCGTCACAATTGGAGTGTTCCAATTGAAACGTAATTTTACTTGATTTTTTTCTTGCAAAGGCTGAATTGTTTTTAATTCTTTAGTTTCTAAATTATAACGCCAAATGTTTTCGGCACCTTGCATTTCACTATAAATAATTTTTTTGGTTGGGTGTTTTAAAACTCTAAACCCATCTCCGTAACCTACGCTGTTCCAATCTCTAGCTTCAATTCCGCCATCACTTTTGCTTGGGCCATACCAAGAGCCATTATCTTGTAGACCACCATAAATATTATATGGTTCTTCTGTGTCTAAAGTAATATGATAGTATTGAGAAATAGGAAGGTTTTTTACAATATCTAATGTACTTCCATTGTTCCAGCTTCTGTACATTCCACCATCTGTTCCAACATAAATTCTATTTGTGTCAATTGGGTCTACAAGTATGTCATGAATATCAGAATGCATCGCTCCTAAATTTTTAAATGTTTTTCCACCATCACGAGAAATAGAACCATTTAATCCACCTTTATATACAATATCCGGATTTTTTGGATCTATTGTAATTCTTGAAAAGTAAAATGGGCGAACTACTAAAGCAAAATCACTATTTAAATGTTTCCATGATTTCCCTGCATCTTCTGATTTATATAATCCTTTTTCGCTATCTTTTTCACATTCAATAACTGAATACAAGATATTTACATCTGATGGTGCAACTGCAATGGCAATTCGTCCTAATTTTCCAGTAGGAAAACCATTATGGATTTTGTTCCAAGTTTTTCCACCGTCTGTAGTTTTAAATAATGCAGAAGAATTTCCACCTGAATTAAATGACCATGCAGTTCTTCTAAATTCCCAAAAACTGGCATACATTACGTTTGGATTGCTTGGATCGATAACTAAATCCGAACAACCCGTTTTGTTGTCAATATAGTGTACTTTATTCCATGTTTTTCCACCATCTTTTGAGTTGTAGATACCTCTTTCCTCGCTATCTCCCCATAGTGCTCCTAAAACTCCAACCCATATATTGTTAGAATCTCTAGGATCTACAATTATTGATGAAATTCTATCAGATTTTGGTAACCCCATATTGGTCCAGTTCAATCCGCCATCTGTTGATTTATAGATTCCATCTCCAACAGAGACACTATTTCTCGTCCAAGTTTCACCCGTTCCAGCCCAAATTACATTGTCTGGATTATTAGGATCAAAAGTAATTGCACCAATAGATTGAATATGTTTGTCGAAAACAGGTACAAAACTGGCACCTCCATCAGAGCTTTTCCATATTCCACCACCTGCTGCACCTAAAAAAATAATTTGATTGTTCTTTGGGTGCATCGCCAAATCAGAAACACGACCACTCATTAATGCAGGGCCAATTTGGCGGGCTTCTAAATCCCCAAAAAGTTCTTTTCCTTTTAGTGTAATTTCTTGAGCGTTTGAAGAAATTACACTAGATATAATTATTGTAAATAAAAATAACTTTTTCATATTACTCTACTTTCATTTCAAATGCTTTAGCATCTACAGTTGGATTAATTGAGATGCTTTTTACGGTCATTTCTTGCCCTCCTTGATTCATTGTGAAAGGAAAAAACATCCCGTCAACTTCTTGGTAATCTCCCATTGTACTGGTTGACATTTGGCCTTTTGCTGGACCTTCTTTTACTTCAGATTCAGTCATAATTGGCACATAATTTTCAGCATCAAAATAATAAAAAACTACATTTTCTTCTTTTTTTCCTGCAACAGTAATTGGCGTTTTTGTTAACTTTATTTTAAAACATTCTGTTCCTTCTTTTGTTTCCTTACCAAGAAATTCTACTTTGTAACCCTTATCTTTATAATTGTAAAAAGGATCAGGAAAATCGTTAATTTGACTTAACATATTTTCAGTTGTTTCAGAATCTAATTTTTCTGGTTTCATAGTCATAAAATTAGTACTCCATCCTGTTTTTCCGTCAAATGCTAATTGTGTAATTTCTTTTCCTTGAAAATTAACTTTTACATACATTTTCCCGGTTTTATCATTGAAAATTTCTATAGGAATTTCCATTCCATTATAATTACTAACCAAATTCATTTTGAAACCATTAATTTTTGATAGTTTTTCTTTTCCACCAATGTTTTCAAAATATTTGTTAATGATTTCATCAGCAGTTTGTGCTGAAACAGTTAAACTAGTAAATAAAATTACAGTTGACGCTAATAGATTTCTTAAATTTTTCATTTTCTTGTGATTTAAAGGTTTTATAAATAAGTAGCAATTTTTTTTATAAAGTTACAATATTTGGAAGAATAATTTTATTTTACTTATTTTGTATCAATAAACGCCAAAATAAATTTTTATGTATACGCCAATTCATCAGTGGGCTGAAGACGATCGCCCACGAGAAAAACTCCAACTTAAAGGTAAATCAACCTTATCCGATTCGGAATTATTAGCTATTTTAATTGGTTCAGGCTCCAGAAATGAAAGCGCAGTACAATTATGTCAGCGAATTTTAGCCGCATCAAACCATAATCTTAATCAGCTCAGTAAACTTTCGGTTCATCAATTAGTTCAATTTAAAGGTATCGGCGAAGCAAAAGCTATAAGTATTGTTGCCGCTTTAGAATTAGGCAGAAGAAGAAGGTTGGAAGAAGCAACCGAATTACCAAAAATCACATCAAGTAAAAATATATTTGAAATTATGCAACCCATAATTGGAGAGTTACCCCACGAAGAATTTTGGGTGTTGTATTTAAATAATTCTAATAAAGTACTTCATAAATCGCAAATTAGTAAAGGTGGCATCACAGGAACTGTTGTAGATAATAGAATGGTTTTCAAAACAGCTTTTGAATATCATGCCACTTCAATAATTTTATGTCACAATCATCCTTCTGGCAAATTACAAGCCAGTGAACCCGATTTACAATTGACTAAAAAGCTAAAAGTTGCAGGTCAAACTTTAGACGTTTTAGTATTAGACCACATTATTGTTGCTGAATTTGGTTATTTAAGTTTTAAAGATTCTGGCATTTTTTAGTATGGGTACGCAGATTTTTTGATTTGTTTTTAAAAACATAAATAAAAAAAATCTATGTATCTATGTGTTTAAAATAGATAATGTACTTTTGCAAAATAAATTTACAGTTAATACAATGAACGAATTATATCAATTTTCCAAACAAGATTTAAGATTAGTTTCACAAATAAAACAACATCAAAATATTTCGGCTATTTTTTATCATTTTTGGATTAATTTAGTCAATCCTGAAGAAAAATTTGTTTTTGTAGATACTATTGAAATCATTTTTGATAAAACTGATACCTATTTTTTCAAAATTAATGAAGAAGATAATGGTTATACAATTTCTTCAAACTACAATTTTGAGGAAGAACAAAAAATGTTAGCCGAAAAATTTCAAGAAGTGCTTTCGTTAAAAAGAGTAGATGTGAGCGCAGCTACTATTTGGAAAGATAAAATTAAAACCCCACTTTTATCTGTAAATACTGTAATTGATTACGAAAACGGAAACGAGAATTTTATTCATTTTGATTTTATTGATGGCTCATTAGCAATTTATTACAACGAAGAAAAAGGATTATTAGTTGAAGATTACGAGGCATAATCGCATTTTAATTGATTGAGATAAAATTTTGTTAATACGTTTTCAATCTTATTTCAATATTCTTATCTTGCCACATAATATATTACAAAATGATAAGTACCAAAAACATCACGTTTTCTTATAATAAAGATCAAAATTTCATTATGCCTGATTTATTTTGCCAGGCAGGAAGTACCATTTTGGTTACTGGAAATTCGGGTAAAGGAAAAACTACCTATTTGCATATATTGGCAGGTATGTTGCAACCCAATTCTGGAGAAATTTTAATTGATAATACAGATTTCACAAATCTTAAAGGAAGTAAAGCAGACAAGTTTAGAGGTAAAAATATTGGTGTGGTATTTCAAAAATCGCATTTTATTGCTTCGCTTTCCGTTATAGAAAATTTAGAAATGGCAAGTTGGTTAGCTATAGGTAAAAAGCATACCAAACGCGCTAAAGAATTATTA
Source organism: Flavobacterium sp. (assembly GCF_044360715.1). GTDB lineage: Bacteria > Bacteroidota > Bacteroidia > Flavobacteriales > Flavobacteriaceae > Flavobacterium. The sequence continues at coordinate 54,481 of NZ_JBIKJY010000006.1, forward strand.
AATAAATTAGATATTTTAGAACAAGCGCACAAACAACCAAGCCAATTGAGTGTCGGACAACAACAGCGTGTTTCTATAGCTCGTGCATTAATGAATGAACCTAAAGTGTTGTTAGCCGATGAGCCCACATCAAGTTTAGATGATAAAAATGCAGACAATGTAATTGAGTTATTGGAATCATTATCTAAAGAATACAAAGCCGCTTTAATTATTGTTACACACGATAGTCGTATTAAAGCCAAATTCACCAATCAAATTACAATGGTATGATCGGAAAATTAGCATGGAAAAATATTTGGTTTAAACCATTAAATACCATTTTGAGCATTTTGTTATTAACGGCTTCTGTAGCTATTATAACAGTTTTGATATTAGTTGAAAAACAATTTGAGGAAAAATACCAAAGCAATTTAGATGGTGTTGATTTGGTACTTGGAGCGCAAGGAAGTCCGTTGCAATTGGTTTTGTCATCAGTATATCAAGTTGATGATCCAACAGGAAATATTAGTTACGATTCGGTAAAAGTGTGGATGCAACATCCGTATGTAAAAAAAGCCATTCCGTTAGCATATGGTGATAATTATGTAGGATTTAAAATTGTAGGAACTACTCCAGATTATATAGAAAAATACCAAGCTAAAATAGCTGAAGGTAAAGTGTTCGAACATAATTTTGAAGTAGTAGTTGGTGCTGAAGTTGCTGAAAAATTAAATTTAAAATTAGGAGATACTTTTAAAGGAACTCATGGTAGTGCTGCAGAAGGTGAAGTTCACGACCACGGTGAATATATCATTGTAGGAATTGCCTCTAAAACAGGAAAAGTAATTGATAATTTAATTCTGTCAAATATTCCAACCGTTTGGCAAATGCACCACGAAGAAGGTCACGAAGAAGTTGCCGAAAATCCTGCTCACGGAGAACCTGGACATGTGCATGATGAAGAAGAGCATGTTCATTCAGCGGAATGTGATCATGATACTCATGAATCGGATATGACCATTGATGAGCCGAATATGGAAATAACTTCTGTATTAATTGAGTTTAAAAACAAAATGGGCGTTTTTATGTGGCCAAATATTATCGCACAAAACACAAAAATGCAAGCTGCTTTGCCAACGTATCAAATGAACAGATTGTTTGATATGTTTGGTGTAGGATTAAATGCGTTGAAATATTTAGCATTCGGAATTATGTTAATTTCAGGAATATCAATTTTCATTGCTTTATTCAATACCTTAAAAGAAAGAAAAGCTGAATTTGCCCTTTTACGTGTAAATGGTGCAAAAAAACACCAACTACTTATGGTTGTTTTACTTGAAAGTATTTTGCTTTGTATTTTAGGGTATTTTTTCGGAACGGTTTTGGGTAGAGTCGGAATAGTCTTATTATCAAAAGCATCAGAGTCAGACTTTAAATTAGGATTTAATCCTATGGAAATTATTTGGGAAAAAGAAGGACTTTTATTTGGTTTAACTTTGTTAGTTGGATTAATAGCTGCCTTAATTCCTGCTATAAAAGCATACACTATTAATATATCTAAAACTTTAGCAAATGCGTAATTCAGTAAAAATAATAATGGCCTTATTAATAGGTGTTTTTTTATTTAGTTTTCAAAATCAAAACGAAGTAACCACTTATGCATCTTCAAAAAAAGTAGTTGTTTCAACAGATACATTAACTTGGAAATTGTTAGGCGAAATTAAATATTTGAAGAAAAAGCACGCCTCATATGGCGAAGTTGATTTCCCAGTTATTAATACAAAATTGAAAAAATTAGCTAAGAAAACCATTGTAATGAGTGGATTTATTGTACCAATTGATAACAAAAATTACGCTTTGAGTAAGAATGTTTTTGCTTCTTGTTTTTTCTGCGGGAAATCAGGTCCAGAAACCATTATGGGGATAAAATTTAAAGGTGCTACACCAAAACTTAAAACCGATACGTATTTAACAATAAAAGGTACTTTCCGTCCAAATGAAGACGATGTAGAAGATTGGATTTATAATTGTGATAATGCTGAAATTGTAAAAGGAAAATAAATTTGGAAGCTATAAAACATATTTTTTTCGATTTAGATCATACGCTTTGGGATTTTGAAAAAAATTCGGCTTTAGCTTTTGAAAAAATATTTCAAGAACTAAATTTCGATATCAATTCTCAACAATTTATGGATATTTATAATCCAATTAATGTTGCGTATTGGAAATTGTATGAGAAAAACGAAATCGATCAAGAAACACTTCGTGTGAGTCGCGTTAAAGACGCTTTTGAAGCATTTAATTTTGAGATTTCATTAGATCAAATAAATACCATTTCACATTTGTTTATTGAGTATTTAACTTCAAATAATCATTTGATAGAAGGTACAATTGAAACGTTAGACTATTTAAAAGATAAATATATATTGCATATCATTACTAACGGATTTTCATTTGTACAAGATGTGAAATTACAAAAAAGTAATTTGGATAAGTATTTTGTTACCATTACAAATTCGGAAGCAGCGGGGCATAAAAAACCGCACGAAAACATTTTCAATCACGCGCTAATTAGTGCAAATGCTTCTAAAACTGAAAGTATTATGATTGGAGATAGTATTGAAGCAGATGTTTTAGGCGCTATGAATTTCGGAATAAAAGCTGTGTTTTTTAATCCAGCAAATGAAATGGTTTCAAATAATGAAATTATTCAAATTCAATGTTTAACCCAATTAAAAAATATATTATAATGAAGAATTTCTCAATTTTTGTTCTGTTTATATTTTCTATACATTCATTTGCTCAACAAAATAAAGTGATTATTATTTCAAATAAATACGAATTTCAGAAAGAGAAAAATGCTTATAACATAAACAACATGTTAAAAGCTATTTTGGTTTCTAATACTTATCAAGTATTTTTTGATGATGAGGTTTTGCCTGTAGAAATTGCACAAAACAGATGTAAAGCTTTAACAGGAGTTTTAGTAGATAACAGCAATATGTTTTTAACGAAAATGAAATTTCAAATTAGAGATTGTCAAAATAATTTGTTGTTTGAAACGACAGAAGTAAAAACAAGAGAAAAAGATATTCAAAACGCATATATTGAAACCATTGGGTTGTTAAGTCCAGAATTAAAAAAATACAATGCAACGTTAATTCAAAAGAAAGAAGTTGTTGAAATTCCTTCAGATGTCGTTTCGTCATCAATAGCGAAATATCAATTTGTACAAATTACTAATGGTTTTGCCATTATGGATGCTACTCTTAAAGTTGTTTTGCAAATTTACAACACCACAAATCCTACTATTTTTATTGCTGATAAGTTTGGCGTAAAAGGTGTTTTTACTAAAATAGCAAACAAAGGGATTTTTGAATATTATATGAATGATAAATTAGTAGTTGAAGAGTATCTGTTTTAATAAAAATTATTTTTCCTTACACCCAATACCTTTAACCTAAAACCCAACTAATACCCATATTTATTCTTCCATCTGTTTTTTAAAAACTGACGAATTTCTTTTTCCCTGGCGTTTTCACCTGGTTCAAAAAAAGTGGTTTCAGATAATTCGGTTGGTAAAAATTCTTGTTCAGCAAAATTATTAGCAAAATCGTGTGAATATTTGTATTCCTCGCCATAACCTAATTCCTTCATTAATTTTGTTGGCGCATTTCGTAAATGAATCGGAACGGGTAAATCGCCAGTTTGTTTTACTACTTGTTGGGCTTTTCCAATGGCCATATAACTGGCATTACTTTTTGCAGAAGTGGCCAAATAAATAGCACATTGACTCAAAATAATTCTACTTTCTGGATAACCAATTGTACTCACCGCCTGAAAAGCATTATTCGCCAATATAAATGCTGTTGGATTGGCGTTTCCAATATCTTCACTTGATAAAATTAGCATTCTACGGGCGATAAATTTTACGTCTTCACCACCTTCAATCATTCTAGCTAACCAATATACTGCTCCATTTGGATCGCTTCCACGAATTGACTTTATAAATGCTGAAACAATATCGTAATGTTGTTCGCCAGTTTTATCGTACAATACGGTGTTTTTTTGAACCAATTGCATTACCTTTTCATTAGTAATTTCTATGATTGCTGAGCCTGTCGAAGTATCAGTCGCATTAATTACCAATTCAAAAATATTCAATAGCTTTCTTCCATCGCCACCTGATAATCTTAGTAAGGCTTCTGTTTCAATTAAACTAATATTTTTAGTTTTTAGATAGTCATCTACAACAATTGCTCGGTGTAAGATGTTTTCTAAATCTTCTTTTGTAAACGCATTTAAAACATATACCTGACATCGTGACAAAAGTGCAGGTATGACTTCAAAACTTGGGTTTTCTGTAGTGGCGCCAATTAAAGTTATCCAGCCTTTTTCTACTGCCGCTAAAAGCGAATCTTGTTGCGATTTGCTAAAACGATGAATCTCATCAATAAATAAAATAGGATTTTTAGCTGTGAATAAACCACCGCTTTGTTTGGCTTTTTCAATTACGTCTCTAATGTCCTTTACACCTGAATTAATAGCGCTCAATTCGTAAAACGGGCGTTTACTTTCCTGTGCCATAATTTGCGCCAAGGTAGTTTTCCCTGTTCCTGGAGGCCCCCATAAAATTAAACTCGGAATGATTCCTTTCTCAATTTGTTGGGTTAACGAGCCACTTTTGCCAATTAAATGAGATTGGCTAATGTATTCCGATAAAGTTTTCGGACGAATTCGTTCTGCTAAAGGTATTGTCATAAAGCAAATTTAAACAATGCAATCTTCTCAACCAATTTTTTTTAATTTTAATATGACATGCCAAATTTTCATATCTTGTACTTTGGCTTCATTTTTGACCTTTCTTAAATATGATTAAATCGTCTATAGATAAAAATTTTTATTTTTCACTTTCCGTGCTACTATTTCCGTTGCTCTTTGTAATGTTATTATGGATCACGTATTATTTGAATTTGCATTATTTTCCAGAATTGTATCAATACGGAATTTTGCCTAAGACGGTTAAAGGTTTACGAGGTATTCCACTACATATTTTTATTCACGGAAATTTCAAACATGTACTTAATAATTCTATTCCGATTTTCTTTTTGGTGATGGCTTTGAAGTATTTTTACCGTCAACAGTTTTTTAAAGTATTATTTTTAGGTGTTTTATTTACAGGATTAGGAACTTGGTTTTTGGGTAGAAACTCCTATCATATTGGCGCAAGTGGATTGGTGTATTGTTTGGTAAGTTTCATCTTTTTTAAAGGAATTTTAACCAAATATTACCGATTAGTCGCCTTGTCATTAACCATCGTATTATTATATGGAGGAATTATATGGTATATGTTTCCAAATGCTGAAACGTTAAACGGAGGCTTATCTTGGGAAGGGCATTTTTCTGGTTTTGTAACAGGTTTGATTATGGGGATTTTTATAAAAACACCTCAATTTTCGGCACCAATTTTTTACGATTGGGAACATCCAGATTTCGATCCAACGGATAAACCTTTCTTCAAACAATTTGACAAAAACGGAAATTTTATCAATCCGCCAAAACTTGAAAGTATCGAAGAAACAGAAGTAGATTCGTATTTTAAATCATCAGTAAAGGTGATTTATGATTTTTTGAAAATGAAAAATTAGAAAATTGACTAATTAAATAAGACGCTGTCTAACCACTTCATATAAAAAAGCACCACAGGCAACGGAAACATTTAAAGATTCAATAGTTCCGTACATCGGTAATTTTGCTTTTTCATCCACCACTTTTAACACTGAAGGGTTTACGCCGCGTTCTTCGTTACCCATAATGATTGCTACAGGAACTTTAAAATCGATATCATAAATGGTGTTTTCTGTTTTTTCTGTTGCTGCTACGGTTTTGATGTCGCAACTTTGTAAATGAAAAACCGCATCTTTAATATGATCCACTTTACAAATTGGAATATTAAAAACGGCGCCAGCACTTGTTTTTACTGTATCGCCATTTACTGGAGCGGAACCTTGTTTTTGAACAATAATTCCATTAACGCCAACACATTCAGCTGTTCTAATAATTGCACCAAAATTTCTCGCATCAGATAATTGGTCTAAAATTAAAAACAAAGGCGTTTTGCCACTTTCTAAAGTTTGTTCAATTAAAGTATCTAAATCGTGAAAAGCAATTGGCGAAATTGTAGCCACAGCCCCTTGATGATTTAAGGAAGTAAAACGATTCAGTTTTTCTACAGGAACATAGCTAAAATTGACATTATTCGCTTTTATAGCTTTCATTAAATCTTTCATTAAGTCGCCCTGAGCTTCTTTCTGAATAAATACTTTATCTATAACTGCGCCCGAATGTATGGCTTCAATAATGGCTCTAATTCCAAAAATCTGATTGTCGTTTTTCATAGGTGCAAATATAGGTAAGTTTATTCAAATTTATTTTAAAAATACGTTTTAAAACTAATTTGAACTATAGAATTAGAGAGTTTTATGGTTTGGTTTCCTGTATTTCCATTGGCATACACTAAATTAAACAAACCGCCATTGCTTAGTAACCCAAAGCCAAAACCCAATCCGTAAAGTTGGTCTTTTGTGTTGTTGGCTTTATCTTGATAATATCCGAAATCAGTAATGCTGTAAAAATACAGATTTGGAGAAGCAATATATCGGTACTCAGCAAAAAGACCAGTAAATACGTTTCCTTGCAAGCTATTTTCGTTAAAACCTCTAATGGATTGAATGCCTCCAAATCGATACAATTCATTGGTAAAATAATCATTGCTTTGAAGATAATAGGTATCTGTTTTAATATGAATTACGTTTTTTTTGTTGAGTTCGAGCAATTTTTGCAGTTGAATTTGAGCAAAAAACTGATTCGTTTTTACGGCGCTTGCTGTTCGGTTACCCATTCCGAATTTTGTAAAAACGGTAAATTTATCTGGAAATAAAGAATCGTCAAAACTAACTTTTTTATGTTCAAAAACAGAAGTAATAAATGTGGATTTTAAATCTTTAATGGTTGAAGAAGTTGCTTTTTGAATGGCTTCCGAAACATTATCCTTATAGCCTATAAAAACTTTTGTGTTGTAATTTATCATATAACCCAAATCGAAATCGAAACTACTATTTTGAAAAATGGTATCTTGTTTAAAAATTCTTAAATTTGTTTTTAATGCCAACGGACTCTTAAAAATGTAAGCTAAATCCAAATTCACATTGAACGTGCTTTGTTTGTTTCCGTCATTTTTCCAATACAAATTAAAGCGTTCTCCAGAATTTAAGTTATTATACAAGTTCAAATCTACATAACCATTAAATTGTAATTTTTGTGTTTCTTCTTTATTTCCAAATCCTAAAAAACCATCAAAAGTGTTGTTTTTTCTTTTTTCAAGATACAAATATACTTTTGTAGAATCGGTTGTGAGTAAAACTTCTGGATATTTTATTTGAGATACAAAAGGCAAAGCATTAAAATCGGAGTGAATTTTTTTAATAACGTCTTTGTTAAAAGGTTTAGTGTTGTATTTTCTTAAAAAAACTTTTTTAATGCCTTCAGGAAATTGGCTGTAACCTTGAAAAACCAATTGATTAATCTTTCTAATTTTGTTTAATTCAATTATTAAATCGGCTTGTAATTGGTTATTGGTTTTGGTAAAATTTCTTAATTGTATTTTCGATTGAGCAAAACCTTTCTTTTCTAAAATATTTAATTTTTCGTTAATGTAATTTTCTGTATTCGAAAGTAACATGATTTCAGAAGTGGTTATACTTAAAATTTCTTTTACTTCATTTGATAGACTATCGGTTTTAATTTCAATATTTCGAGTTAAATTTCCTAATCTATATCTGAAGGTAAAACTACTGTCATTATTTTTTTTGGTTTGAAGTAATTCGTTTTCTAAATAGCCAATTTTTAATAAATTTTCATTGAATTTTTTTTGAGTTTCTAGAATATTCTTTATTTCGATATGTTTTTTAGTGTAGCCAATACTATCAATTATTTTATTTTCAAAGGAAGAGCATCCTTCAATTTTTAAATAAAATTGCTGACTATATATATAAGGTGAAAATAAAAATAGAAAAAACAAATATTTCATAGTCCAAATATAACGTAATTTTTATAATATTTATTTTCTGGGATTTATTTTAAGAAAAGTCAGTTTAAATTGTAAGATGCGTTTTTAAAAGGGCGTTTGCAGCATCATCTGGTTATCAAAAAGTTAGAAAATTAAAAATAAATAATATAGCGTTTGGATAATTAAAAATAATTTCTACCTTTGCATCCCTTAAAATAAGGTAACAATAAACAAAGTTTAATTAAAATTTAATTATGCCAACAATTCAGCAGTTAGTTAGAACAGGAAGAACCAAAATAACTAAGAAGAGTAAATCGGCGGCTTTAGATTCATGTCCTCAAAGAAGAGGTGTATGTACTCGTGTTTACACAACGACTCCAAAAAAACCAAACTCAGCAATGAGAAAGGTAGCTAGGGTTCGTTTAACAAACGGAAACGAAGTAAATGCATACATTCCTGGAGAGGGGCATAATTTACAAGAGCACTCGATAGTATTAGTTAGAGGTGGAAGGGTAAAAGATTTACCAGGAGTTAGATACCACATTGTGCGTGGTGCTTTAGACACAGCAGGTGTTAAAGACAGAACACAACGTAGATCTAAATACGGTACAAAACGCCCTAAAGAAGCAGCTAAAAAGTAATTATTTAACACTTTTAAAGAAAAGACATGAGAAAAAGACAGGCCAAAAAAAGACCTCTTTTGCCAGATCCAAAATTCAACGATCAGTTGGTAACACGTTTCGTAAACAACTTAATGTGGGATGGTAAAAAATCAGTTGCTTTTAAAGTATTTTATGATGCTTTAGAGATAGTTGAAACAAAAAAACAAGATGCAGAGAAATCAGCATTAGAAATTTGGAAAGATGCATTAACAAACGTTATGCCTCACGTAGAAGTACGTTCACGTAGAGTGGGTGGAGCTACATTTCAAATTCCAATGCAAATTCGCCCAGATAGAAAAGTATCTATGGCAATTAAATGGTTAATTCTTTACACTAGAAGAAGAAATGAAAAATCTATGGCTGGTAAATTAGCTGCAGAAATTTTAGCAGCGGCCAAAGAAGAAGGTGCGGCAGTTAAGAAAAGAATGGATACTCACAAAATGGCAGATGCTAATAAAGCATTCTCTCACTTTAGATTTTAATTCGTACAGAAATGGCTAGAGATTTAAAATTCACGAGAAATATTGGTATTGCTGCGCACATTGATGCGGGTAAAACTACAACTACAGAACGTATTTTGTTCTATACTGGAAAATCACACAAAATTGGTGAAGTACATGATGGTGCTGCAACAATGGACTGGATGGCTCAGGAACAAGAAAGAGGTATTACAATTACTTCTGCTGCAACTACTTGTACATGGAATTTTCCAACTGAACAAGGAAAGTTGTTGCCAGAAAGTTTGCCATACCACTTTAATATTATTGATACTCCAGGACACGTTGATTTTACTGTTGAAGTAAATAGATCTTTACGTGTATTGGATGGTTTAGTTTTCTTATTTAGTGCAGTTGATGGTGTAGAGCCACAATCTGAAACTAACTGGAGATTAGCAGATCAATATAGAGTGCCTCGTATGGGATTCGTAAACAAAATGGACAGACAAGGTTCTAACTTTTTAGCTGTTTGTCAGCAAGTTAGAGACATGTTAAAGTCTAATGCAGTTGCAATTACTTTACCTATTGGTGAAGAATTAGATTTTAAAGGAGTAGTAGACTTAGTTAAGAATCAAGCTATTGTATGGCATGATGAAACGCAAGGAGCTACTTTCGATATCATCGAAATTCCTGCTGATATGGTAGATGAAGTAAAACAATATAGAGATATTCTTATTGAAGCAGTTGCTGATTACGATGAAAACTTGCTTGATAAATACATGGAAGATCCAGATTCAATTACAGAAGAAGAAATCAACTCTGCGTTGAGAGCTGCTACTATGGATATGGCAATTATTCCTATGATTGCAGGTTCATCATTCAAAAACAAAGGGGTTCAATTCATGTTAGATGCAGTATGTAAATACTTACCATCTCCAATGGATAAAGAAGGTATTACAGGAATTCATCCAGATGATGCTGAACTATTAGAAGAAGATCAAACTAAAATATTACGTAAGCCTGATGTTAAAGAGCCATTCGCAGCTTTAGCATTTAAAATTGCTACTGACCCATTCGTAGGTCGTTTAGCTTTCTTCCGTGCTTACTCAGGTCGTTTAGATGCTGGTTCTTATGTGTTAAATACACGTTCTGGAAGTAAAGAAAGAATTTCTCGTATCTATCAAATGCACGCAAATAAACAAAATCCAATCGAATATATTGAGGCTGGAGATATTGGAGCGGCAGTTGGTTTTAAAGATATTAAAACTGGAGATACATTGTGTGATGAAAAACACCCAATCATTCTTGAGTCTATGAAATTCCCTGCGCCAGTAATTGGTATCGCTATTGAACCAAAAACAAAAGCAGACGTTGATAAAATGGGTATGGCTTTAGCTAAATTAGCTGAAGAAGATCCAACATTTACAGTTAGAACTGATGAAGCTTCAGGACAAACTATTATTTCAGGGATGGGTGAGTTACACTTAGATATCCTTGTAGATAGAATGAAACGTGAATTCAAAGTTGAAGTAAACCAAGGTGAGCCTCAAGTGGAATACAAAGAAGCATTTACAAAATCAGCTACTCATAGAGAAACATATAAAAAACAATCTGGAGGTCGTGGTAAATTCGGTGATATCGTATTTAGATTAGAGCCTGCTGATGAAGTGGACGGTAAAATTCCTGTAGGATTACAATTTGTGAATGAGGTAAAAGGAGGAAACGTTCCTAAAGAATATATCCCTTCTGTTGAAAAAGGTTTCCGTGAAGCTATGAAAACTGGTCCTTTAGCAGGATACCAAGTAGATAGTTTAAAAGTAACTTTGTTAGACGGATCTTTTCACCCAGTCGATTCAGATGCTCTTTCTTTCGAATTAGCAGCTAGAATGGGTTATAGAGAAGTAGCAAAAGCTGCTGGAGCTATCGTGTTAGAACCTATCATGAAAATGGAAGTTATTACACCAGAAGAAAACATGGGAGATATCGTAGGAGATATTAACCGTCGTAGAGGTCAGGTGAATGACATGGGTGACAGAAACGGTGCTAAAACTATCAAAGCAGATGTGCCATTATCAGAGATGTTCGGTTATGTAACTACATTAAGAACATTGTCTTCAGGTAGAGCAACTTCAACTATGGAGTTCTCACACTACGCTGAAACACCTGCTAATATATCAGAAGCGGTAATTAAAAAAGCAAAAGGTAACGCTTAATTCTTAAGAAAATGAGTCAAAAAATCAGAATAAAATTGAAATCTTACGATCACATGTTGGTAGACAAGTCTGCTGAAAAGATTGTAAAAACTGTAAAAAGCACAGGTGCTGTAGTAACGGGTCCAATTCCATTACCAACACACAAAAGAATTTTTACAGTATTACGTTCTCCACACGTAAACAAAAAATCTAGAGAGCAGTTTGAATTGATGTCATACAAAAGACTTCTAGATATTTATAGTTCTTCTTCAAAAACGATTGATGCGTTAATGAAATTGGAATTACCAAGTGGTGTTGAAGTAGAAATTAAAGTATAACTTTATTTCAATATATTTAAAAAACCGAGTTGAAATACTACTCGGTTTTTTTATATTTTAAAGGGTAAAATATTAGATTTTTGTTGTTTTTAAAAATAAGTTAACATTTATTTTTGAGAATAATAAAATATTTATATATTTGCACCCTTGAAAAAATTCAGCAATCGTGCTGAAAATCAATGTTTAATTAAATAATATGTATTTATGTCTGGGTTAATCGGAAGAAAAATCGGTATGACTAGCATCTTTGACGAGAATGGAAAGAACATTCCATGTACCGTTATTGAAGCTGGACCATGCGTTGTGACCCAAGTCAGAACCAATGCAATTGACGGGTATGAAGCCCTTCAATTAGGTTTCGATGACAAAACTGAAAAGCATACAGTAAAAGCTGAAGAAGGTCACTTCAAGAAAGCGGGTACTGCTGCTAAGAAGAAAGTTGTTGAATTCCACGGTTTTGAGGAGGAGTTTAAGTTAGGAGATACAATTGATGTAAACTTATTCACAGAAGGTGAATTTGTTGACGTAGTTGGAACTTCGAAAGGTAAAGGATTTCAAGGTGTTGTAAAACGTCATGGTTTCGGTGGGGTAGGTCAAGCCACTCACGGTCAACATAACCGTTTACGTGCGCCAGGATCTGTTGGAGCATCATCTTATCCTTCTAGAGTATTCAAAGGAATGAGAATGGCCGGAAGAATGGGTGGAGATAATGTAACAGTTCAAAACTTAAAAGTTTTGAAAGTTGTTGCTGACAAAAATCTTTTAGTAATTAAAGGGTGTGTACCAGGGTGCAAAAACTCTTATGTAATCATTCAGAAGTAATGGAAGTAAAAGTTTTAGATATCAACGGAAAAGAAACAGGTCGTAAAGTAAATCTTGACGATACCGTTTTCGCTATAGAACCTAACAAACATGCTGTATATTTAGATGTTAAGCAATACTTGGCTAACCAAAGACAAGGAACGCACAAAGCTAAAGAAAGAGCAGAAGTTGCAGGTAGTACACGTAAAATTAAAAAACAAAAAGGTACAGGTACTGCTCGTGCAGGATCAAAAAAATCTCCTTTATTTAAAGGTGGGGGTACTGTTTTTGGACCAAGACCAAGAAGTTATTCATTCAAATTGAATAAAAACTTAAAAAGATTAGCTCGTAAATCAGCATTTTCTTTAAAGGCTTTGGAATCAAATATTCTTGTTGTTGAAGATTTTACTTTCGACACGCCAAACACTAAAAAATTCATTAACGTATTGAGTTCTTTAGGGTTAGAAAACAAAAAATCTCTATTTATATTAGGTGATACAAATAAAAATGTATATTTGTCGTCGCGTAATTTAAAAACAACTTCTGTTGTAACTAGCTCAGAATTAAGTACTTATGCTATTTTAAATGCAAAATGTTTAGTTCTTTTAGAAGGTTCAATTGAAGCGATAGAAGCTAATTTAAGTAAATAATTCAGATCATGAGTGTTATTATCAAGCCAATTGTAACTGAAAAGTTAACTAAAGATGGTGAAGTTTTTAACCGTTTTGGTTTTATAGTTGAAAAAACAGCTAATAAAGTACAAATCAAAAAAGCTGTTGAAACAGCATTTGGTATTACTGTAGTAGCCGTAAGAACAATGAACTATAGAGCTGATAGAAGTGTAAAATACACTAAAAGCGGATTAATCAGTGGAAAAACAAATGCTTACAAAAAAGCAGTTGTTCAAGTTAAAGAAGGAGAATCGATAGATTTTTATACTAATATCTAATATACAACAATGTCAGTTAGAAAATTAAAACCTATTACCCCAGGTCAGCGTTTTAGAGTTGTGAATAGCTTTGACACTATTACAACTGATAAGCCGGAGCGTTCATTGATCGCACCGAAAAAAAACTCTGGAGGTAGAAATAGTCAAGGAAAAATGACCATGCGTTATACAGGTGGTGGTCATAAACAAAAGTATCGTATTATTGATTTTAAAAGAACAAAAGCTGGAGTTCCTGCTAATGTGAAAACAATCGAATACGATCCAAACCGTTCAGCATTCATTTCATTATTATATTATGCAGATGGAGCAAAAACTTACGTTATTGCACAGAATGGTTTACAAGTTGGGCAAACTATAGTTTCAGGAGAAGATGCTTCACCAGAAATTGGAAATGCGTTACCTTTAAGTAAAATTCCATTAGGAACAGTTATTTCTTGTATCGAATTAAGACCTGGACAAGGTGCGGTAATTGCACGTTCGGCAGGTACATTTGCTCAGTTAATGGCTAGAGATGGAAAGTATGCAACAATTAAAATGCCATCAGGTGAAACAAGATTGATCTTGTTAACTTGCTCGGCTACAATTGGAGCAGTATCTAACTCTGACCACCAATTAGTAGTATCTGGTAAAGCAGGTAGAACTAGATGGTTAGGAAGAAGACCTAGAACAAGACCAGTAGCTATGAACCCAGTTGATCACCCTATGGGAGGTGGAGAAGGACGCTCTTCAGGAGGTCACCCACGTTCAAGAAAAGGTTTACCAGCTAAAGGTTATAGAACTCGTTCTAAGGTTAACCCGAGTAACAAGTATATTGTAGAACGTAGAAAGAAATAATAAGATATGGCACGTTCATTAAAAAAAGGACCATTTGTACACTTTAAATTAGAGAAAAAAGTACAAGAGAATATAGAAGGTGGTAATAAAAATGTTGTGAAGACTTGGTCTAGAGCATCTATGATTATTCCAGATTTTGTAGGACAAACTATCGCTGTTCACAATGGCCGTCAATTCGTTCCAGTTTATGTAACTGAGAATATGGTTGGTCATAAATTAGGAGAATTCTCACCAACAAGATCTTTTAGAGGTCACGCGGGTGCGAAAAATAAAGGTAAAAAATAAGAAGTCATGGGAGTTCGTAAAAGAGAAGCAGCTGACGCAAGAAAAGAAGCTAATAAGCAAATTGCGTTTGCAAAGTTAAATAACTGCCCTTCTTCACCAAGAAAAATGCGCTTAGTTGCGGATCAAGTAAGAGGTCAGAAGGTAGAAAATGCTCTTAATATATTAAGATTCAGTCCAAAAGAAGCTTCAAAAAAATTAGAGAAATTAGTTTTATCAGCTATCGCCAATTGGTCAGCTAAAAACGAAGGATCTAGTATGGAAGACGCTGGCTTATTTATTAAAGAGATTAGAGTTGATGGTGGTATGATGTTAAAAAGATTACGTCCTGCACCTCAAGGTAGAGCACACAGAATTAGAAAACGTTCTAATCACGTAACCGTGGTTTTAGGAGCTATCAATAACACACAAAGTAATTAATTAACAGTATGGGACAAAAGACAAATCCAATAGGAAACAGACTTGGTATCATCAGAGGATGGGACTCAAACTGGTATGGTGGAAATGATTACGGTGATAAAATCGCCGAAGATTATAAAATCAGAAAGTATATCCATGCACGTTTAACGAAAGCTAGTGTATCAAAAATAATTATCGAGAGAACTTTAAAACTTGTAACCGTTACTATCACTACTGCTAGACCTGGTATTATTATCGGAAAAGGCGGACAAGAGGTAGACAAGTTGAAAGAAGAACTTAAGAAAATTACAGATAAGGAAATTCAAATCAACATTTTCGAAATCAAAAGACCTGAATTAGATGCTTACTTAGTCGGTAACTCTATCGCTCGTCAAATCGAAAGTCGTATTTCTTACAGAAGAGCTATCAAAATGGCTATCGCAGCAGCAATGAGAATGAACGCAGAAGGAATTAAGGTTCTTATTTCTGGTCGTTTAAATGGTGCAGAGATGGCGCGTTCTGAAGGTTTCAAAGAAGGAAGAATTCCATTATCAACTTTCAGAGCAGACATTGATTATGCATTATCTGAAGCACATACTACTTATGGTAGAATGGGTATCAAAGTATGGATAATGAAGGGCGAAGTTTATGGTAAAAGAGATTTATCTCCGTTAGTAGGTATGGACAAAAAAGGTCCAAAATCTTCTGAAAGAGGTGGTTTTGATTCAAAAGGAAAAGGCGGTAAACCAGCTCCACGCAAAAGAAAGTAATTTTTTAAATTAAAGACAAAATGTTACAACCTAAAAGAACAAAATATCGTAAGGTACAAAAGGGAAGAATGAAAGGAAACTCTCAAAGAGGGCACATCCTTTCAAACGGAATGTTTGGTATTAAATCTATGGATTCTTCTTTTATCACGTCTCGTCAAATTGAAGCATCTCGTATTGCTGCAACTCGTTACATGAAAAGAGAGGGTCAATTATGGATCAAAATATTTCCAGACAAACCTATTACAAAAAAACCACTTGAGGTACGTATGGGTAAAGGAAAAGGAGCAGTCGAATATTGGGCTGCTGTTGTAAAACCAGGAAAAATTATGTTTGAAGTAGGTGGAGTGCCTATCTCAGTAGCTAAAGAGGCATTACGTCTTGCAGCACAAAAACTTCCTGTAAAAACTAAGTTTATCGTTGCTAGAGATTTCGAAGCATAATAAAAATTAATTATGAAACAATCTGAAATAAAAAATCTATCTGTAGCTGACTTACAAGCAAAGCTTGTTCAGGTAAAGAAAACGTATAACGACCTTAAAATGGCTCATGCTATTTCTCCAATCGAGAATCCGCTTCAAATGAGAACATTAAGAAGATCAGTGGCAAGAATTGCAACTGAAATTACTAAAAGAGAGTTACAATAATTGTATTCTGCTGAAAGATGGAAAAAAGAAATTTAAGAAAAGAAAGAGTTGGTGTTGTTACTAGTAATAAAATGGATAAATCTATTGTTATTTCAGAAACAAAAAGAGTAAAACACCCTATGTATGGTAAGTTCGTGTTAAAAACTAAGAAATATGTTGCACACGACGAAACAAACGACTGTAATATTGGTGATACTGTAAGAATTAGCGAAACGCGTCCTTTAAGTAAAACGAAATGTTGGAGATTAGTTGAAATCATTGAAAGAGCTAAGTAATTATGGTACAACAAGAATCAAGATTAAAAGTAGCAGATAACACGGGAGCAAAAGAAGTTTTAACTATCCGTGTTCTAGGTGGAACGAAACGTCGTTACGCATCTGTAGGTGATAAAATTGTAGTTTCAATCAAAGATGCAGCTCCTAACAGTAATGTTAAAAAAGGATCTGTTTCAACTGCAGTTGTAATACGTACCAAAAAAGAAGTGAGAAGAGCCGATGGTTCATACATTAGATTTGATGATAACGCTTGCGTATTATTAAATGCTGGTGGTGAAATGAGAGGTACTCGTGTTTTTGGTCCAGTAGCAAGAGAACTTCGTGAAAAACAATTCATGAAAATTGTATCATTAGCACCTGAGGTGCTTTAATTCTCAAAGAAATGATGAAAATTAAAATAAAATCAGGAGACCTAGTACGTGTTAATGCTGGTGATCATAAAGGACAAGAAGGTAAAGTTTTACGAGTAATTCGCGATAAAAACAAAGCTGTTGTGGAAGGATTAAACATGGTTTCAAAACATACGAAACCAAGTGCAAAAAGCCCACAAGGTGGAATCGTGAAGAAAGAAGCTCCTATCCATATTTCTAATTTAGCATTAGTAGACTCTAAAACTAAAGAGACTTCTAAAGTAGGATTTAGAATGGATGGAGAAACAAAAGTAAGATTTTCAAAAAAATCTAATCAAGTTATATAGTTATGGGATACTTACCAAGACTAAAGGAAGAATATAAAAGCAGAATAGTTGCTGCTTTGAAAGAAGAATTTGGTTACAAAAATGTAATGCAAGTTCCAAAATTGGAAAAAATTGTTATTAGCCGCGGTGTAGGTGCTGCTGTGTCTGACAAAAAATTAGTAGATTACGCTGTTGATGAGTTAACTAAAATTACTGGTCAAAAAGCAGTTGCTACTATCTCAAAGAAAGACGTTGCATCATTTAAACTAAGAAAAGGTATGCCGATTGGTGCTAAAGTAACTTTACGTGGAGAAAGAATGTATGAGTTTTTAGATAGACTTATTACATCATCTTTACCTCGTGTAAGAGATTTTGGTGGAATTAAATCTACAGGATTTGATGGAAGAGGTAATTATAACCTAGGAGTTTTAGAACAAATCATTTTTCCTGAAATTGATATTGATAAAGTAAACAAAATTTCTGGAATGGATATTACTTTTGTTACTTCTGCTCAAACAGATAAAGAAGCAAAATCATTATTAACTGAATTAGGTTTACCTTTCAAAAAGAACTAAGTTATGGCTAAAGAATCAATGAAAGCCCGTGAGGTTAAAAGACAAGCTGTTGTAGATAAATATGCTGAGAAAAGAAAAGCTTTGAAAAAAGCTGGTGATTATGAAGCATTACAAAAATTACCTAAAAACGCTTCGCCAATTCGTTTACACAATCGTTGTAAATTAACTGGTAGACCAAGAGGGTATATGCGTCAATTTGGTCTTTCACGTGTAACATTCCGTGAAATGGCAAATCAAGGTTTAATACCAGGAGTTAAAAAAGCTTCTTGGTAATCTCGCAAAAAGTTATTACTTTTGCAAACCAAAAAATAATTTTAATTGATTAAAGGTTCAGGGAGCGAGTGCTTCCTGAAAACCATAATCGCAAATCTATACATATGTATACAGATCCAATTGCAGATTATCTTACTAGAGTAAGAAATGCAGCTAGAGTAAATCACAAAGTGGTTGAAATTCCTGCTTCGAACTTGAAAAAAGAAATCACAAAGATTTTATTCGATCAAGGATATATCTTAAGTTACAAGTTTGAAGATTCTACCGTACAAGGTACTATCAAAATTGCTTTAAAGTATGATAAAGATACTAAAGAGTCAGTAATTAAAGATATCCAAAGAATTAGTAAACCAGGTTTACGTAAGTACGCAAGTTCTACTAACATCCCAAGAATTTTAAATGGTTTAGGTATTGCTATCGTGTCAACTTCTAAAGGAGTTATGACAGGTAAAATGGCTAAGCAGTTAAATGTAGGTGGTGAAGTAATTTGTTACGTATACTAATTTTAAAGACTATATAAGATGTCAAGAATAGGTAAAAATCCAATTGCAATTCCAGCAGGAGTAACTGTAGAAGTGAAAGATGCTGTAGTTACAGTAAAAGGAAAATTAGGCGAGCTTACTCAGGAATATTCTGATGTAACGATCAAAATTGAAGATAACAATGTTATCGTTGAACGTGCAACAGATCATAAGAATGAGAGAGCGAAACACGGACTTTATCGTTCATTAATCAATAACATGATTATTGGAGTAGCAGAAGGTTTCACAAAACAATTAGAATTAGTTGGAGTAGGATATAGAGCATCAAACCAAGGGCAAAAATTAGATTTAGCTTTAGGTTTTTCTCACAATATAGTACTTGAAGTAGTTTCTGAAGTAAGTGTTGAAACAATCTCAGAAAAAGGTAAAAATCCGATAGTGAAATTAACTTCATTTGACAAACAATTATTAGGACAGGTTGCTGCTAAAATCAGAGCTTTCCGTAAACCAGAACCGTACAAAGGTAAAGGGGTTAAGTTTGTTGGTGAGGAAGTAAGAAGAAAAGCAGGTAAATCAGCTTAAAATATAAAGTTATGTCATTAACAAAATCTGAAAGAAGACAAAGAATACAGTTCAGAATCAGAAAGACTGTAAGCGGAACTGCTGCTCAACCTAGACTTTCTGTTTTTAGAAGTAATAAGGAAATCTATGCACAAATCATAGATGATGTAAACGGTGTTACTTTAGTTTCTGCTTCGTCGAGAGATAAAGGAGTTACTACAGGTACTAAAATCGAAACTGCAAGCGCAGTTGGTAAATTGATCGCTGAAAAAGCGCTTAAAGCTGGTGTTTCTACTATCACTTTTGATAGAGGAGGAAACTTATACCATGGACGTGTAAAATCGTTAGCTGAAGGAGCTAGAGAAGCGGGACTTAAATTCTAAGGTATGTATCAAAATTATAAAAACGTAGAATTAGTGAAACCAGCAGGTCTTGAATTAAAAGATCGTTTGGTTAGTGTTAATCGTGTTACTAAAGTAACTAAAGGTGGTAGAGCTTTTGGTTTTTCAGCTATTGTTGTAGTTGGAGATGAAAACGGAGTAGTAGGTCACGGTTTAGGAAAATCTAAAGATGTTTCTGAAGCAATTGCGAAAGCAGTAGAAGATGCTAAGAAAAATTTAGTAAAAATTCCTTTAAGTGGACAATCTGTTCCTCATGAGCAAAAAGGTAAATTTGGTGGTGCTAGAGTATTCTTAATGCCAGCTTCACACGGTACCGGAGTTATCGCTGGTGGTGCTGTACGTGCGGTATTAGAATCAGTTGGTGTACACGATGTATTATCTAAATCTCAAGGTTCATCAAATCCTCACAACGTTGTAAAAGCAACTTTTGATGCTTTGTTACAAATGAGAAGTGCTCTTACTGTTGCAAAACAAAGAGGAGTATCTTTAGATAAAGTATTTAAAGGATAAATCAAGGAGATATGAAAATATTAGTAAAACAAGTTAGAAGTAAAATCAACTGTCCATTAGACCAAAAGAGAACATTAATCGCTCTTGGTATAAAAAAAATGGGTCAAGTTGTTGAGCACGATGCAAGTCCTGCTGTCCTTGGAATGGTAAATAAAGTTAAACACTTAGTTTCTGTTGAAGAAACTAAATAACAATACATGTTATGAATTTAAGTAATTTACAACCAGCAGAAGGTTCTGTTCACAACCAAAACAAAAGAGTAGGTAGAGGTGAAGGATCTGGTAAAGGTGGAACCTCAACAAGAGGACACAAAGGAGCCAAATCTCGTTCTGGTTATTCGAAGAAAATTGGTTTTGAAGGAGGTCAAATGCCTCTTCAACGAAGAGTACCAAAATTTGGTTTCAAAAACATCAATAGAGTAGAATATCAAGGTATAAATCTTGATACTTTACAAGGTTTAGTAGAAAACGGTGTAATCTCAGAAGCTGTAGATTTTACAGTATTTGTTGATACACGTTTGGCTACTAAAAATAGCTTAGTAAAGATTTTAGGTAGAGGTGAGCTAAAAACAAAATTAAAAGTTAGTGCTCACAAATTTACTGCAACTGCAAAAGCGGCCATCGAAGCTGCTGGAGGAGAAGTAGTAATCCTTTAATTAGTATCACTATGAAGAAATTTATAGAATCATTTATCAATGTTTGGAAAATAGAAGAACTAAAAAATAAAATTTTAGTGACTCTTGGAATTTTACTTGTGTATCGTTTTGGCTCACAAGTAACATTACCAGGTATTGATTCCACAAAATTGCAAAGTCTTTCTAATCAAACAGAAGGTGGTATAGGTTGGTTAATTAATGTGTTTACAGGTGGTGCTTTCTCGGAAGCTTCTATCTTTGCATTAGGAATTATGCCTTACATCTCTGCGTCGATTGTAGTTCAATTAATGGGAATTGCGATTCCTTATTTACAAAAATTACAAAAAGATGGTGAAAGTGGTAGAAAAACGCTTAATCAAATTACACGTTGGTTAACTATTGCAATTACATTGGTTCAAGGGCCAGGTTATATTTTTAATTTAAAACAAACCTTACCTGCTGAAGCATTTGTAAATCCTGATTTCTTTACTTTCTTCCCTTTATTTGGGTCCGTATTAATCATCGTTTCGGGAACTATTTTCGCAATGTGGTTAGGAGAAAGAATTACAGAAAAAGGAATTGGTAATGGAATATCACTTTTAATTATGGTGGGGATTTTGGCTAGAATGCCAGAAGCTTTCATTCAAGAAGTGGGAACTAATAGTACTAACCCAATGAAAATCATTATTGAAATCATCATTTGGTTATTGGTAATTATAGCTACCATATTACTAGTAATGGCTTTGAGAAAAGTTCAGGTTCAATACGCAAGAAGATCAGTATCTGGTGATTTTGAATCCGATTCAATGGATGATAATAGACAATTTATTCCATTAAAATTGAATTCTGCAGGTGTTATGCCAATTATTTTTGCGCAAGCAATTATGTTTATACCTGCTGCATTAGCTGGATTATCTAAATCAGACACAGCTTTAAGCATTTCAAATATGTTTAAAGATCCATTCGGTTTAGTTTATAATGTGGTTTTTGCTTTATTAATAGTTATTTTTACGTATTTTTACACCGCTATTACGGTACCAACAAATAAAATGGCAGATGATTTAAAGAGAAGTGGAGGTTTCATTCCAGGTATTAAACCAGGTGCTGAAACAGGCGATTTCTTAGATAAGTTAATGTCGCTAATCACATTTCCAGGTTCATTATTCTTGGCTTTAATTGCAGTGTTCCCTGCTATTATCCACGGATTATTAGATGTTCAAGGTGCATGGGCTTACTTTTATGGTGGTACTTCGTTAATTATTATGGTCGGAGTTGCAATCGATACGATTCAACAAATCAATTCATACTTGTTAAACAAACATTATGATGGTTTAATGAAAAGTGGTAAAAATAGAAAAGCTGTCGCTTAATTAATTATGGCAAAACAATCAGCAATAGAACAAGACGGAAGCATTGTAGAAGCATTATCTAATGCAATGTTTCGAGTGGAATTAGAAAATGGACATGTTGTAATTGCTCACATCTCAGGTAAAATGCGTATGCATTACATTAAGTTGTTACCAGGAGACAAGGTTAAACTTGAAATGAGCCCTTACGATTTGTCTAAAGCTAGAATTACTTATAGATATTAAATAAGCAATAGGCGATACGCAGTGAGCAATAAGCTTAAAGCATATTTGCATATAGCATAAAGCAAATTAAGATGAAAGTAAGAGCATCAGTTAAAAAAAGAAGCGCAGAATGTATTATCGTGCGTAGAAAAGGAAGATTATACGTTATTAACAAAAAGAATCCTAGATTTAAACAAAGACAAGGATAATTATGGCAAGAATAGCAGGGGTTGATATCCCAAAAAACAAAAGAGGAGTTATCGCTTTAACATACATTTTTGGTATGGGTAAAAGTAGAGCTATTGAGGTTTTAGAAAAAGCCAAAGTAAGCCAAGATAAAAAAGTATCTGATTGGAATGATGACGAAATCGGAGCAATCCGTGAAGCGGTTTCATCATTTAAAATCGAAGGTGAATTACGTTCTGAAATTACATTAAACATCAAACGTTTAATGGACATCGGATGTCAAAGAGGTATACGCCACAGAGCGGGATTACCTTTAAGAGGTCAAAGAACAAAAAACAACTCGAGAACAAGAAAAGGTAAAAGAAAAACTGTTGCAAACAAGAAAAAAGCAACTAAATAGTAAATAATATGGCTAAGGCAACTGCAAAAAAACGTAAAGTTATCGTTGAGTCTTCTGGAGAAGCACATATTAGCGCTACTTTTAACAACATCATCATTTCGTTAACAAACAAAAAAGGTGAAGTTATTTCTTGGTCGTCAGCTGGTAAAATGGGTTTCAGAGGTTCTAAAAAGAACACTCCGTACGCTGCCCAAATGGCTGCTGAAGATTGTGGAAAAGTAGCTCTTGAAGCTGGACTTAAAAAAGTAAAAGTTTACGTAAAAGGTCCAGGAAATGGCAGAGAATCTGCTATTAGATCAATCCATAATAGTGGAATTGAAGTAACTGAAATTATTGATGTTACTCCAATGCCTCATAATGGATGTCGTCCTCCAAAGAGAAGAAGAGTATAACAATTAGTATAAAACAAAGGTAGGAATTTAGATTATCGAAGGAAAGACCTTAATTCATAATCCCTACCTTAAATTAAAATTTGTAAAATGGCAAGATATACTGGTCCAAAAACAAGAATCGCCCGTAAGTTCGGTGAAGCAATTTTCGGAGAAGATAAAGCTTTCGAAAGAAGAAATTATCCTCCTGGTCAACATGGTTTGGCAAAAAGAAGAGGTAAAAAATCTGAATATGCTGTCCAGTTAATGGAAAAGCAAAAAGCAAAATATACCTATGGTATTTTAGAGCGTCAGTTCAGAAATTTATTTGAAAAAGCAGCTGCTGCTTCAGGTGTAACAGGTGAAATCTTGTTACAACTTTGTGAAGCTCGTTTAGATAATGTAGTTTACAGAATGGGTATTGCACCTACTCGTAGATCTGCTCGTCAATTCGTTTCTCACAGACATATCACAGTTAATGGTGAATTGGTAAATGTACCTTCTTACCATTTAAAACCTGGCGATATTGTTGCAGTCCGTGAAAAATCTAAATCTCTTGAAGCAATTGAAAGCTCTTTAGCTAACAATTCTGCTGTATATGAGTGGATTACTTGGAATAATGATACGAAACAAGGTACGTTTGTAACGGTTCCTCAAAGACTTCAAATTCCAGAAAATATTAAAGAGCAACTAATCGTTGAGTTGTATAACAAATAATAATTGACATTAGTCGAAGATATGGCAATATTTAATTTTCAAAAGCCCGATAAAGTTATCATGATCGATTCAACCGATTTTGAAGGTAAATTCGAATTTAGACCTTTAGAACCTGGTTACGGATTGACAGTTGGTAACGCTTTAAGAAGAGTTTTACTTTCTGCATTGGAAGGTTTTGCTATTACATCTGTAAGAATAGAAGGTGTTGAACATGAATTTTCAACAATTTCTGGTGTAGTAGAAGATGTAACTGAAATTATCTTAAATCTTAAACAAGTACGTTTTAAACGTCAAATTGAAGATGTAGATAACGAATCAGTTTCTATTTCTCTTTCTGGTAAAGATCAAATTACAGCTGGTGATTTCCAAAAATTTATTTCTGGTTTTCAAGTTTTAAATCCAGATTTAGTAATTTGTAATTTAGACAGCAAAACAACTATCAACATGGAACTTTCTATCGAAAAAGGTAGAGGATATGTTCCTGCTGAAGAAAATAAAAAACCAAATGCTCCTATTGGAACAATTTTTACAGACTCTATTTATACGCCTGTAAAAAATGTGAAGTATTCAATCGAAAACTTCCGTGTTGAACAGAAAACAGATTACGAAAAATTAGTTTTCGAAATCAAAACTGATGGTTCAATAAATCCAAAAGACGCATTAACAGAAGCAGCTAAAACGTTGATTCACCATTTTATGTTGTTTTCTGACGAAAGAATCACACTTGAGGCTGACGAAATTGCTCAAACTGAATCGTATGATGAGGAATCATTACACATGAGACAACTATTGAAAACTAAATTAGTTGATATGGATTTATCAGTAAGAGCTTTAAACTGCTTAAAAGCGGCTGAAGTTGATACATTAGGAGACTTAGTTTCTTTCAACAAAAACGATTTAATGAAATTCCGTAATTTCGGTAAAAAATCACTAACTGAATTAGATGAGTTAGTGGCGAATAAAAACCTTACTTTCGGAATGGATTTAGCAAAATACAAATTAGATAAAGAATAATTCATTCATATTTTGCTCTCCAAAGCGGATTGATGCAAGATGAAGATAAAATAATTACGTCATGAGACACGGAAAAAAATTCAATCATTTAAGTAGACAAACAGGTCATAGAAAAGCAATGCTTGCTAATATGGCATGTTCTCTAATTGAACACAAGCGTATCAATACAACTGTTGCAAAAGCAAAAGCTTTAAAACAATTTATTGAACCTCTTGTAACAAAATCAAAAGAAGATACAACGCACAACAGACGTATTTGTTTTTCTTATTTAAGAAGTAAATATGCTGTTACTGAATTGTTCAGAGAAGTAGCTGATAAAGTAGCTGATCGTCCAGGAGGTTATACTCGTATTATTAAGTTAGGAAACCGTTTAGGGGATAACGCTGATATGGCTATGATTGAACTAGTGGATTTCAATACAATTTATTCAACTGCTAAAAAAGAAGTTAAAAAAGCATCTACTCGTAGAGGTAAATCTAAAAAAGCAGATGATACTGTAGCGGAAACTCCAGCCACTGAGTCAACTGAATCAACCGATACAACAGAAGCTTCTGAATAATTATGAAACGATTGATTTAAAATAATTAAAAAAGGATAAACAAATTTTTGTTTATCCTTTTTTTTTATAAATACTATAACGTAATTTTGCAATATAAATAAGGTAACTCAAAATTTGATGCTTATCTCTTTTTTAAAAACTACAACAACTGATGAAATACAACAACAAACAACAAGCAGTTCTCTTACTTAAAGACGGAACTATTTTCTACGGAAAATCAATTGGAATTTCAGGTACAACTTTTGGTGAAATCGCATTTAATACAGGTACAACCGGTTATCAAGAAATATTTACAGATCCTTCATATTATGGGCAAATTATGGTTACAACCAATGCGCATATTGGAAATTATGGTGTAAATACAAAAGAAGTGGAATCAGATTCTGTTAAAATTTCAGGATTAGTTTGTAAAAATTTTAGTATGAACTATTCTCGCGAAGATGCATCTGAAAGTTTGTATGATTATCTTGAAAAACAAAATTTAATTGTGATTTCAGATGTTGATACACGCGCTTTAGTTAGTTATATTAGAGATAACGGTGCTATGAATGCAATTATTTCTACCGATGGAACTTCAATAGAAGATTTGAAAGTAAAGTTAGAACAAGCTCCTAATATGGAAGGTTTGGATTTAGCTTCTGTGGTTTCAACTAAAGAACCTTATTTTTTCGGAAATGAAAATGCAACTTATAAAATTGCAGCTTTAGATTTAGGAATCAAAACAAACATCTTAAGAAATTTAGCAAAACGTGATTGTTATATTAAGGTGTATCCTTATAATGCTACTTTTAACGAAATGAAAGCATTTAATCCGGATGGCTATTTTTTATCAAACGGTCCAGGTGATCCAGACCCATTAGCATCTGCGCAAGAAGTAGCAAGAAATATTTTAGCTGAAAACAAACCATTATTTGGAATTTGTTTAGGTCATCAAGTGATTGCTTTAGCAAATGGAATTTCAACGTATAAAATGTTTAATGGACATAGAGGAATTAATCATCCTGTAAAAAATTTGGTAACAGGTAAAGGCGAAATTACGTCTCAAAATCACGGTTTTGCTGTAAATAAAGAAGAATTAGAAAAACACCCAGACTTTGAATTAACACACGTTCATTTAAATGACGGAACGGTTGCAGGTATGAAAATGAAATCTAAAAACTGTTTTTCAGTACAATATCATCCTGAAGCAAGTCCTGGACCACACGATTCAAGTTATTTATTCGATGATTTTATTACGAACATAAAAACTTCTAAAAACTAAAACGTTATCGTTTATAAGTTTTATTATAATTACGAAATTCGAAATAAAATATATTTAACTTTGTTTAGTTAATAATTTAGAATTAAAAAAAATAGTAAATATGAGCATAATAATTAAAGTTCACGCACGACAAATATTAGATTCAAGAGGTAATCCTACTGTTGAAGTAGATGTAATTACAGAAAATGGAATTTTAGGTAGAGCGGCAGTTCCTTCTGGTGCTTCTACCGGCGAACACGAAGCAGTTGAATTACGTGACGGCGGAAAAGCTTATATGGGCAAAGGTGTTTTGAAAGCCGTTGAAAATGTAAACGCAACTATTGCTTCAGAATTAGTAGGTATGTCCGTTTTTGAACAAAACGCTATCGATAAAATGATGATTGAATTAGACGGTACGCCAAATAAATCAAATCTTGGAGCTAATGCCATTTTAGGTGTGTCTTTAGCTGTCGCGAAAGCTGCTGCAAATGAATTAGGTATGCCTTTATATAGATATGTTGGTGGTGTTTCTGGAAATACGTTACCCGTTCCAATGATGAATATCATTAATGGTGGCTCGCATTCAGATGCGCCTATTGCATTTCAGGAATT
Source organism: Flavobacterium sp. (assembly GCF_044360715.1). Lineage (GTDB taxonomy): Bacteria > Bacteroidota > Bacteroidia > Flavobacteriales > Flavobacteriaceae > Flavobacterium. The sequence goes on from NZ_JBIKJY010000006.1 coordinate 81,890, forward strand.
TATGATTATTCCAGTAAAAGCAACTTCATTTACTCACGCTATGCAAATGGGTACTGAGATTTTTCACAACCTGAAAAAAGTATTACACGATAGAAATTTGTCAACAGCTGTTGGAGATGAAGGTGGTTTTGCGCCTAATTTAGCAGGTGGAACTGAAGATGCTTTAGATACGATTAAATTAGCAGTTGAGAAAGCGGGATATTCTTTTGGAGATGATGTTATGATTGCTTTAGATTGTGCGGCTTCAGAATTTTATGTAAATGGAAAATACGATTATACAAAATTTGAAGGTGCTGGTGGGAAAATTAGAACGTCTGAAGAACAAGCAGATTATTTAGCTGAATTGGCTTCAAAATATCCAATTATTTCTATTGAAGACGGAATGTACGAAGACGATTGGAAAGGTTGGAAATATTTAACCGATAAAATTGGTAATAAAGTACAATTAGTAGGTGATGATTTATTTGTTACGAATGTAGAAAGACTTTCTCGTGGTATCAAAGAAGGTATTGCCAATTCAATTTTAATTAAAGTAAACCAAATTGGTACGTTATCTGAAACTATTGCGGCTGTAAATATGGCTCATAATGCAGGATATACTTCAGTTATGAGTCACCGTTCTGGAGAAACTGAAGACAATACCATTGCAGATTTAGCAGTAGCGTTAAATTGTGGTCAAATTAAAACCGGTTCGGCATCGCGTTCAGATCGTATGGCAAAATACAATCAATTATTACGTATTGAGGAAGAATTAAATGAAGTTGCATATTTTCCTGGTGCAAACGCTTTTAAAATAAAATAATACAATTATTTTACTGAACTCATTTCAGTATCTCATAAATACCCCAAATATTTCACCTAAATGGTTTAAAAAACTTTTTAGGTGTTTTTTTTGCGAAATATTTAATTTTTGGTACGCTTTTTGACTATTATTTTTTTTCTAATTTTAATAATTAGAAAACCAATTTAAGAGCTTTATTCAATATATATTTTATATATACCTATTGTGCAATTTATCTATACATAAATTTTAAAGTTCAAGAATTAATTATTAAATTCGCAATTAAGAATTATATACTTACAAATTATACATATTATCATGTCAAAAAATGCAATTTTAGAAATCAATGGTAACAAATATGAACTTCCTGTTATGGTGGGAAGCGAAAATGAAACTGCAATTGATATTAGTAAATTAAGAGATTTATCAGGTGCTATTACTTACGACCCAGGATATAAAAATTCAGGTGTTTGTAAAAGTGACATTACGTTTCTTGATGGTGAAGAAGGAATTTTAAGATACCGTGGTTATTCTATCGAAGATTTAGCTGCTAAAGGAAACTTTTTAGAGGTTTCTTATTTAGTGATTTTTGGAGAATTGCCAACCAAAAAACAATTGTCAGATTTCGAAAAGGATATTCATAAATATACTTTAGTTAATGAAGAAATGAAAAACATCATTGATGGTTTTCCAAAAACGGCCCATCCAATGGGTGTTTTATCTGCATTAACAAGTGCGCTTACTGCTTTTAATCCAAAAGTAGTAAATGTTGAAAACGAAAAAGAAATGTATGAAGCCATTTGTAAAACTATGGGTAAATTTCTAGTTTTAGCAACCTGGACATACAGAAAAAGTATGGGATTTCCGTTAAATTATTATGATAATACTATTGGGTATGTAGATAATTTTATGCAATTAATGTTTAAATTGCCTACAGGACCATATAATATTAACCCTACAGTTGTAGCGGCATTAGATAAATTATTTATTTTACACGCAGATCATGAGCAAAATTGTTCTACTTCTACAGTTCGTATGGTAGGTTCTTCTCATGCTGGATTATTTGCATCAATCTCTGCTGGGGTTTCAGCACTTTGGGGTCCATTACATGGTGGTGCAAATCAAGCTGTATTAGAAATGTTAGAAGCCATTCAAAAAGATGGTGGTGATGCAGATAAATATTTAGCAAAAGCAAAAGATAAAAATGACGAATTCCGTTTAATGGGATTTGGACATAGAGTTTATAAAAATTTCGATCCGAGAGCAAAAATCATCAAAAAAGCGGCAGACGAAGTTTTAGCTGAATTAGGTGTGAATGACCCAATCTTAGCTATTGCAAAAAAATTAGAAGAATCAGCATTAGTTGATCCCTATTTCGTAGAAAGAAAATTATATCCAAACGTTGACTTCTATTCAGGTATTATTTACCGTGCATTAGGAATTCCTACAGATATGTTTACGGTTTTATTTGCAATTGGTCGTTTACCAGGATGGATTGCACAATGGAAAGAAATGCGAGTTAATAAAGAACCAATTGGTCGTCCAAGACAAGTATATACAGGTCATCCTCTAAGAGACTTTGTAAAGTTTGAAGACAGAAAATAAAATTAAAAGTCCCGATTTTTCGGGACTTTTTTATTTCAACTTATTTGTAATTTCTAAGAAGTCGTTTACAAGTAAAATTTGAGTTTCTTAAAGTTTAGCTTACTTTATTCATTAAAAATACGTTGCGAATTGCCGTCTTTGCGATGAATTCAAAAATATATACGTTTTTACTTGACAACGCCTATCTCACAATCGTATATTTGCACACGGTTTGAAATGCATAAACTTTTAAACCCTAAACTTTTAAACTCAAAATATGAAATTATCACACTTCCAGTTTAATTTGCCAGAAGAATTATTAGCCGAATTTCCTTCAGAAAATAGAGATGAATCTCGATTAATGGTGATTCATAGAAAAACGGGTGAAATTGAACATAAGATGTTTAAAGATATTATTGACTATTTTGATGATGGTGATGTAATGGTGCTTAATAATTCTAAGGTTTTTCCAGCTCGTTTATACGGAAATAAAGAAAAAACAGGTGCAAGAATTGAAGTTTTCTTATTAAGAGAATTAAATGCGGAACAACGTTTATGGGATGTTTTAGTAGATCCAGCTCGTAAAATTAGAATTGGAAATAAATTATATTTTGGAGATGACGATTCGTTAGTTGCCGAAGTTATTGACAATACAACTTCTCGCGGAAGAACATTACGTTTTTTATATGACGGTTCTTATGAAGAATTTAGAGAAAAATTAATTGAATTAGGGGAAACACCTATACCAAAATATATTAATCGTGAAGTTACTCCAGAAGATGCGGAGCGTTACCAAACTATTTACGCTAAAGAAGAAGGTTCTGTAGCTGCACCAACTGCCGGTTTACATTTTTCTAAGCATTTAATGAAACGTTTGGAAATCAAAGGAATTAATTTTGCTGAAGTTACTTTACACGTAGGTTTAGGTACTTTTAATCCTGTTGAAGTAGAAGATCTATCTAAACATAAAATGGATTCGGAAGAAATGGTGGTTACACAAGAAGCGTGTGATATTATCAACGGAGCCAGAACTAAGAAAAATAAAGTTTGTTGTATCGGAACTACTTCTATGCGTGCTATGGAAAGTACAGTTTCTTCGATGCGAACGTTAAATCCATATTCTGGTTGGACAAACAAATTCATTTATCCACCCTACGATTTTAGTTTAGCTGATGCGATGGTTTCCAATTTCCATACACCAAAATCAACTTTATTAATGATGGTTTCTGCTTTTTGTGGACACGATTTAATGAAAAAAGCATACGAAATTGCCATAAAAGAAAAATACAATTTCTATTCTTATGGTGATGCGATGTTAATTTTATAATCAAATTAAATAATTAATTATCTGGATCTATTTCAGATTCTTAAAATATAAACCCAACATGTAGTTGGGTTTTTTTATATCTTATTTTTTTGTTACTTTTACGCTTTAAAACCTACTAAAAAATGAACTTTCAAAATACTAAAGAATTCGCAATAAGCTTAGATGCTCAAGATGAATTAAAATCGTATAAAAACGAATTTTATTTTCCACAACATAACAATCAAAATGTAATTTACTTTACAGGAAACTCATTAGGATTACAACCAAAAATAACCAAAAAATATGTTGATGATATTATGGATGATTGGGCAAATATGGCCGTAGAAGGTCATTTTTATTCAGAAAAACCATGGTGGGATTATCACGAAAGATTTTGCGACCCATTATCAAAAATTGTTGGAGCACAACCTTCAGAAGTTGGGGTAATGAATACATTAACTGTGAATTTGCATTTGCTTTTTGTTTCTTTTTACCAACCAAAAGGCAAGAGAATTAAAATTTTATGCGAAGAAAAAGCATTTCCTTCCGATCAATATATGTTGCAAAGTCAAGTGAAATTTCACGGTTTTGATCCAGAAGAGGCAATTGTTGAAATCAAAAGAAGAGAAGGCGAATTAACAACTCGACCAGAAGATATTTTATCAAAAATTGAAGAGTTGGGAGACGAGTTAGCACTTGTTTTTATTGGTGGAGTAAACTATTATACAGGTCAAGTTTTCGACATGAAAACCATCACAGCAGCTGGACATAAATCTGGAGCACTTGTAGGTTGGGATTTGGCGCATGCTGCAGGAAATATTGAATTAAATTTACACGAATGGGATGTTGATTTTGCCGCGTGGTGTAGTTATAAATATATGAATTCAGGACCAGGAAATGCGTCTGGATACTTTGTCCACGAAAAACATCATACGAACAAAGAATTAGACCGATTTGCGGGCTGGTACGGACATAATAAATCCCGTAGATTTTTAATGGAACCGAATTTTGATGCGGTTGAAGGTGCAAATGGTTGGCAAGTTAGTAATTTACCAGTTTTATCTTTAGCGCCCTATTTAGCAACTGTAGAAATGTTTGCGGAAGTAGGTATGGAAAAACTAATTGCAAAAAGAAATGTTATTACTTCTTATCTAGAATTTATTTTACATGAAATCGATAAGGAAATTCCACAAGCTAATTTCGAAGTTATCACGCCTTCTAATCAATCTGAAAGAGGTTGTCAATTGTCGGTATATTTACACGGGCAAGGCAAAGAATTATTCACTTATTTAATGCAAAATGGAGTAATTACAGATTGGCGTGAGCCTAATGTTATTCGTTTAGCACCCGTCCCATTTTATACGTCTTTTGAAGATATTTATAATTTTGGACAAATTTTGAAAAAAGGAATATTAAAATAGAACATCCAAAATGAATAAACAACAAAAAATAGAAAATTTCGATCCGTCACAACCTGGTTTAGCAGATGCTACCATTTTTGGATTGCCATTTACAGCAGAAGAATCAGAAATTATTATTATTCCTGTGCCTTGGGAAGTAACAGTGAGTTATGGTTCGGGAGCCTCTGAAGGTCCTGCTGCTATTTTTGATGCCTCATTTCAAGTGGATTTATTACATCAAGATTTTCCAGAATTATGGAAATTAGGTATTTATATGGAAGATGCACCTCAAGATTGGGCAAAAAACTCTAAAAAATATAAAAACTTAGCACAACCTATTATTAAAGCTCTTGAAAATGGTGAAGATGTAGAAACGTTTCCTGCTTTACAAGAAGATTTGCATAAAGTTAATATAGCATGCAGAACGCTTCATTCCGAAGTGAAAGAAAAAGTGTTATTTTGGCAAAATAAAGGAAAAAAAGTAGCGCTTTTAGGCGGAGATCATAGTACACCTCTTGGTTATTATGAAGCTTTAGCTACACAACATGACAGTTTTGGTATCTTGCATTTAGATGCTCATATGGATTTGCGAGTGGCTTATGAAGGATTCACTTTTTCACATGCTTCAATAATGTATAATACGTTACAAATTCCTCAAGTATCAAAAATTGTTCAAGTCGGAATTAGAGATTTTTGCGAGCAAGAAGTAAATATAGTTAGAGAAGCTAAAGGTAGAATTATTGTTCATACAGATGCTGATATGAAAGCAAAAGCGTTTGAAGGACAAACTTGGAAACAACTATGTGAAGAAATCATTTCGCAGCTACCACAAAAGGTCACTATTTCTTTTGATATTGATGGAATGTACCCATGGTATTGTCCAAATACAGGAACACCTGTTCCTGGTGGTTTTTCATTTGAACAAGCTACTTATTTATTTAACTTATTAGCTAATTCAGGTAAAGAAATAATTGGTTTTGATCTAGTAGAAGTTGCACCAGGAGAAAATGACGATTGGGATGGAAATGTAGGTGCAAGAATGTTATTTCATATGTGCGGAATTCTTGCTAAATCACAAAAACTGAATGTTGGAAATCGAGTTCAGTTTTAACAATCAATCAAAAACGAATTTTTTTTAAACTACATAAGTAGTACTCAGTATATGTCAAATCAAACACCAAAAAAAATTGCAATAGTAGGTTCCGGATTAGTAGGAACTTTATTAGGAATTTATCTAAGAAAACGAGGTCATATCGTTCATATTTACGACAGAAGCCCAGATATTCGAAAAATGAATTTTTCAGGTCGCTCGATTAATCTTGTTTTGTCAGACAGAGGTGTAAAAGCGTTACGCGATGTTGGTTTGGATCAAGAAGTTTTAAGTATAGGAATTCCTGTTGAAAAACGTGCCATTCATACCGAAAAAGACACCGTTAATGAACAGTTTTATGGAAAAGACGGCGAAGTAATTTATTCCCTTTCAAGAGGTCTGTTGAATAAAAAAATGGTCGATTTAGCTGAAAAAGCTGGAGTCGTGTTTTTCTTTGAAGAAAAAGTTTGGGATGTAGATTTAACAACTGCAACAATTTCTATAGGCGATTCTGAAAAAGGCGAGTGGACTACACATGATTATGATATTACTTTTGGTGCCGATGGTGCTTTTTCTCGAATCAGACATAAAATGCAACGCCAGAGCATGTTCAATTATTCGCAAGAATTTTTAAATATTGGCTATAAAGAATTAAATATTCCTGCCAACCCAGATGGCACGCATAAATTAGATAAAAAATCCTTGCATATTTGGCCTCGAGGTAATTTTATGCTAATGGCATTAGCCAATTTAGATGGGAGTTTTACCTGTACTCTTTTTATGCCGCATGATGGTGAAAATTCATTCGAATCCATTAAAAGCAAGGAGCAATTGGTTGGTTTCTTTGCGAATCACTTTCCAGATACTAAAGAAGTAATTCCAAATTTAGTAGAAGATTTCTTTAAAAACCCAACAAGTTATTTAGTAACCATGAAGTGTTTTCCTTGGACATTTAGTGATAAAGTGGCGCTTATTGGCGATGCTTGTCATGCGATAGTGCCTTTTTATGGACATGGAATGAATGCGGGCTTTGAAGACATTACCGTTTTGGAGGAAATGTTTGAAAAATATGGCGATGATTGGGCAAATTTATTAAACGATTATGAAAATTCTCGTAAACCAAATGCAGATGCTATTGCCGAACTTTCATACAGAAATTTTATGGAAATGAGCTCAAAAACAGCAGATGCTAATTTCTTATTGCAAAAGAAAATAGAAAAATGGTTTTCTGATAAATACCCTCAATTATGGGTGCCGTTATATTCTCGTGTTACGTTTAGTCACCAACCTTACTCAGAAGCGTTAGCTATTGGTGATAGACAAAACGAAATTATGCAAGAAGTATTGAAAATGGAAAACATTGACCAAATTTGGAACAGTCAAATTGTTGAACATAAGATTATTGATCTTCTAAAAAAGTAATTTTTTATAGTAAAATGAATAAATTAAGCTTCAAATAGTTTTTTTGAAACATAATATTGTTCTGAATTTATTAAAACAAAATGAAATCGGAAAAACTTTACAATCTCTTAACATAATATGTATTGTAATTATTTCGTTTTTATTGAATAATTATTAAATAATCATAAAAAATATTGAAAATAATCTTACTATATCTCTTTTTTGGTATGATTGTTGCATATTTTCAAAAAGTTAATGTAAATTTTATGAAATTAGTTTTTTTTTCAAATCTAATTCACATAAATTTGCGACTATCAAAAATAAAATTGAAATCAAATAATTAATCAATTCAAACTAAAAATTTAAAAAAATGGGACAGGATTTAAACGTTTCTGTAGAGAACAAAGGAAACAAAGCAAGTACACTTTTTGCAGCTTTGACTATTGTAATTTGTATAACAATTGGTGCTTTATTATGGAAATTTGTAATGGGAGCGCCAGCAAACTTTATCAAAGGTGATCCAGCAGGACAACCTTTACCAGGAAACTATTTAGGTATGGTTTATAAAGGAGGTATGATTGTTCCTGTGTTAATGGGATTATTATTAATGACTATTGTTTTCTCTGTAGAAAGATTTATCGTATTGACTAAAGCAGCTGGAAAAGGAAATTTAGATAATTTCGTAAAAGATGTTTTATCTCAAATTAAAACTGGAGATGTTCAAGGTGCTATTGCGGCTTGTGATGCTCAAGAAGGATCTGTTGCCAACGTTATCAAAGCTGGTTTATTAAAATCTGAGCAAGTTAAAAAAGACGGATTAGATGTAGATGCTGCTACAGAAAATATTACTAAAGAAGTGGAACAAGCAACATCATTAGAAATGCCAATGTTAGAAAAACATATGACTATTATTTCTACTTTAGTATCAATTGGTACCTTATTAGGTTTATTAGGAACAGTATCTGGTATGATTAAAGCATTCGCTGGATTAGCAGAAGGTACTCCAGACCAAGCAGAATTAGCAAATGGTATTTCTGAGGCGTTAATTAATACGGCTACAGGTATTGGTACTTCTACTTTAGCTGTTATTGCTTACAACTATTTTACTTCAAAAATTGATACTTTAACTTATTTTATTGACGAAGCTGGTTTCGCAATTTCTCAAGCTTATAAAAGAGCTAAAGGAAGCAACTAAGATTTCATAAAATATTATTAAGTTAAAATAAAGTAAAATGGCAAATATAAAAACATCTAAAAAAAGCACAAGAATAGACATGACGGCCATGTGTGACGTTGCGTTTTTGTTATTGTCCTTTTTTATCATGACAGCAACATCAAAAGTACCTGAGCCTAAGCCAGTAGATACGCCTGCGTCAACCATAAAAGCTAAATTGCCAGAAAGAAATTTATTTACTATTACAGTTGGTGATAGTGCAGTATATATTGGAATGTCTGAAAGAGAAACCAGAATTGCTGCCTTGGAAGCTATGTCATTAAAATATGACATTGCTTTTACACCTCAAGAAATAAATGAGTTTTCTTTATTAGATTCATTTGGTGTGCCTTTGGAGCAATTAAAGTCGTTATTAGCTTTAAAAAACGCTGAAAGAAACAAACCTGGTACGCAATCGGGCATTCCTTACAAAGGAGATATTTCTGAAAATGAATTGTCTTTCTGGGTATATTATGCGAATGCAGCAGTTGTTATGGAACAACAAGCTAAAGGTGCAGAAAAGATTAAGGAGATTGAAATAGCTATAAAAGGTAGTTCTAAAGAAAAATATCCAGTTGTAAAGAACGTATTTGACATACTTCAAAAACAAAATATGAATGATTTTTATTTAGTAACTTCTCTAAGAGATGAAGATTTTTAATTAAAATAAAAAAATAACATGGCAGAATTAAATACCGGTGGCGGCGGTGGTAAAGGCGGTAAAGTAAGAAGTAAAAAATCGAATCCAGGTGTTGATTTAACAGCGATGGTTGATTTAGCGTTCTTGTTAATTACTTTCTTTATCCTAACAACCACATTATCTAAGCCACAATCTATGGATTTAGCTTTACCAGATAATACTAAACAGGATGATCCTAACCCACCAGAAACTCCAGCTTTCAGAACTTTAACTGTTGTTTTAGGTAAAAATGATAAGTTAGTGTATTATATAGGACTTACAGATGCGCCTTATATGGAAGACGGAATTAATGGTAAACCTAAGTTGGAAAACTATGGTGGAAAAGGGATTAGGAAAGCACTAATTGCTCATAAAAAGTTTGTAATGGATCGTATTGAAGATCCTAAGAAACAAGGGATGACTGTGCTTATTAAAGCAAGTAAATCGGCAAACTATAAAAATTTAGTTGACATTTTAGATGAAATGGCAATAGTAAAACCGTTTTCTTATTCAATTGTTGATGTAACTCCAGGCGATTTAAAAATGCTTGAAGACAATAAAATTAAATAACATAACTTTAAATATAGAAAAATGAGTGAAATTCAAAACATTAGCGAAGCTAGTTTACTTGACAATATATTCGAAGGACGTAATAAAAGTTATGGAGCATACGAATTAAGAACAAATAGTTCGAAGAGAACCGTTTTAGCATTGATTATTTCTTCAATATTTTTTATAACCACAGTTTTTGCACTTTATCTTTCAATGAAAAGTAAAGACAAAGAAGAGGTTAAAATTACTAAGGTAGAACTTAAGAAAGTGAAAACTCCAATTAAAAAGGAGGAAAAGAAAATTTTAGAACAAAAGAAGGTGGAACCTATCAAAAAGGTGAAGTCTGTGGTTGACATTGTGAAAAATGTGCCACCAGTTGTTGTAAATAAGAAAACAGTTGAAAATGAAATTCCTCCTGTTGAACCGGATAAAAAATCGGGTTCAGAAACAGCTAAAGGGGATGCAAATGCAAGTCTTGAAAAAACTGGTGAATTAGCGCAAGAAGAACAAAAAGGAGATGATACAGATTACAATCAAATCTTTACTTCTGTACAAGTTCAAGCGTCGCCTCCAGGTGGTATGAATGCTTTTAGAAAACAAATTGCAAGTTCATTCCGTTTACCAGAAGTAGACGAAACTACAACAGGTACTGTTATTGCGAAATTTGTAGTTTGGGATGATGGATCAATTAGAGACATTCAAATTGTAAAAGAAAGTCCTGCAGGATTAGGTTTAGGAAAAGAGGCCACAAGAATCTTAAATAAATCGCCAAAATGGACACCAGGTGTATATAATGGTAGAAGTGTAAAACAATACTATACATTACCTATATCCATTCAAATTACAGCAAACGAATAATATGAATTGGTTAAATAATTTAAAACAGAAATCGCCCAAACAGCGATTTCTGTTTATTTTAGGACTTTTAATATTCTGCTTTTATTTAGTTTTGGCTTATCTAGTTACTTTTTGGGATAATTTTCCACTAGAAGTATCAATGATAAGAAGAAGAATATTTGGAGGTCTATTAGTTTTATACGCAAGTTTCAGATTTTACAGATTAATAAAAAAAGAGGATGAAGAGTAAAATTAATATAATTATATCCATTTTTGTTTTTACAATTTTAGTATTTTTTTCGTGTAAAAAATCTGAAAATAGTACTGAAGACGAATCTTACGTAAAAGGAAAAGCTGAAATTTATGTAGATGAATCTTTGTTGCCAATTGTGGAAGATCAAGAAATGGTTTTTGAAAGTAAATATCAAAAAGCTGACATAAGGCTTATTCCAAAATCAGATTCGGATATAGTAAATTTAGTATTACAACGTAAAATTGATATTGCCGTTCTTTCACACGAATTAAATAAATCGCAAGAAGACAAATTAATAGCTATTGATGTAATTGGTAAAAATACACCTTTTTGTTCAGATGCTATTGCACTAGTGGTAAATCAAAAATCTTCAAAAACTGCAATTACAGTATCTGAAGTTTTTGAAATATTAAAAGGGCAAAAAACAGATGTTCAATTTGTTTTTGATAACGAAAATTCTAGCACATTAAGTTATTTAATGGAAAAAGCGAATGTTAAATCATTGTCAAAAAATGTAACGGCATTAAAAAGTAATTTAGAAGTTATTAAATTTGTCTCCGAAAACAATAATTCAATAGGTTTTGTTGGAGTAAATTGGCTCCTGAATCCTTCAATTGAATTGGAAAGTACAATAAAAAATGTTAAAGTTTTAGCTGTTGGCGAAAGCATACAAAAAGCAGTAAAACCTACTCAGTCATATATTGAAACAAAAGAATATCCATTTACAAGAAAAATTTATTTGTTAAATTATCAGGGTAGAACTGGTTTAGGCATGGGATTTGCTTCTTTTGTAAAAAGCGAGGTTGGTCAGCGTATCATTCTTAAATCAGGATTAGCACCAGTAAAAATACCAACCCGAGAAATAAGAATTGTAAAAAGTAATAAAAAGAAATAAAAAAGAAGAAATGAGAACAATTATTTTATCAAGTTTTGTCACTATTTTATCTGCAGTTGCAGTAAATGCTCAAGATTTAGAGCAAGTTAAAAAAACTATCGATGCCGAAAAATTTTCTGAAGCAAGAAAATCTTTAAAATCAATGGTTGAAACAACGCCAGATAAAGGTAAAAATTACTTTTATCTTGGTCAAGTATATTTAGCGTTAGAAAAGCAAGATTCGGCAAAAGTATATTTTGAAAAAGGTAAAGTAACTAAAGATGCAGGACATCTAAATTTAATTGGTTTAGGACAATTAAATTTATTAGAAGGGAATTCTTCTGCTGCAGAAACTAATTTTGCTTCTGCATTAACAATCGCTAAAAAGAAAAACACCGAGGAACAAATTTTTATTACACAAGCTTATTTAAAAGCGACTAACCCAGACGTTTCTAAAGCATTAGCGGCAGCTAAATTAGCTGTTGTAAGTGATCCTAAATCAGCTTTAGCGCAAATTGCTTTGGGAGATGCTTTAGTAGCAAACAAAAATGTTAATGATGCATATGTAGCATACAGAACAGCTGGAGAATTAGACAAAACGTCATTAAGAGCGCCTTTGCAATTGGCAATTATCACAAGAAATGCGCAAGCGTTTCCAGAAGCATTAAAAGCATTTAATGATATCTTAGCAATTAATCCAAGTTACGGACCAGCTTTTCGTGAAAAAGCAGAAACCAACTTGGCTTGGGCGTATGCAAAAAAATCGCTTTTTGAAGAAAAAATTGCTGCTGCTTTAGAAGATTATAAAAAGTATATGAGTTTAACAGATGTTTCTACAGATGCTAAAATAAAATATGCTGATTTCTTAATCTTATCAAAAAAATGGAAAGAATTAGAAGCGGAAGCTTTGGCAATTCAAAAATTAGATAAAGTAAATCCAAAAGTATTTAAATATTTAGGATATGCTTATTCTGAAAATGGGAATCCAGACGGAGCTATTAAGTCATTGACTGATTATATGACAAAAGTTGATGCTAAAAAAATTAATGGTAAAGATTATTTGTATTTAGCAAAAGCAAAATTAGCGACTTCAATGGACGATAAAGGTATTATTTCTAATCAAACGAAATTTTCAGAAGCTATATCAGATTTAACAAAAGCAGCAGAATTAAATCCAAATTTAAATACAGAATTTACTGAAATTGGTATTAAATTATATTCTGGAAAAGCGTATTTAGAAGCTGCAAAATTATTTGAATTAGCAGTTAAAAACACAAATTCAAAAAGTTACAGCCGCGATAATTTTTTATTAGGAAATTCAATTTTGTTCTATGCTGAAAGTAAAACGGAAGCTCAAAAAGCAACATTAACTGCAGAATTTGCAAAAGCTAATAATGCGTATGCAGAAGCAATCAGAATCTCTCCAAACACACAAGATGTTTATTTTTACAAAGGACAATTAAACAGAGTTATTGGAACTCCAGAAGCTAATGCACAAGCTGTTTTAGATTATGAAGGTTATGTAAAAACAGTAACTTCAAAAGGAGAAACAGAAATGGCAAAAGCAGCAGTAAAAGAAAACTTATTTGAAACGTATTCATTTATTGGAGCAAATTATGCTACTACTGATAAAGCTAAAGCTATAGAAAATTTCAAAAAAGCTGCCGAAATTAATCCAAATGATGTTTTCGTAAAAGAATCTTTACAAGCATTAAATAAATAAAAAACGTATTAAAATTTTAAAAACCGATAGCGAAAGTTATCGGTTTTTTTATGCGCTATTTTCAACTCATAAACTTTTACCTTTTACCCTTTACCTTTTACCCTAAATAAATTACCTTTGCACTCAATAAATAATTTATGCTTAACAAAGACACTCAAATATTAGTAGACAAAGGCGAAATGCTTCCTTTAATGGAAGAGTTTTATACCATACAAGGCGAAGGGTTTCATACCGGAACTGCAGCCTACTTTATTCGTGTGGGCGGTTGTGATGTGGGATGTCATTGGTGTGATGTTAAAGAAAGCTGGAATGCAGATTTACATCCTCCAACAGCTGTAGAAAAAATAGTTTCGAATGCAAAATCTTATGCAGAAACCATTGTAATTACTGGAGGCGAACCTCTAACTTGGGATATGAATCCAATTACAGAACGATTAAAAAATGCAGGATTAAATGTTCATATTGAAACTTCTGGTGCTTACGAGGTAACAGGAACTTGGGATTGGTTTTGCTTGTCGCCAAAAAAAAATAAACTACCTGTAGCATCTGCTTACGCAATTGCAAACGAATTGAAAGTTATAATTCACAACAAACACGATTTTATTTTTGCCGAAGAACAAGCAGAAAAAACAAATAAAAATGCCATTTTATTCTTACAACCCGAATGGAGCAAAAAAGAAGAAATGACTCCGTTAATTGTGGAGTATGTTATGAACAACCCAAAATGGCGAGTATCTTTACAAACTCATAAATATTTGAATATACCGTAATAAATTCGAATATTAAAAATTCCAAATTCCAAAATTGAAAGTTAAATTATTTACTATTTTTCAACACGGATTTAACAGATTTTTAAAATTTCTTTGATCTGTGTTTCAAAAAATAGATTTTGTGTTTTTTGGGGATTTTAAATATTGAAATTTGGAATTTAATTTTTGGAATTTAAATTGAAAGTTTTGCCAAATAATCAAAATGTTCGCCTTCTAAAAGTAATTCGCATTGTAAACCATTTGCAATAGCTGCATTTTGAAGTGTGTTGTAATCTAAATACAACCAAGGAAAAGTATCTTCCGTTTCTCCTTTATATTGCACCGAAAAAGTCAATTCGCCATAATACCCTTCTGCAGGAATACAATAGGCACCATCTTCATCTTGATCATACATATAAATTAAATCTGAAGAATCAATTAAAATTTGTCCACCTTCATTTAATAACGATTTTAATTTCTTTAAATAGTTACTTGTTCCTTTTAAGGTGCCAAAAATCCCAGTTCCATTCATTAAAAGAAGTATTGTGTCAAATTTGCTTGTTGGGTTTAAATCTAAAAGATGTTGTACAAAAACATTTTTTATACCTCGAAGTTGACAAGCTTTCACAGCATTTTCAGAAATATCTATTGCGGTAACATCTAATTTTCTTTCGTTTTGTAATGCTAAAGTATGACTTCCAGCACCACATCCTACATCTAAAACGCTTCCTTTTGCTAATTGTAATGCTTTTTGTTCCAATTCTGGCATTTCATTATAGGTTCTAAACAAATAAGAAACAGGCATTTCATCAGCTTCAGAAATCGAAGTTTCAGTGATTAAATCTTCAGGAGAATTATTCGTTTGGTAATCTAATATGGCTTTTCCAAAAAGGTCTTTCATCGTTATTTTTCAAAATTCAACATTCGTTATTCTTAAATCTATGTTCAAAATCGTAACTTTGTAGTTCATTCAGACAAATTAATAATGAAGCCATCGTTAAACGAAATTCAAAAGTTAGCCAAAGATACACATATTGAAACTAAAAAATATTTCGATAAGTTAAAAAAACGGGTGCCAAAAAATTTAGATTATGTAATGCAAGATTTACACGATGCCGAATTTAAAAAAACCGACTGTCTCGATTGTGCGAATTGTTGTAAAACTACTGGACCATTATTTACAGATGCTGATGTGGAACGCATTGCAAAACATTTTAAGCAAAAGCCACAACAGTTTATCAGTCAGTTTTTACGAGTAGACGAAGACAATGATTATGTGTTAAAATCAGTGCCGTGTACGTTTTTAGAGTCGGACAATAAATGTTTTATTTACGATGTGCGCCCAAAAGCGTGTAGAGAATTTCCGCATACAGATAGAAAAAAGTTCAATCAAATTACCGATTTGACTTTGCTAAACGTAGCGATTTGTCCAGCAGCGTTTAATATTGTTGAGAAGATGAAATTAAAACTGCCTTTGTAGCTGAAAAACTTTAAAAATCTTAAAATGGAGTGTTTTCACTTTCAGACTTTATGACTAATAAATCAAATATTTCTTTCTCATTTCTTTAAAAGCATTCAAGTCAGTTTCCCAACTTTTTCTAATTTCCTTTTCAGAAACACCTTCAATAATTTGCTCTTGAAGTTTTTTGGTTCCTGCTAATTTCGTAAAAAAATCATTAAAAAAGACAGTTTTATCAGAAGTATTGGCATATGTTTTTATTAGCCATTTCAACTCTAAACGACTCACTTTTTTGATTTTAGACAAATCTTCTCCATAACATAAAATGTCTTTATGCATCGGTTCTTTTGCACCAAAATTCGGAAAAGGAGTAAATGAAAAATCAGTTTTAAGTAAAAATGGCGAGCCATATATTTGAAATTGTTTTTCCGTGCCTCTTCCTACGCTTACATTCGTGCCCTCAAAAAAACACAAACTTGCATATAAATTTATCGATTGATCATTTGGTAAATTTGGCGAGGGTTTTACGGGTAAGCTATACGGCATATCTCTTTTGTAATTGGCGCAAGGAATTACGGTTAAATTACACGTCACACCATTTGCTAACCATTTTTCTCCATTGATCATTTTTGCATATTCACCAATTGTCATCCCGTGTAAAACCGGAATGGGGTGCATTCCTACAAAGCTTTTGTGTTCCATTTCTAAAACAGGTCCGTCAATAATACTTCCATTTGGATTCGGTCTATCTAAAACTAAAAGTTCAATATTATTTTCCGCACAAGCTTCCATTACATAATGTAGTGTTGAAATATACGTGTAAAATCGCGCACCCACATCCTGAATATCAAAAATTACAATATTAATATCTGCTAATTGCTCGGGTTTAGGCTTTTTATTATTTCCATATAACGAAATAATAGGTAAATTGGTTTTGATGTCTTTGCCATCTTTAATTACTTCCCCAGCATCAGCAGTTCCTCTAAATCCGTGTTCTGGAGCATAGATTTTTTGTAAATCAACTTTATGTTCTAAAAGAAAATCAACCAAGTGTTTTTTGCTTTCAACAATTCCTGTCGGATTCGTAACAATACCAATTTTTTTATTCGCCAATAATGGTAAATAGGCGTTATAATTTTCAGCACCTGTTTTTAGGGCTATGTTTTTGAACTTTTGGTTTGTTGTTTCGGTTACTATTGCTTTCGACTTTTGACTTTCGACTTTCGACTTTTTCACTGATGAACATCCAAAAGAAAATAATAGTATTAAAATAAATAAAAACGTATTTTTGAACACAAATTTCATATAAGTATATTTTGAATTTAGAATATTTTATTGCGAAACGACTTATTGTTTCAAAAAGTTATAAAAGTAGTGTTTCTTCGCCAATTATAAAAATTGCTATTTGGGCTATTGCTTTAAGTATTTTTATGATGGTGCTCTCAGTTGCAACAGGTATTGGTTTGCAGCAAAAAATACGTGAAAAAATAGCTGCGTTTAATGGGCATATCATCGTTTCAAATTTCGATGACAATCAATCTCAAGTTACTGCCGAACCCTTCGATTCTAAAATATTACCTATTACCCAATTAAGAAAAAATAAATACATTACTCACGTGCAGCCCATAATTACTAAAGGTGCATTAATTAGAACTAAAACGGATGTAGAAGGCGTTGTTTTTAAAGGAGTAGACAACACCTATCAGTGGAAAAATTTGGAAGATTTTTTAGTCGAAGGAAAAATTCCTACCTATAAAGAAGGCGACATCAATCAAGTATTGATTTCTCAGTTTTTAGCCAACCGATTAAAATTAAAAGTAGGAAATTCGGTTACTACCTTTTTTATGAAAACACAAGGTAAATTACCAAGTGTTCGAAAGTTCACTATTTCCGGAATTTATAACTCTGGCTTTCAAGAATTCGATTCGTCCTATATAATAGGTAACATACAACATCTGCAACGTATAAATAAGTGGCAGCCCAATCAGTTTGGAGCCTATGAAATTTTTATAGACGACTTTTCAAAATTAGACCAGCACGCACAAGAAATCTACAAAACCATACCGCCAACATTTAACAGTGTATCCATTTCTGAAAAATATTTCGGCATTTTCGAATGGTTAAAGCTGTTCGACTTCAATATTCTAGTCATTTTAATCATAATGATTGCCGTTGCAACCATAAATATGGTTGTAGCACTTTTGGTTTTAATTCTCGAACGTACCCAACTAATTGGAATGTTAAAAGCGCTCGGCGCTAACAATTGGTCGGTCCGAAAAATATTTTTATATAACGCAGCCCACTTAATTTCAAGAGGTTTGCTCTGGGGAAATGGAACTGCAATTGTATTATTATTTATCCAAAAAAAGTTCGAAATCATCACTCTAAATCCCGAAAGTTACTATGTGTCATCGGCTCCGGTTGATATTGATTTTCTGCATATCGCGCTTTTAAATGCAGGAACAATTCTTATTTGCGTCTTGATTTTATTAATTCCGTCTTACCTAATTACAAAAATATCACCAATTAAAGCGTTGAAGTTTTTTTAGCAGCTCTTTCCTGCTCTACGCTATATCTTTTTGCCTAGTGGACTTTGAAAATAAAGCCCACTATACAAAAAGGATGCCGCTACTATCAGGGCTATGGGCTTGTTTTTTCAGTTGAATTCCCTTGCAAAACTTTTTTATCAAGAATTCCCGTTGTGTAACTTCTTGTAGTTCAATAGTTAAGAAAATACTTTAAAAAAAGATTAGTATAAGGTTAGGAAATCCGAATAAAGTTGCTAGTTTTGCACCCGCATTCAGAGCGACGTTCCTTATTTAATAGTATCAAAATCCTACGAATTTTATTTTTGATAAAAGGATAAAAAAAGATTTGGTAATTAGTAAATAAAGATGTTATCTTTGCACCCCGCAGAAGAAAAGTTCATTTACAGATTTAGGTTTAACAAAACGGAGATACAATTTTCTCAAAAAAAAGTGTATTAAAGTTTTGGTAATAAAAAAAAAGGTTCTACTTTTGCACCCGCTAACTCAAAGAGAAGGCAAAAAATAAGAGAATAAGTTCATAGACATATTGGATTGACAGCATATAAGAATAAGAGTAATATCTTTTTCGAGTATTATAAAGAATTGAATACCTAGCAAAATGATTATCGTCGATAAAATAACTTAGATAGAGATATCTTAAAAAATCTACGATGAAGAGTTTGATCCTGGCTCAGGATGAACGCTAGCGGCAGGCTTAACACATGCAAGTCGAGGGGTAGGAGCAGCTTGCTGCTTTGAGACCGGCGCACGGGTGCGTAACGCGTATACAATCTACCTTTTACAGAGGGATAGCCCAGAGAAATTTGGATTAATACCTCATAGTATTTTCGAATCGCATGATTTGATTATTAAAGTTCCAACGGTAAAAGATGAGTATGCGTCCCATTAGCTAGATGGTAAGGTAACGGCTTACCATGGCAACGATGGGTAGGGGTCCTGAGAGGGAGATCCCCCACACTGGTACTGAGACACGGACCAGACTCCTACGGGAGGCAGCAGTGAGGAATATTGGACAATGGGCGCAAGCCTGATCCAGCCATGCCGCGTGCAGGAAGACGGTCCTATGGATTGTAAACTGCTTTTATACAGGAAGAAACACCTCTACGTGTAGAGACTTGACGGTACTGTATGAATAAGCATCGGCTAACTCCGTGCCAGCAGCCGCGGTAATACGGAGGATGCAAGCGTTATCCGGAATCATTGGGTTTAAAGGGTCCGTAGGCGGTTTAATAAGTCAGTGGTGAAAGCCCATCGCTCAACGATGGAACGGCCATTGATACTGTTAAACTTGAATTATTAGGAAGTAACTAGAATATGTAGTGTAGCGGTGAAATGCTTAGAGATTACATGGAATACCAATTGCGAAGGCAGGTTACTACTAATATATTGACGCTGATGGACGAAAGCGTGGGGAGCGAACAGGATTAGATACCCTGGTAGTCCACGCCGTAAACGATGGATACTAGCTGTTCGGAGCAATCTGAGTGGCTAAGCGAAAGTGATAAGTATCCCACCTGGGGAGTACGTTCGCAAGAATGAAACTCAAAGGAATTGACGGGGGCCCGCACAAGCGGTGGAGCATGTGGTTTAATTCGATGATACGCGAGGAACCTTACCAAGGCTTAAATGGGGATTGACCGATTTGGAAACAGATCTTTCGCAAGACAATCTTCAAGGTGCTGCATGGTTGTCGTCAGCTCGTGCCGTGAGGTGTCAGGTTAAGTCCTATAACGAGCGCAACCCCTGTCGTTAGTTGCCAGCGAGTCATGTCGGGAACTCTAACGAGACTGCCAGTGTAAACTGTGAGGAAGGTGGGGATGACGTCAAATCATCACGGCCCTTACGCCCTGGGCCACACACGTGCTACAATGGTAGGTACAGAGAGCAGCCACTGCGCGAGCAGGAGCGAATCTACAAAACCTATCTCAGTTCGGATCGGAGTCTGCAACTCGACTCCGTGAAGCTGGAATCGCTAGTAATCGGATATCAGCCATGATCCGGTGAATACGTTCCCGGGCCTTGTACACACCGCCCGTCAAGCCATGGAAGCTGGGGGTACCTGAAGTCGGTCGCCGCAAGGAGCTGCCTAGGGTAAAACTGGTAACTAGGGCTAAGTCGTAACAAGGTAGCCGTACCGGAAGGTGCGGCTGGAACACCTCCTTTCTAGAGACACAAGATAATCATTTAGGTTTCGATTTATAATATAAAAAAGAGAATTACTCTTGCTGTTAGTTCAAATACTAAAAAACAAACAAAACAGAGTCTCGTAGCTCAGCTGGTTAGAGTACTACACTGATAATGTAGGGGTCCCCAGTTCGAGTCTGGGCGGGACTACTTTTTGAATTTTGAATTCTAAATTTTGAATTTTAAATTAAAAAAAAGTTTTTTTGTTTATAAAAGGAAATTTTAGAAGTATGAGTAGTGAATTACTATAATAATTCAAAATTCACCATTCAGAATTCAAAATTTGATAATGGGGGATTAGCTCAGCTGGCTAGAGCGCCTGCCTTGCACGCAGGAGGCCATCGGTTCGACTCCGATATTCTCCACAAGCTAGCTAATAGCTTTCAGCTGTTAGCTTATAGCTAAAGTTCATTGACATATTGAGATAAAATACAAAAAGTAGAAAACACGCTATGTGATATGCGCACAGCATATTACTAGCAAAACATATAATTAAGTCGTTTTTATAAACGATTTAGCTCATTATAAGAATACAATAAGCAAAATAAGGGCGTATGGGGGATGCCTTGGCTCTCAGAGGCGATGAAGGACGTGATAAGCTGCGAAAAGCTACGGGGATCGGCACACACGAATTGATCCGTAGATATCCGAATGGGGCAACCCACTATGTTGAAGACATAGTACTCCGATAGGAGAGTGAACCCGCTGAACTGAAACATCTAAGTAGGCGGAGGAGAAGAAAACAAAAGTGATTCCGTAAGTAGTGGCGAGCGAACGCGGATTAGCCCAAACCAAAGTTGTTACGGCAATTTTGGGGTTGTAGGACCACGAGATTTGATGCGGATTGAATTAGAATAACCTGGAAAGGTTAACCAAAGAGGGTGATAGTCCCGTATAAGTAAGAGAAGATATTGATAGTGGTATCCTGAGTAGCGCGGGGCACGTGAAACCCTGTGTGAATCTGGCGGGACCATCCGCTAAGGCTAAATACTCCTGAGAGACCGATAGTGAACCAGTACCGTGAGGGAAAGGTGAAAAGAACCGTGAATAACGGAGTGAAATAGATCCTGAAACCATACGCCTACAAGCGGTCGGAGCATCCAAGTGGTGTGACGGCGTGCCTTTTGCATAATGAGCCTACGAGTTACCGTTGCTGGCGAGGATAAGTGATTAAGTCACGGATCCGTAGCGAAAGCGAGTCTGAATAGGGCGCTTTAGTCAGTAATGGTAGACGCGAAACCGTGTGATCTACCCATGGGCAGGATGAAGCTGTGGTAACACACAGTGGAGGTCCGAACCGGTTGACGTTGAAAAGTCTTCGGATGACTTGTGGGTAGGGGTGAAAGGCCAATCAAACTCGGAAATAGCTCGTACTCCCCGAAATGCATTTAGGTGCAGCGCTGGGTTATAGTTATATAGAGGTAGAGCTACTGATTGGATGCGGGGGCTTCATCGCCTACCAATTCCTGACAAACTCCGAATGCTATATAATGTTTACCAGCAGTGAGGGCTTGGGTGCTAAGGTCCAAGTCCGAGAGGGAAAGAACCCAGACCATCAGCTAAGGTCCCCAAATATACGCTAAGTTGAAATAACGCGGTTTGTCTGCCCAGACAGCTAGGATGTTGGCTTGGAAGCAGCCATTCATTTAAAGAGTGCGTAACAGCTCACTAGTCGAGCGGACGAGCATGGATAATAATCGGGCATAAGTGTATTACCGAAGCTATGGATGTACGCCTTGCGTACGTGGTAGGGGAGCATTCTAAACTGGGTCGAAGGTGTGATGTGAGTCATGCTGGACTGTTTAGAAAAGAAAATGTAGGCATAAGTAACGATAATGCGGGCGAGAAACCCGCACACCGAAAAACTAAGGTTTCCGCAGCTATGCTAATCAGCTGCGGGTTAGTCTGGTCCTAAGGCGAACCCGAAAGGGACAGTCGATGGCTAACGGGTTAATATTCCCGTACTACTTATAATTGTGATGGAGTGACGGAGTGATGAAAGCGCCGCGAACTGACGGAATAGTTCGTTGAAGTACCTACCTATAGGACTCGTAGTCAAATGCGCGAGTCTTGGGGAAATACGATAGTACTCGGAGTCTTCGGACAATGGGATAGTGCGCCTAAGGGCTTCCAAGAAAAACTTCTAAACTTAGATTATACGTACCAGTACCGTAAACCGACACAGGTAGTTGAGGAGAGAATCCTAAGGTGCTCGAGAGATTCATGGCTAAGGAATTAGGCAAAATAGACCCGTAACTTCGGGAGAAGGGTCGCCCCGAGTAATCGGGGCCGCAGTGAAGAGGTCCAGGCGACTGTTTATCAAAAACACAGGGCTCTGCAAAATCGTAAGATGAAGTATAGGGCCTGACACCTGCCCGGTGCTGGAAGGTTAAGTGGAGATGTTATGCGCAAGCAGAAGCATTGAAATGAAGCCCCAGTAAACGGCGGCCGTAACTATAACGGTCCTAAGGTAGCGAAATTCCTTGTCGGGTAAGTTCCGACCTGCACGAATGGTGTAACGATCTGGACACTGTCTCAGCCATGAGCTCGGTGA
>NZ_JBIKJY010000023.1:0-39887 GCF_044360715.1 Flavobacterium sp.
TTAAGTTTTTCTTGATACAATAATTCTTTTGCGGTTTCAAAAATTAGATTTTTATCGGAAATGAAATACTGCACCGTTTTACTTCTTGTTTGTTGTGAAAAATCGGAATATTTTATTTTTAAAGTAATGGTTTTTCCTGCTATTTTATATTTTTTAATACGTCGGTCAATTTCTTCTGCGATATTTTTTAACCGTTCTTCCATATAAATTTCAGAAGATAAATTTTTATTAAACGTGCGTTCGGCGCCAACAGATTTCATTTCTCTATTGGGTTTAACCTGACTAAAACTTATCCCTCGAGATAAATTATAGTACGAATTACCACTATTTCCAAAATGTTTTTCAAGATAGTCTAACGATTTTGACTTTAAATCCGTTCCAGAATAAATGCCTAATTTATACATTTTTTCAGCAGTGACTTTTCCAATTCCATAGAATTTTTTCACATCTAACACTTCAATAAACGCTTCCACCTCATCGGGATTTACTGTTTTTTGTCCGTTTGGCTTATTGAAATCACTCGCAATTTTGGCTACAAATTTATTTACAGAAATACCTGCAGAAGCTGTTAAACCAGTAACTTCAAATATTTTTTGTCGGATTTCTTTGGCGATTAATGTCGCACTTGGATTTCCTTTTTTATTTTCCGTAACATCTAAATACGCTTCATCTAAGGAAAGTGGTTCTACCAAATCTGTATATTCATAAAATATTTTTCTAATTTGTTTAGATACTTCTTTGTACCGTTCAAAATTTGGTTTTACAAAAATTAAATTTTCACATAAACGAGCGGCTTGTGCCCCACTCATAGCGCTTCTTACCCCAAATTTTCTCGCTTCATAACTGGCAGCGCTTACTACACCACGAATTTCATTTCCGCCCACAGCAATTGGTTTCCCTTTTAAATCAGGATTATCCAATTGTTCTACAGAGGCATAAAAGGCATCCATATCAATGTGAATTATTTTTCGTTGTGTGATTTCCATAAGATTTACAAAGTACTGAAAAAAATATTTCTTTAAACTGAAATTTATCAGATTTTCAGAAATTTCAATACCATTGGCTTCGAGAACCTAAGCCAACCTGAAACTTGAAACTTGAAACAAAAAGAACGATAAAACTTATGTGACTTATATGTTTAAATATTGTAATTTTGATTCTTTATATTTTAAGAATTATGCAAGAAATAGAACGTAAATTTTTAGTCCATTCCTTAGATTTTATTTCTGAGGCTTTACATTCGCAGAAAATTGCTCAAGGATATTTAAATGCTGCGCCAGAAAGAACAGTTCGAATCAGAATTAAAGATGATAAAGGATTTATTACCATAAAGGGCAAAGGCGACGAATCAGGAACTACACGTTTTGAATGGGAAAAAGAAATTGAGTTATACGAAGCAGAAGCTTTATTAAAATTATGCGAAACAGGCGTAATTGATAAAAACCGATATTTAATCAAAAAAGGAAATCACACGTTTGAAGTGGATGTTTTTGAAGGCGAAAACAAAGGATTGATTGTGGCTGAAATAGAACTTTCCGACGCCAATGAAACGTATGAAAAACCAAGTTGGTTGGGCGAAGAAGTTACTGGCGATGAAAAATATTATAATGCGTATTTAAGTAAAAAGCCTTTTACTAATTGGTAAAAGGCTTTTTTATTTCTTCACAATTTCAATATTTACATCAATGTGTCCACCATAATTCGAGGGTCTAATTTTCCAAAATGCCGCTCTTGATAAATCAATATGTCTGTTTTTATGAAATGGGCCTCTATCTGTAACGGTAACATACACTACTTTTTTAGTTTTTAGACCTGTAACTTTTAATTTTGTCCCAAATGGAAGTTTTCGGTGTGCGCAAGTCATGTCATTATTGTTAAATCTTGTGCCACTTGCGGTTCTTCTGCCATTAAATTTGTTAGCATAATAAGAAGCGTGTGCCGATTCGTGATACATTTCTAGTTTTTCAACAGGTTTGGCTATACTGTCTTTTTTCTTTATTGTATCTGTAACTTTTAACTTTGGTTTTTCTTGAGAAAAATTTGATTTTATGTTTTCTTTCTGAAAAAAAAGCACTACTAAAAGCGGCAATATGTATATAAATTTTTTCATCTTCATATAATATAAGATTAAAAAAGAAGTAAATTTTCACTTACTTCTTTTTATATTTTTATTGATTTGACAGGAATTATGCCATCCAATTCGTCCAAGGAATTCTTGATAAGATTAACAGTAATCCTAAAGTATAAAAAATACCAATTTTTTTAAACTTCCCATTACTGCTTTCTTCTTTTTTATGTTTGCTCCAACCAATTGTAATTAAAACAATTGCAATGATATTAATTAAAGGATGTTCCAAAGCTGTTAAGCGCATAACTGAATTTGACATTTGACTTAAACCTGCTTTTCCAATTGGAGATTCAACCCAAAGCACAATTCCAACGAGCAACTGAATATGACTAAAAATTAACGCAATTAATGAAATACTTCTGTCTTTAGAAGTAAAATTTCTTTTAGCTGAAAGCCCTAAAAAAGCATTTATAATAGCTAAAACCAAAACGGCTAAAACACCATAAGCTAACGTAGAATGAATAATTTGTAACATAGTTTGTTTTTTTAGTAATAATTTCAAATATAATAAAATATATGGAATTCCTATTTAATTTAATATTAAAAATTGTAAACCTTTATTGGTGTTACACAATAATCTAATTGAATATCAGTAGATAAGGTATCGGAAATTAATGTTTCGGATTCAAAAAAAGAAAGACCAATTTTTATAGTTTCTGGGTGGCATTTTGATAAAAACTGATCATAAAAACCTTTTCCATAGCCTACTCTATTTCCTTTTTCGTCAAAAGCTAAAAGAGGCACAAAAACCACATTAATTTTAGAAACAGGAACTTCTAAGCCGTCAACGGGTTCGGGAATATCGTACTTGTTTTTTTTTATTTTGGTCGCATCCGTTAAGAGAAAATGAGTCATTTCTCGAGATGAAAAATCGCTTACAGAAAGCACGATGTTTTTATCTTTTCCAGCTAAAACTTGTAAAATATATTCTGTATTTACTTCTTTTTTGGTTTCAATAGGTAAAAAAATATGATAAAAACTGTGTTGCCAAATATCCAAATGAATGATTTGATTGGCAATTTGTAAGGATAAATCTTCAATCGTAGCTTCAGATAAATTTTGCCTTTGAGCGTTATACTTCGTTCTTAATTCCTTCTTCGTCATTTTCTAATTTTGTTGAAATATGAAAAACCGCATCACCTTGATATACAATTGGCGCATCATTTACATTTATTAAATAGCCAGCGTGTGGTGCTTTTAGTTTATGACTTACTTTGCCAAAAGGATCAGAAATTTTGGCTAATAATTCGCCCTTAGTAACATAACTTCCAATTTGTTTTAAACCATGAAACATCCCTGAAAAATTAGCTCGAATCCAATCCGACGATTCAATATAAATGGTTTGGTGTGGGTTTGAAATTTCGTGTTTGTTTTTTAACATATCGAAATGTGTTAAAAATCGTTTGGTTCCTTCTACAGCTTCTTTAGTTACGCCATTATTTATATCTACAGATTTTCCTCCTTCAAATAATAACATTTTTACATTCATTTTATCACATGAACTTCTAAACGAACCAGAAATATTATTAGAATATAAGGTAAAAGGCGCACCAAATACATCTGAAAGCGTTTTTAATTCAGCATTATTAGGCACAATTCGAATTTGTGGCGCATTAAATCTTTGGGCACCACCCGCATGAAAATCTATTGCATAATCTATATGAGGTATAATTTCTTTTAAAATATAATATGCGAATTGGCTTGCTAAAGAACCTGTTTTGCTTCCAGGAAAAATTCGATTTAAATCTCTACCATCAGGAAATTCTCTGGTTTGATTGACAAATCCAAAAATATTAATTACAGGTATACAGATAATAGTACCTCGTTTTGGTTTATTAATTTTTTTTACAATTAATTCCCTTACAATTTCAGTTCCATTAATCTCATCGCCATGTAAACCAGCAGTTAATAACACTACCGGACCTTCTTTTTTACTTCTTTCTACAATAATTGGAATGTGTAAATCGGTCATCGTATGCAATTTTCCAATTTGCATATTGATGGTTTTACTCTTTCCAGGTAATATCGTTTCGTTAAAAATAGTAATTTCCTTGTGCATACTCTGTTTTACTTTTTGCTAAAGTAATAAAAAATTACTTTATGCTAAATCAATTGTTTTTCGCTATTTTTGTAAGACTTTCTCAAGTCAAATTACTGAATACTAAAAACTGAACACTGTATACTGCAAATGACGCCACTCGAACTACAAATCCAAACCTTACCTGATAATCCTGGTGTCTATCAGTTTTACGACAAAGACAATAAGATTTTGTATGTTGGAAAAGCAAAAAATTTAAAAAAACGCGTACAATCGTATTTTACCAAAAACCATGAGAATTATAAAACTTCGGTACTTGTAAAAAAAATCGTGACCATAAAACACATTGTTGTTCCTACAGAAACGGATGCGTTGTTGTTAGAAAACAATCTTATTAAAACACTTCAGCCAAGATATAATGTACTGCTTCGTGATGACAAAACATATCCTTGGATTTGCATCAAAAAAGAAGCGTTCCCAAGAGTATTTTCTACTCGAAAAATGATAAAAGATGGCTCGGAATATTTTGGTCCTTACACCAGTTTTAAAACCGTAAACACATTATTAGAATTAATTAGAGAATTATATCCTTTACGAACCTGTAATTTTGATTTATCACAAGCAAACATTAGAGCAGAAAAATACAAAGTCTGTTTAGAATACCATATTGGAAATTGTAAAGGCGGTTGTGAAGGTTACGAATCACAAGAAAATTATCAAAAACAAATTACGGCTATACGAGAAATTTTAAAAGGAAATTTTAAAGAAAGCCTAAAAGATTTCAAAAATCACATGCAAATTTTAGCTTCCGAAATGAAGTTTGAAGAAGCACAAAAAATTAAAGATAAAATTGAAGTATTAGAAAACTATCAAGCAAAATCAACGATAATAAATCCTAAGATTACCAATATTGATATTTTCTCCATTATTTCAGATGAAACAATGGCGTATGTTAATTTTTTACAAATTTCACACGGCGCTATTATTCGCTCGCACACCTTAGAATTAAAGAAAAAATTAGACGAAACCAATCAAGAATTATTAGAATTAGCAATTGTAGAAATAAGAGCGCGTTTCTTTTTAATCTCAACAGAAATAGTAGTGCCTTTTGAAATAGATTTAGGCGATAAAATTAGAGTAACTGTTCCTAAATTAGGTGATAAAAAAGAGATTTTAAACTTATCAGTAAGAAATGCAAAATATTACAGATTAGACCAATTAAAACAAATTAAAATTGTAGATCCAGACCGACATACAAACCGTATTATGGCACAAATGCAAAAAGATTTACGCCTTTCTGTAGCACCTCGACATATTGAATGTTTTGATAACTCGAATATTCAAGGAACAAATCCTGTATCAGCCTGTGTGGTATTTAAAGATGGAAAAGCTAGCAAAAAAGACTACAGACATTTTAACATAAAAACCGTTGAAGGACCCAATGATTTCGCTTCAATGGAAGAAGTGGTGTATAGAAGATACAAAAGGTTATTGGACGAAAAAGAATCTTTACCTCAACTTATTATCATAGATGGTGGAAAAGGACAATTATCTTCTGCTTTAAAAAGTTTAGAAGATTTAGGTTTGCGTGGTAAAATTGCCATTATTGGTATTGCGAAACGATTAGAAGAATTGTTTTATCCAGATGATCCGATTCCTTTATATTTAGATAAAAAATCGGAAACGCTAAAAATAATTCAACAATTACGAAACGAAGCGCATCGATTTGGAATTACACATCATCGTGACAAAAGAAGTAAATCGGCTTTAAATTCTTCCGTAGAAAGTATTCCTGGCATTGGAGAAAAAACAATGATAACCTTAATTTCGCACTTTAAAAGCGTAAAAAGAATAAAAGAGGCGACAGAATCTGAAATTTCTTCAGTAATTGGACTTTCAAAAGCAAAAAAAATTTCCGACTTTTACAAAAAAGAATAACGCATGTTTAAGAATAAAGAGAATAGTATAAAGAAAAAAGAATATCATATTCGTGGTACATTTTCTTGTTTTATACTTTTTGCCTTTTTACTTTTGCCTTTTAACTCAATTGCACAAGATAGCATTAAAAAACCAAAAATTGGTTTAGTGCTTTCTGGAGGTGGTGCAAAAGGATTGGCGCACATTGGTGTTTTAAAAGTAATAGATTCTTTAGGGATTAAAGTGGATTATATTGGCGGCACCAGTATGGGCGCGATAGTTGGAGGTTTATACGCATCAGGATATACTGGTAAACAATTAGATTCTATATTTAAAACCTTAAACATAGACGATTTACTTCAGGATAATATTCCGAGAAAATCTAAATTACATTTTAATAAAAGAAGCGATGATATTTACGCGTTATCCTTACCTTTTAAAAATTTGAAATTAGAAACCCCAAATGCACTTTCGAAAGGGTTTTTCAATTATAATTTTTTATCTAAATTAACCTATCACGTAAGAAACATAAGAGATTTTAAAAAATTACCTATTCCTTTTTTCTGTATGGCCACAGATATTGAAACTGGAGAAGAAATCGTATTAAATAAAGGAATTTTTCCTCAAGCTTTAGTTGCAAGTAGTTCTGTTCCAAGTATTTTCTATCCAATAGAAATTGAAGGTCGATTACTAGTAGATGGCGGGGTAACTAATAATTATCCCGTTGAAAAACTTAAAGAATTAGGCGCCAAATTTATTATAGGTGTGGATGTTCAAGAGGACTTAAAAGACAGAAAAGAGTTACAAGGTATCACAACTATTTTTGGACAAATTTCGAATTTTTACACGCTTTCTCAAATGAAAAACAAGCAAAAACTTACGAATATTTATATTAAACCAGAAATTAAAGGGTATTCTGTTTTGTCCTTCGAAAACGGTAAAAAAATTATAGAAAACGGAGAATTTGCTACAAGAAATTTTTTAACAGAACTACAAAAGTTTGAAAATAAAACATATAAAAAACCAGAATTAAAACCTGTTAAAGATTCTATTTTTATTGGAAACATTGGTTTTACAGAACTAAAAAATTATACACGAGCGTATGTTTTAGGAAAATTACGATTTAAACCAAACACAAAAATAAGTTTTGAAGATTTTCAAAATGGCATTCAAAACTTAAGCAATACGCAAAACTTTAGTGCAATAAAATATCAATTTAACGAGAAAGATATTTTTATAAGTTTAAGAGAAAACAAAATAAATACTTTATTAAAATTTGCGCTTCATTATGATGAATTATATAAAAGTGGCGCTTTAATTAATATTACCCAAAAGAAAATTATTTCTAAAAACGACATGGTCTCTTTAGATTTAATTTTTGGCGATAATTTTAGGTACGATTTTAATTACTTAATTGATAATGGCTATTATTTTAGTTTTGGAATTAATTCTAGTTTAAATACATTCAATAAGAATGTTAATTCAGCTTTTGGAACTCAAAAATATTTAACTAATGCATTTGAAAAAATTAATTTAGATTATTCAAGTATTACAACAAAAGTGTTTCTTCAAACTGTTTTTTTAAGAAAATTTAATATTGGTGGAGGGTTAGAGTTTCAAAACTTAGTATTAAAATCTGATAATTTAATTAAAGCCAATAAAACAATTGAAAACAGTAATTATTTATCTTTGTTGGGGTATTTAAATTACGATACTTTTGATGATAAATTTTTTCCAAAAAAAGGATGGTACTTAAAAAGTGATTTTAATTATTATTTCAATTCATCAGACTACACCAATCAATTTTCGAAATTTTCTATCTCAAAAACAGATTTAGGGATTGCTTTTGAGCCATTAAAAAACATTTCATTTACTTTTCAAAATGAAATAGGTTTTAAAATTGGATATTCTACTTTACCTTATTTCGATTTTGCCATAGGAGGAACTGGATTTAGAGATAATTCCAACATTCGCCCTTTTTATGGATATGATTTTTTAAGCATAAGTGGCAATTCGTATATAAAAACTAGTGGTACTTTTGATTACGAATTTTTTAAAAGAAATCACATCAACTTAACATATAATGCTTCAATAGTTGGTGATTTTATTTTTAAAGCTACAAAAACCTGGTTTAACAAACCCACGTATACTGGATTTGGTTTGGGCTATGGCTTAGAAACTTTAATAGGTCCAATTGAATTAAAATATACGTGGTCTCCTGAATCACATTTTTCTGCTTTTTGGGTAAATCTAGGCTTCGTTTTTTAAATATTTTTTTTGATTTGGATATTTAATTGAAAAAATCCTATATTTGAAGCAACTAAAAATTATTACTTTATGTCTATTTGGAGAGTTAAACCAGTGTCAGCATTTGAAGCTGATATGAAAAAAAGCGAATTAAAACGAGTTTTAGGTAAATGGAGCTTAACAGCTATTGGAATTGGAGCTATTATTGGTGGTGGTATTTTTGTGCTTACGGGAACAGGAGCTTATTATCATGCAGGTCCAGCTTTAGCGATTTCATTTATAATTGCAGGTATTGCTTGTGTATTTGCGGCACTATGTTATTCTGAATTCGCTTCCATTTTACCCGTTGAAGGTTCTGCGTATGCATATGCGTATGGAACTATTGGAGAAATTTTCGCTTGGATTATTGGTTGGGGATTAATATTAGAATACGCTATGGGTTCAATGACAGTAGCAGTTTCTTGGTCTGGATATTTTAATAAACTTCTCAAAATGTTTGGAATAAAATTACCTGACTGGCTAACTACTGATCCTGCAAGTTATACTGGTGAAGGATTTTCAATGAATTTACCTGCGTTTTTAATTGTTCTTTTCGTAATTTCTATTCTAATTAAAGGAACTAAAAGCGCTGCTAATGCCAACAATTTTATTGTAATTTTAAAAGTTTCTGCCGTAATTTTTGTAATTATTGCTGGTGCTTTTTTCATAAATACAGACAATTGGGTTCCATTTATTCCTGAAGTTACTCAAATTGTTGATAAAGCAGGGACACATCAAGCTTACGGTGTAGGTGGAATTGTTTCTGGAGCTGCAGCAATTTTCTTCGCTTATGTAGGTTTTGATGCGGTTTCAACACAAGCAGGAGAAGCTATTAACCCTAAAAAAGATGTGCCTTTTGCTATTATCGTATCCTTATTGGTTTGTACAGTACTTTATATATTAGTGTCATTAGTATTAACTGGTATGATGAGTTACCAAGATTTTAATCCACTAGGAAAATATCCTGAAGCTATTAAAGCTCCTGTTGCATATGCATTTGATATTGCTGGACAAGCTTGGGCAGGTTACATTATTACTATTGCGGCAACTATTGGATTAATTTCCGTATTAATGGTAATGATTATGGGACAATCTAGAATTTTTTTAGGAATGTCTAAAGATGGATTAATTCCTTCTGTTTTTTCAAAAATTAATCCATTATCTGGAACACCAAAAACTAATTTAATGATTTTAGGAGGATTTATTGCTGTTGTTGCAGCCTTCACTCCTATCAACAAATTAGCAGATATGACCAGTTTTGGTACTTTATTTGCATTTACTATGGTTTGTATTGCGGTTTGGATTTTAAGAGTAAAACAACCAGGTTTAGAACGTACTTTTAAAGTTCCCGCTTTGCCGGTAATTGCAGTTTGTGGTATTTTAATTAATACCTACTTAATGATTAACTTAAGTCTTGATGCACAATTGCTATCATTAGGATGGTTAGCTATAGGTGTTTTAGTCTACTTTATATACGGTAAACGAAATTCAAAACTAAATAAATAAAATTCAATTAAAAAACGACTTCAATTTGAAGTCGTTTTTTTTTATAATATATTTTTACGATATTTGTGTTATGAAAAATTGGAACGGATTATTAGCCCATTTGAAATTCCTCATCAAGAGAAATCCTGAGTGAGCATGCCTCTTTTTGTTTTAATAAAAAAGTATCGTAAAATACTTTTAAACCTATAACTTTTAAACCTAAAGAAATGCCTATATATCATAAATTAGGAGAAATCCCTCACAAAAGACACATCCAGTTTGAAAAACCAACCGGCGGATTATACTATGAACAACTTTTTGGTACCGAAGGATTTCACGGACATTCTTCATTATTATACCATGTGCACAGACCAACACAGGTTAAAGAAATTACTAAATCGTATTCTGTTGAACCAAAAATCGCCATTGGGAAGAACATTAAATCGCTATTATTAAAAGGTTTTGAATTACAACCAGCCGACGATTTTTTAGAAAGCAGAAAAGACATGCTTGTTAATAAAGATTGTATTATCGGATTAGCCGCACCAAAAAAATCATTACGCAATTATTTTTATAAAAATGCCGATGCAGACGAAATGATATTTATCCATAAAGGTTCAGGAAAATTAAGAACCATGATGGGAAATATTAATTTTGAATATGGCGATTACTTAATTATTCCGCGCGGAATGATTTATCAAATTGATTTCAATTCAGAAGATAATCGCATATTTTATGTCGAATCTTATGCGCCATTTTATACTCCAAAACGATATAAAAACGAATCGGGTCAACATTTAGAACATTCACCATTTTGTGAAAGAGATTTCAAATTACCTTCTGAAATAGAAACCTATGACGAAAAAGGTGATTTCTTAATCAAAATCAAAAAAGAAGGCATGATGCACGAAGTAGTTTATGCTACACATCCTTTTGATGTTGTTGGTTGGGACGGATATAATTTTCCATACGGATTTTCAATTCATAATTTTGAACCTATTACAGGTCGTGTGCATTTACCGCCACCAATTCACCAAACATTTGAAACAGCAACATTTGTAGTATGTTCTTTCGTGCCAAGATTGTACGATTATCATCCAAAATCAATTCCTGCACCTTATAATCATAGCAATATTGATTCTGATGAAGTATTGTATTATGTTGATGGCGATTTCATGAGTAGAAATAACATCGAACAAGGCCACATTACGTTACATCCAAAAGGAATTCCTCACGGACCTGCACCAGGTGCTATGGAAAGAAGTATTGG
Source organism: Flavobacterium sp. (assembly GCF_044360715.1). Lineage (GTDB taxonomy): Bacteria > Bacteroidota > Bacteroidia > Flavobacteriales > Flavobacteriaceae > Flavobacterium. The sequence continues at coordinate 11,125 of NZ_JBIKJY010000023.1, forward strand.
TCATACCGAAACAAAAGAATTAGCAGTAATGGTAGATACATTTCGTCCATTAATGGTTACGGAAGCAGCAATGGGAATAGACGATGGTCAATACTACAAATCTTGGGTGGAATAATTAGCGAATTAATGAATAAGCGAATGAGCGAATTCATATATGATCTAATTGACTAATCCGGTAGTTAACTAATTTTCAAATGAAATTCACAAACAGTTCAAAATATCAAAACAACCCTATCTTGAAAGAATCTTTTGAGTTCGCAATAATGGTTGTAAAATATGCAGAATTGCTTGATGAAAAAAGAAAATATATAATAGCAAAACAATTAGTTCGTTCTGGAACATCTGTAGGTGCAAATATCAAAGAAGCTCAAAATGCAGAAAGCAAAGCTGATTTTATTCACAAACTTAAAGTTTCATTAAAAGAAGCTGACGAAACAGAATATTGGCTTTTTCTATGTGAAAATTTAGAAAATTACCCAAATCCAGAGGGGTTAATTGAAAAATTAAATGGAATAATAAAAATGTTAAACAAAATAATTAGTACATCGAAAAATAATATACAAGTTAAAAATTAGCGAGAACAAAATAGGTATCTATTCGCTAATTATCTAATTCGCATATTCGCTAATTATTGCAATCACAAATTACTATGAAAGATTTAAAATCAGTCGAATACGGCTTAGAAAAAATATTTGAAGGCGCACAAGATTTCTTGCCTTTATTAGGAACAGATTACGTAGAGTTTTACGTTGGAAATGCAAAACAAGCGGCTCATTTTTACAAAACTGCTTTCGGATTTCAATCATTAGCGTATGCAGGATTAGAAACTGGTGTAAAAGACAGAGCATCTTATGTTTTAAAACAAGATAAAATACGTTTAGTATTAACAACCGCTTTAAACAGTAATTCACTTATTGGAGAACATGTTAAAAAACATGGTGATGGCGTTAAAGTCATTGCACTTTGGGTTGAAGATGCTAGAAAATCATTTGAAGAAACTACAAAACGAGGTGCAAAACCTTATTTTGATCCCGTTGTTGAAAAAGACGAAGATGGAGAGGTAGTTCGTGCCGGTATTTATGGTGCATATGGAGAAACCGTATTTGTTTTTGTAGAACGTAAAAATTACAACGGAATTTTTATGCCTGGTTATCAAGAATGGAAATCGAATTATAATCCAGCACCTGTTGGATTAAAATTTATTGACCATATGGTTGGAAATACGGGTTGGAACAGAATGAATGAAGCCGTAAAATGGTTTGAAGATGTAATGGGATTTGTAAATTTCCTTTCTTTTGACGACAAACAAATTACTACGGAATACTCAGCATTGATGTCGAAAGTAATGAGTAACGGAAACGGAAGAATCAAATTTCCGATCAATGAACCGGCTAATGGAAAAAAACGTTCTCAAATTGAAGAATATTTAGATTTCTATGAAGGTGAAGGCGTGCAACATATAGCAGTTGCAACAGATGACATTATTACTACCGTTGCCGATATGCGTTCTCGTGGAATCGAATTTTTAAGTACGCCACCACAAGCGTATTATGATGCCATTCCAGAAAGATTGAAAGATCACATGTCAAAATTTAAAGAAGACATCAACGAGCTTCAAAAATTAGGTATTATGATTGATGCCGATGAAGAAGGGTATTTATTACAAATTTTCACCAAACCAATAGAAGACCGACCAACACTTTTCTTCGAAGTTATCCAAAGAATGGGCGCAAAAGGTTTTGGAGCAGGAAATTTTAAAGCCTTATTCGAATCTATTGAAAGAGAACAAGCCAAAAGAGGAACGTTATAAAAATTAAAAGCAGCTACAACAGCTGCTTTTTTGATTAAAACATACCAAATTTAAATCATTAAAAACCAATTAATTAAAAATAAAATTATCAAATACATAAAAAAAGTAGGTTATTTTTTTGTTTTGTTAAATTTTAAACACTTTTCTTGCGTTTTATTCTGTTAAAAGTGTTAAAGTTGATTTTTTATTAAATAAAATTTAAATTCTTAACATATCTTTGCAGAGCAATTGAGAGGTAGTAGACTCATATTGCGTATAAGTTTTCATAATTTATAGTTTTTGGTTGGTTAAAACATAAAAACTCAGTCATTTATTTTGACTGGGTTTTTTGTTTTTTGTAACTTTGGAACAATAATTGTATTCTTCAAAGAAAACCATACAAAATGAAAAGAATAATCTTGCTTTTAACGGTGTTTGTCCTCTCAAACTCTTTTAATACAGAGGAAAAAGATTCTTATACTATTGGAGAATTTTTTAAATTAAGAATACATTACGGACTAATAAATGCTGGCTATGCCACTTTAGAAGTTAAAGACGCCGATCTTAACGGCAAAAAAATGCACCATGTTATTGGAAAAGGCTACACAACTGGTATGACTAAAATGATGTTTAAAGTAGTAGACAACTATGAAAGCTATTTTAATAAAGAAACCAACAAACCTTATGTATTTATTAGAAATATAAACGAAGGTGGCTATACTAAAAATCAACAAGGCTATTTCAACCAAAACAACAATACCGTTTTAGTAAAAGATTATAAAAACAAAACTGAAAAAACGTTTAATGTACCAGAAAATATTCAGGATATTGTATCATCTTTTTATTATCTAAGGAATCACCCTAAGATTGACAAGTTAGTTGTAGGAGAATCCATAACAATAGATATGTTTTTTGATGAAGAAACTACAAAATTTAAACTTAAATTTGTTGGTAAAGAAAATATAAACTCTAAATTTGGAGAAATAAACTGTATGATTTTTAAACCACTTGTTCAAGCTGGGCGTGTTTTTAAAGAAGAAGAGAGTTTAACCGTTTGGATATCAGACGATGAAAATAAAATTCCAATACGAGTAAAAGCTAGTTTAGCAGTTGGTTCTATAAAAGCAGATATTGATCAGTACAAAGGATTAAAACATCCTATAAATTTTAAATAATACTTATTTTGCAAGATTCTATTTCAACAAAAATCGAACAATTAGATGAAAAGTTCGGAAAAATAAATCAAAAAACCGAGACCCATTTAGAAGGATTACTTTGGGCAAAACCAATTACGTATTGGGATTACATTCAAACCGATGCGCTTTTAAATTTACAAATTCAGCGTTCTACCCTACCAGATGAAATGGTGTTTATTATGTATCATCAAGTAAATGAATTGTTATTTAAAATGATACTTTGGGAAATGGAACAAGTGTGTCACGATACTGCACCAAGCACTGAATTTTTTACAGAAAGATTAAACAGAATTAGCCGCTATTTTGATATGTTAACCACTTCTTTTGATATTATGAAAGAAGGAATGGAACCTGAACAATATTTAAAATTCAGAAATACGTTAACGCCCGCAAGTGGTTTCCAAAGTGCGCAATACAGATTGATTGAATTTGCATCAACCGATTTGATTAATTTAATCGATTTTCGTTTTAGAGCAACCATTGACAGAAACACGTCTTACACACACGCGTTAGAACATTTGTATTGGCAAGCTGCAGGAAAAGATCATCAAACAGGAGAAAAATCATATTTGTTAAGCGAATTTGAACGAAAATATAAGAAGGAATTTTTGGCTTTTATGGAAGAATACAACACCATAAATCTTTGGCAAAAATTTAAACAATTACCAGAAAACGATCAAAAAAATCCAGAATTAGTAGCAGCTATGCGTCATTACGACAAAACTGTAAACATTACCTGGGTGATGGGGCATTTTAATGCCGCAAAAATATATATCGAAAGCGTTCCCGGAAATCATGAAGCTACTGGCGGAAGTGATTGGAAAAAATACATGCTGCCAAAATACCAAAAACGTATTTTCTTTCCAGAACTTTGGAGTGAAGAAGAATTAAAAAACTGGGGAGAATAATTAAAAAACAAGATTTGAAATATATATTATACGCTATATTATTACTCACGTTTTCATGTCAAAAAAAAGAAAATGACAAAAAAACTGCAGATAAAATCGCAAAAAAAGTTCCCATAATTAAAAAATACGGATTTACTTTTAATGATTTTTCGGTAGTAGAAGACACCCTGCTATCTGGAGACACATTTAGCACTATTTTAGAAGCGTACACATTGCCCGATAGTTTAAAAACATTTGATGTTACAGAAAAAATTAAGGATTCTTTCAATATAAAAACCATCCGAGCTGGTAAAGCTTTTCTAACTTTTTCCGATAAAAAAAACAAGAAAAATTTAAAAGCCCTGGTTTATGTGCAAGACAAAACCAGCTTTTTGGTGGTTGATTTACGGGATTCGATTCGTGTAGAAATAAAAAAACGCCCTACCGTTATAAAAAGAAGAACTATTGCGGCAGAGTTGGACGGATCTTTATCAGAAACTTTATCAAGAAAAGGTGTTAGCGCTGATTTAGCAAACGAATTGGCACAGATTTATAAATATTCAATTGACTTTTTCAAGTTAAAAAAAGGAGATAAATTTGCCGTAACTATCAAAGAAAAATATTTTGAAAACGGAGAATACTTAGGAGTAGACGAAGTAGAAGCGTCTTATTTTGAATACAAAGGAAAAAAAATATATGCTTTCCCTTATAAATTAAATGAAAATCAAAAAAATCCAGAATATTATGACGAAAAAGCTTCGGGAGCTAAAAGTATGTTTTTAAAAGCGCCTTTATCCTTTTTCAAATTAACCTCAAAATTTACAGCTCGAAGATTTCATCCGGTACAATTTACCTGGAAAGCACATAATGGAACAGATTATGCTGCACCACACGGAACACCTATAAAAACAACCGCTTCAGGAGTTGTAGAAGCTACGGGATATAGCTCTGGAAACGGAAATTTTGTAAAAGTAAAACACAACGGAAAATACGCTACACAATACCTTCACATGTCGAAAATTTTAGTTCGTAGAGGGCAATCTGTAACGCAAGGTCAAATTATTGGAAAAGTAGGAAGTACCGGTTTAGCTACTGGTCCGCATGTGTGTTATCGATTTTGGAAAAATGGGGTGCAAGTAGATCCTTTGCGCCTAAAATTACCAACTTCGGAACCGATGACAAAAAAGCAAAAAACTAAATATTTAGCAGCCATTGCACCGCTAAAAAAAGAATTAGACGACACAACATCCAAAACATTTAAAGAATAAACAATTTTATCATGAAATTACAACATATAAATCCAACAGAAACAAAAGCTTGGCAAAAATTAAAATCTCATTTTTCAGAAACTGAACAACTATCTATTCAAGATTTGTTTCAAAATGATGCCAAAAGAGCAGAAAAATTCAATATTGAATGGGATGATTTTTATATAGATTTTTCAAAAAATAATTGGACTGAAGAAACCATACAATTACTTATAGAATTAGCAAATGAAGTAGGGTTGCCAGATGCTATATCAAAGTGTTTTTCAGGAGAAAAAATAAACGAAACCGAAGACAGAGCCGTGCTTCATACCGCATTACGTGCTAATGAAAACGATGTAGTTTTGTTTGAAGGAAAAAATGTAATTCCTGAAATTTATGACACGAAAAACGAAATAAAAGATTTTACACATAAAATTGTTTCTGGAGAAGCGAAAGGATATTCTGGAAAACCATTTACAGATGTGGTGAATATTGGAATTGGTGGTTCGGATTTAGGTCCGGCCATGATTGTAGAAGCCTTACAATTTTATAAAAACAATTTAAACACACATTTTATTTCTAATGTAGATGGCGATCATGTGCAAGAAATATTAAAAAAATTAAATCCTGAAACTACTTTATTTGTTATCGTTTCTAAAACATTTACGACTCAGGAAACCTTAACCAATTCGGAAACCGTAAAAAAATGGTTTTTACAGCATGCTACTGAGAAAGATATTGCCAAACATTTTGTAGCCGTTTCAACAAATTTGAAAAACGTAACCAACTTTGGTATCGCACCCGAAAATATTTTCCCAATGTGGGATTGGGTTGGCGGAAGATTTTCATTATGGAGTGCCGTTGGTTTAACTATAAGTTTAGCTGTTGGATACGATAATTTTAATCAATTATTAAAAGGTGCGAATAAAATGGATGTGCATTTTGCAAACACGCCATATGAAAACAACATTCCTGTGGTTTTAGCACTATTAAGCATTTGGCATAATAATTTCTTTGGTGCCGAAACAGAAGCATTAATTCCATATACACAATATTTACAAAAACTGGCACCTTATTTACAACAAGGTATTATGGAAAGCAATGGAAAATCTATAGCTAGAAATGGAAAACAAGTAAATTACCAAACAGGAACAATTGTTTGGGGCGAGCCAGGAACCAATTCGCAACACGCGTTTTTTCAATTAATTCATCAAGGAACAAAACTAATTCCAACAGATTTTATTGGTTTTATTGAACCACTTTATGGTGAAAAAGACCATCATAACAAATTAATGTCTAACTTTTTTGCACAAACAGAAGCCTTATTAAAAGGAAAATCTCGTGAACAAGTACTTTCAGAATTTTTAGCACAAGGTAAAACAGAAGCTGAAGTAGCAGATTTAATACCTTTTAAAGTTTTTGAAGGCAACAAACCAACCAATACTTTATTAATAAAAAAATTAACTCCAGAAAGTTTAGGCGCATTAGTTGCTATGTATGAACACAAAATTTTTGTACAAGGCATTATTTGGAACATCTATAGTTATGACCAATGGGGTGTGGAACTAGGCAAACAATTAGCCAACTCTATTTTAAATGAAATAGAAAGCGGAAATGTCAAAAACCATGATAGTTCAACAACTACGCTGTTAAGTAAGTTTATTAGCTAAAAATTGTTAATAAAATAAAAAAGTGTTAATGTTTTCTTAATGTGATTTGTTAAAATTTTTATAATTTTGTCAAAAATATTTAACTAAAAAAACATGAAAAAGAACATTTATTGGTTTTTTCTATTCATTTCGGCATTTGGTTTTTCACAAGTTACAAAATCAGCTATAACTGGTACTGTAAAATCTTCAACAGGTGAAACGCTTGCAGCTGCAGTTGTAGAAATTAAGCACGTTCCCACGGGAACAAAATACTTTTCGACAGCTGACGAAAAAGGAAACTATTCGGCTAATTCTGTAAGACCAGGAGGTCCTTACACAATTAAAGTAAATTATGTAGGGTATAACCCTTTTGTAATTGAAGACATTACGGCTCCATTAGGAAACTCAATTGTAATTAATATTGAGATGCAAAGTGCAATAAATTCTATTGAAGAAGTAAAAATTGTATCTGTAAATTCTAAAGATGCATTTAACAAAAGTAAAACGGGTGCGGGACAACAATTTTCTAACAGAGAGATTAACGCCGTGCCAATTATTGGTTCTAGAAACATCAACAGTATTACAAAATACAATGCAAATGCTGGAAGTAACGGAACATTTGGAGGGCAAGATTCTCGTTTGAACAATTTTACAATTGATGGTTCAGTGTTTAATAATGGTTTTGGTTTGGGTTCAGATTCTCAAGCTGGAGGTAGAACAGGTTCTACTGCAATTTCATTAGATGCTATTGAACAACTTCAAGTAAACATTGCTCCTTTCGATATTAGACAATCAGGTTTTACAGGTTCAGGGATTAATGCGGTAACTAGAAGTGGTACCAATGAAGTTGAAAGTTCTGTTTATCATTCATTCAGAAATAATGATAAAGAATTTTTAGGAGAAAGAGCTGGAAATATAAATATTACGCCTTCTAAATTTGAAGAAAAAATTTGGGGAGCTCGAATTGGCGCACCAATTATCAAGGACAAATTATTCTTCTTTGGTAACTTTGAAACTATTGATAATGTTAGCCCAGCAACTACGTGGACTTCATCAGGATCACCAAATGCTGGAGCACAAGTATCTGAAACAGCTTATACTGATTTAGTAAGTGTTTCAAATCTTTTGAAAAATTCTTTTGGATATGAAACAGGCGCTTTTGAAAATTTTGATGCTGTTAGAGAATCTAAAAAGTTTTTAGCTAGAATTGACTGGAATATTAATGACAATCATAAATTAACAGCACGTTATGTTCACCATGATTCTGGAGCTGATGAATTAATTTCAAATTCAAACTCTGCTGGTTTTGGTAACAGAAGAACAAACGTTTTCTCTATGTCATACAAAAATAGCGGTTACGTTATTGAAGACAATACAAGATCTGCTGTTTTAGAATGGGATTGGAAAATTTCAGAAAAATGGTCTAATAACTTTATTGCAGGATATGATAAACAGTTAGAAAATAGAAGCTTACAAGGTGGCGGACTTTTTCCAACTATTGATATTAAAAGAGGTGCAAATAACTACATTTCTGCTGGTTTAGACCCATTTACTCCTTCTAACTTATTAGATTATTCTACATTGCATTTTACCAATAATATTACTGGTAATTTTGGAAAACACACCTTATTATTTGGAGCAAATTTTGAAAGATTTGTATCAAATAACAATTTCTTCCCAGCGTCAAATGGGGTGTATATCTTTGATAGTTTAGCTGCATTCCAAGGAGCGGTAGCTGAAACGGTTGCTAATAATGGTGCGCCAGCTACAACAGTTGCAAATTTACCATCAAGATTTCAATACAGATATTCTGCTTTACCAGGTGGTGCAGAACCAATGCAAGTTTTAAAATCTAATAAAATTGATGTTTATGCACAAGATGAATACAAACCCACAGATAATTTAAAACTTACTTTTGGTATTAGAGCTACTGCTGTTAGTTTTGAGGATACTGCATTAGAAAATCCTGCAGTTACAGCAATGACTTTTGCAAATGGCGAAAAATTCAATACAGGAAACATGTCAAAAACCCAATACTTGTTTGAACCAAGATTTGGATTTAACTTAGATGTAAACAAAAATGCAAGAACCATTTTTCGAGGTGGAACAGGAATATTTACAGGTAGACCACCACTTGTGTTTTTATCTAACGCAATTGGAAATAATGGGGTATTAACTGGTTTTGTTGATGTAAGTGGTGCAGACTTAATTAACGGCGGTTACGGGTTTACTGCTAATCCAGGTCAATACTTTACTCCAAGTACACCTCAATTACCATCTACGTTTGATTTGGCTTTTACTGATGATAATTTCAAATTTCCTCAGTCTTGGAAAACAAATTTTGCTATAGATCAAAAATTACCTTTTGGTTTAGTAGCTTCATTTGAAGGAATTTATAGCCAAAACATAAACGAAGTGTTTTATTACAATGCCAATTTAGCAGCTCCAGTTGGAACAATTAATAATGCAGGTGATAACAGGCCTTTCTATTCAGGAACTGATGCAGGGTCTAGAATAAATAATAATGTTTCTAATGCAATTGTATTATCAAACTCTAACCAAGGTTATTTTGTTTCAACAACATTTAAGTTAGAATATCCTTATAAAAAAGGGTTTTGGGGGTCAATTGCCTATACTAAATCAAATGCTCAAGATTTAATGTCTGCTGGTTCTATTGCTTCAGGGTCATGGACAAATGCAAGATCTGTATTAGGAAATAACAATTTAGATTTATCGAATTCAAACAACAATACGCCTCACAGAATTGTAGGTTTAATAGGATATAAATTAAATTACGGAACTAAATATGGGGGTTCTACTTCATTTAACATTGGTTATGTTGGAGAAAAAGCAAATCCTTATACTTATACGTATGGAAGTGATATCAACGGTGACCGTGTAAACGGAAATGATTTATTGTACGTACCTAATAATGCTTCAGAGCTTAGATTTGTTGATATCACTCAAAATTTTGGAGGTGTAAGTCAGGTTTTATTTACCGCCGCTCAACAAGCAGAAGCTTTCAATAAATATATTGAACAAGATTCTTATTTAAAAACAAAACGTGGGCAATATGTGGACAGAAATGCATCTGAGTTACCAATGTTACACCGTTTAGACTTATCTGTTACTCAAGATTTCTACTTAAAAATAAAAGGAAAAAAACAATCTTTTCAATTTAGAGCAGACATCTTAAACTTCACAAACTTGTTAAATAATGATTGGGGCGTTTCGAAAAGAGCAACAAATACACAAATATTATCGGTTAGTCAAGCTCCAAGTGCTGCAAACAATTATGTTCCAGGTTTTCAATTGGCACAACAAACCGATGATAATGGTAAAAGATATCTAATTAAAGATACCTTATCTAATAATTCATCGGTATTTGATGTTTGGCAAGCACAATTCACACTAAGATACACATTCGGAAAATAAAATAACTAAAATTAAATAATTTAAATATGAAACTAATTAATAAAATTTCAAAAGCGTTTGCAGTAGTAACTGTAGCATTATTATCATTTTCTTGTGAAAGTGATTCAAATAATGTAATTGAAAAATATCCTACCATTGTAGAGATATTAGATGCTGATGCTGCAAATTTCAGCATCCTAAAAGCGGCTTTAGTAAAAACAGATTTACTAAATACATTCAGAAACCCAGGATCATACACGGTATTTGCCCCAAAAAATAGTGCTTTCATTGCGGCCGGAATAACGGAAGCTACAATAGCCGCTACAACAACAACTGCTGATATTGCTACCTTAAGAAGAATATTACAATACCACGTTTTATCAATAGGCACAATAGCTTCAGATTTTCCATCAAAAGGTTATATTTCTTCTTTTTCTCCTTTGGTTACAGGTTTTACTGCTGCATCAACGCCACCTCAACAAGCGCTAACTTCTACCTCAGTTTTTATTAGTATGTATGTAAATAAAACAAATGGTGTAGTTCTTAATGGTGGAAATACTAATGGCGGTGCAACTGTTTTACAAGCAGATATTAATGCAAGTAATGGAATTATACATGTAATTAGTAATGTGTTAAGTATTCCAAAAGTACACAACTTAATTATTGCCAATCCAGATTTGTCTAGTTTAGTAGGTGTGTTGACTTCAGCGCCACAAGCTGCAGTTTTAACTGATGTTACATCTGCAACGGGTCCTATTCCATCATCATCTGCATCATCATTATCTCGATTAATTTTTGCTCCAACTAATGCAGCTTTTTCTAGTGCATCGTTTTTAACAGGTCAATCGGATGCAAATATTACTAAAGTATTAAGATACCACATAGCAAACAATAATACTAGAGCTTCGTCTTCAACTGTTTTTGTGGCACCAGCAAGTGCACCTAATCCTCCTGTTACAACACCTTTGGTTATTAATACACAATTAACCGGTCCACAACAAACTATTTCAATAGCTGCTGGGACTGTAAAAATTGCTGATATTACAGCTGCTAATGCAACTATTAGAACCATTAATATTCAAGGTTCAAATGGTGTGGCACACATCATTGATAAAGTATTACAACCTACTTTATAAAAAAAACCTAATAAATTCTAAACCGTTCCAATTGATTTTGGAACGGTTTTTTTTTATCTTATAAAATCATACATTTACAAAAAAAATACAATATGGTATTAAGTAGATTTTGGTTGACTATTTTTATTTCTTCTATAGTGTTTATTATAGTAAGTTTATTTGCAGAAAACACGTATTCTGTAGATTATGTTTTAAATGGAAAAAAAGATGATCCTATTTTAATTTCGGAAAAGTTTTTAAAAGAAATCCCTGCTTTTATTAAAGATAGTATTCAAAAATCCGAAGAAAAAACGTTTACCATAAATAGAGATACACTAAATCCAGATACTACTTACGTTTATAAAAATCAAACCGTAAAAATTTACAGCGGCACACAAAAATCGGATGGTTTATTACCAACTTGTAAAAACAGTTTGTTCGATATTATTTTGCCTCTTATGGCCTATTTGGCTTTCTTTTGCGGTTTGATGGAGTTGCTAATAATTTCAGGCGCATCCGAAAAATTAGCCAAAAAATTAAGTCCTTTTTTCGCACAAATATTTCCATCTGTACCTAAAAATCACGAATCGGTTTCTTATATGACGTTAAACTTTGCTGCAAATTTCTTAGGATTAGATTCTGCAGCCACGCCTTTCGGATTAAAAGCTATGGAAAGTCTACAAACACTTAATCCAGAAAAAGACAAAGCCAGCGATGCGCAAATTATGTTTATGTGTTTGCATGCTGCAGGGTTAACTTTAATTCCAACATCTATTATTGGTTATCGTGCAGCAGCAAATGCGGAAAATCCAGCAGATGTTATGTTGCCTTGTATTATTACCTCATTTATAGGTACCATTGCTGCGCTATTAATTGTAGGAATTAAACAGAAAATAAACTTTAAAAGCGCTACTTTAATCGTTGGATTAATGACAATAATTGCTGCAATTACTGGATTATTGTTTTACGTAAACGGATTAAATTTAGTGGAAAAAAACTTCTTTACTTCAAATTTGTCGGGTTTAATGTTAATTGCAATTATTGGAATAACATTGCTTTATGCATTCACAAAAGAGAAGAAATTTGTAGAGCAAAAAACCACAATTTTTGACGCTTTTGTTTCCGGTGCCAAAAACGGATTGACTACTGGAGTTACTATTTTTCCTTATGTAATGGGAATGTTGGTAGCCATTTCTTTTTTTAGAAATAGTGGCTTGTTTGAAATTATGAGTAACGGCGTTTCTTTTGTATTTTCTAATATTGGCGTTAGCAAACAAATTACCGATTCATTACCTGTTGCTATGTTACGCCCTTTCAGTTCAAGTGGCTCGAGAGGATTTATGATTGATGCCATGAATACCTTTGGAGTTGATTCATTAACAGGAAGATTGAGCGCTATTTTTCAATGCAGTGCAGAAACTACTTTTTATGTAATTGCGGTTTATTTTGGAAGTATTAACGTAAAAAACACACGATACACTTTAGGAATTATGCTGTTTGTAGATTTAATTTGTGTAATTGCTGCGATTGCAGTGGCAAGTTGGTTTTTTTAGAGGGTGTATCTCCAAATTCCTGCAAGGTTTCCAAAACCTTGTAGGTATAAAATTATAAAAATAAACCAATAATACGCAAGTCCAAAAAGGTTATTGAAACCTTATAGTTGAAAAATAAACGCCAAATGAAACTTGAAATTTTAGAAAAAGACAAAGTTTATCACATCTATAACAGAGGTATTAATGGTGAAACTATTTTCAATACTGATGAAAATAAACGCTACTTTCTAAAACTATATTTGAAATATTTAGAATGTAAAGTAGAAACTTTTGCCTATTGCTTAATGGATAATCATTTTCATTTTGTGTTTCAAATTAATAATGAAAAAGAAGTGACACAAGCACTATCGAATTTATTTAACGCTTATGCAAAAGCATTTAACAAACAAAATAATAGAACTGGAAGTTTATTTGAAAAACATTTCAAAAGAATACAAATTGAAAATGAAGAATATTTAAAAAATGTGATTCAGTATATTCATCTAAATCCAAAACATCACTTGGATTTAGATTATAAAAGCTTTTCTTTTTCTTCCTACAAAGCAATTCTTTCAGATAAACCAACTCACTTATTAAGAAATGAAGTGGTTCATTTATTTGAAAATATAGACAATTTTATTTATTGTCACGATTTTAAAAATGAAATATTATCTGAAAAGCAAAAGCTAGAATAAAAAAATTGTTTTAAACATAAATAGCTATTAAATAACAAAATACGAAATAACCCTTCAAGGTATTGATAAACACCTACAAGGTCAAAAAAAGACCTTGCAGGTGAAACAGAAAACTTTTGGAAAGCTTGTGTGATATCCTTAACTTTACGCTTCAAAACTCAAACAAATGGACTTTATATATCAAGACCCGTATCCTATTTTAAAAGACGATACAACCTACAAAAAATTAACTTCAGATTTTGTAAAAATAGAACTACATGGCGATAGAGAAATCTTAGTGGTAGACCCAAAAGGATTAGAATTATTAGCACAAGAAGCCATGGATGACGTTTCTTTTATGCTACGTTCGGCACATTTACAAAAATTACGAAATATTATCGAAGACCCAGAAGCAACAGACAACGACCGATTTGTAGCCTATAATTTATTACAAAATGCGGCTGTAGCTGTAGAAGGTCAATTGCCATCTTGCCAAGATACCGGAACAGCAATTGTGGTAGCTAAAAAAGGTGAAAACGTGTACACAGGTGTTGAAGATGGCGAATGGTTATCGAAAGGAATTTACAATACGTACCAAAATAAAAACCTTCGTTACTCGCAAATTGTACCGATTTCAATGTTTGAAGAAAAAAACTCAGGTTCAAATCTTCCTGCTCAAATTGATATTTATGCGAAAAAAGGAAATTCTTATGAATTTTTATTTCTAACAAAAGGTGGTGGTTCGGCCAACAAAACCTTCTTATATCAAAAAACAAAATCGTTATTAAATGACAAATCATTAGAAGAATTTGTTCGCGAGCGCATTATGGATTTAGGAACAGCGGCTTGTCCTCCATATCACTTAGCTATCGTAATTGGTGGTACATCTGCAGAAGCGAATTTAGCAACGGTAAAAAAAGCATCAGCTGGCTATTATGACAATCTTCCCACTTCTGGAAATATGTCGGGTCAAGCGTTCCGCGATATAGAATGGGAAAAAAGAGTACAAATTATTTGTCAAGAAAGTCAAATTGGTGCGCAATTTGGCGGAAAATATTTAACTCATGATGTTCGTGTCATTCGTTTGCCTCGTCACGCAGCATCTTGTCCTGTTGGAATGGGCGTTTCGTGTTCTGCAGATAGAAATATTAAAGGGAAAATTACGAAAGACGGAATTTTCTTAGAACAATTAGAAACCAACCCAAGTCAGTTTTTACCAGCAATAGCACCTCATTTAGAGCCAGCAGTAGAAGTCGATTTAAACAAACCTATGTCGGAAATTTTGGCCGAATTATCGAAATATCCAATTAAAACCCGTTTAAAATTAAATGGCACATTAATTGTAGCTCGTGATATTGCACATGCAAAAATTAAAGAATTATTAGATGCTGGAAAACCAATGCCAGAGTATTTCAAAAATCATCCTGTATATTATGCAGGACCTGCTAAAACTCCAGACGGAATGGCTTCAGGAAGTTTTGGCCCCACAACCGCAGGAAGAATGGACGTTTATGTAGACGAATTTCAAGCTGCTGGCGGAAGCATGATTATGTTAGCCAAAGGAAACCGAAGCAAAGATGTAATGAATGCCTGTAACAAATATGGCGGTTTCTATTTGGGTTCGATTGGTGGTCCTGCGGCGATTTTAGCTAAAGAAAATATTCTATCGGTAGAAGTTGTAGATTTTGAAGAATTAGGAATGGAAGCCGTTCGTAAAATAACAGTGAAAGATTTCCCAGCATTTATTATTACCGATAATAAAGGAAATGATTTCTTTTCAAATTTGTAATTAACACACAATTAAATGTAAATTAATGTGTTAGAGAACAAATGTTAAAGTTTGGTAATTTAATATTCAGTTATTGTAATTATAACTTAAATCAATATATTTGCTTGCCTAAAGCATAAAGTTGCCTAAAAACAAATAAGATGAAAAATAAATTATTAATACTATTCTTAGTATGTACAAGTTTTTTTGGATTTGCTCAATCTGAAAAAGATATTATAAATATCACTAAAGATTACGATGTAGCGCTAATTAAAAGCAAAGCAAAGGAATTCAAAATTTTAGAAGAAAAGGAAAAAACAAGAGCTTATAAATATGCTCTGGAAAATAATATTCCATTAAGTTATACTGATAAAAAAGGAAACTTTCATCAATTAATGAAGTTAACACCTGATGGTTATCCGATATATTTTTCTACTGAAAATCAGGCCGCAGCAAAATCAACTAGAGCTATTCATTTGAATACTGGAGGGTCACTTGGACTTACTTTAAATGGTCAAGGAATGGTTGCACGAGTATGGGATGGAGGAAAAGTTAGAACGCAGCATAATCACTTCGGAACAAGAGTTGTCTGTGTTGATGATGCCGCTAGTACTGATTATAATTTTCATGCTACACATGTAACAGGCACGATTTTAGCAAACGGAGCAACAAATATTCGAGGAATGGCTTATGAAGCTTCTGGAAGAACTTTTGATTGGACGGATGATGAAACTGAAGTTCTTGATGAAGTATTGGGTGGAATGCTTGTATCAAATCATTCATATGGTGTTCCCATTACAGGGACTTCAGGAACAGCATTGCCTGCATGGTATATTGGTACTTATGATTCCGATGCAAAAAACTGGGACGAAATTGCATATTTAGCACCTTACTATTTAATGGTGGCATCAGCAGGTAATTCTGGAACCGATCAAAATAATGCTAATCCCATATCATATGGAATTGATAAACTTACTGGAAATAAAACGGCAAAAAATAATTTAGTTATAGCAAATTGTGAAGATGCGACTGTAAATACAGCTGGAAATTTAACGGCTCCAGTAGTAATTAATAGCTCAAGTAGTCAAGGGCCTACTGATGACAGAAGAATAAAACCGGATTTAACAGGTAATGGCACCAATTTATTATCTACAGGGAGTAACGGAAATTCTGCTACTACAACGTTAACAGGCACATCGATGTCATCACCAAATGTTGCAGGTACCTTAATACTATTACAACAACACCATAATAATTTAACTACTAAATTCATGAAAGCTGCTACCTTAAAAGGTTTGGCATGTCATACCGCAGACGATTCTGGAAATATTGGTCCAGATGTGGTTTTTGGATGGGGATTATTGAATGCTAAAGCAGCCGCGCAAGCTATTACTTCTAATGGATTAAACGCTTGGATTTCTGAAGAAAAACTAAATCAAGGACAAACATATACAATCACAGTAAAGTCTTTAGGAACAACTCCTTTAATAGCTACTGCTTGTTGGACAGATGTTCCTGGAGATGCCAATAATGGACAAAGAGAAGCTAATGATTTAACCCGTGCGCTTGTAAACGATTTAGATGTTAGAATTACAAGAAACGGAATAACGTATTTCCCATGGAAATTAGATTCAGACCCAACTCTAGATGCTATTAGAATTGGGGATAATAATATTGATAATGTAGAACAAGTAAAAATAGATTCTCCACCTGCAGGAGATTATGTAATAACAGTTACTCATAAAGGAAACCTTGTAACTAACAAACAAGATTTTTCATTAATAATTACAGGTGTTACTTCTGGATTTGCAATTATTCCTACTTCTAATGATCTTGAAGTTTGCGCTAATCAAGTGGCTACATTTACATTTAACTATACTCAAACAGGTACAACAACAACCAATTTTTCAACAAGTGGTTTGCCAAGTGGTGCTACAGCTGTATTTACACCATCATCAAGAAATTCGAACGGACCTGTTACGCTAACAATCTCAAATTTATCTTTAGCTAATCCAGGAAGTTATAATATTGGTATAGTTGGAAACAATGGTTTGGAAACAGAAACAAGATATAAATATTTAAAATTATTTAGCAGTACTTTTACGCCAATAGCAGGCTCTAATCCCGTTAATAATCAAGTTGGTGTTGCTACTACGGTAAATTTAGTTTGGAATGCTCTAGCAAATGCTGAATCATATAGATTGCAAGTTTCTACCTCTCCAAGTTTTGCAACAACAATTCTTGATATTCCGAATATAATTGGAAATTCTTATATAGTTTCCAATTTATTACAACAAACCAATTATTATTGGAGAGTATCACAATCAAATAGATGTGGTACAGAAAATCTTTCTAACGCAACAGTAAATAACTTTCAAACTGGTGTTTTATCTTGTGGAAATGAATTTTCTGCTACTGACTTTTCAAATGCAACAATAGCTAGTACTGCAAACGCAATAGCATCTGTACCAATTTTAGTTACTGGTGGATTAACTATCGGAGATTTAAATGTTGCTCTAAATATTACACACACCTATATTGAAGATTTTAAAGTAAAACTAACAGGACCCGCTTCAATTGGTAGCCCAGTAATTATTCTTTTAGATCAACCGTGTGGAGATAATGATAATGTAAACTGTACTATGGATGATAGTGGTATACCGGTTGCTTGTGGCGCCACAGCACCAGCATTAACTGGAAGTGTAATTCCTTCTGAGACCTTGACTGCGTTAAATGGATTAATTGCAGATGGAATTTGGACTTTAACAGTAGATGACCCTTATAATGGTGATGGCGGAACAATTAATTCTGTAAAACTACAAATTTGTAACATCCAAGTGCCGCTTGCAACTGAAGACACAACTTTTTCTAACTTAAAAATATATCCTAATCCAACAACTGGGATTGTAAATATTGATTTAGGTAATCAAAATTTAGAAAGTAATTCAATCGTAAAACTATATGATATACAAGGCAGAATAATTTCAACTAAAGAAATGAAAACCGCCGTAGATAATGTAAATATTTCTAATTTATCGGATGGCGTTTATATAATAACTATAGAAAACGGAAGTTCTAAAATAACCAAGAAAATTGTGTTAGCAAAATAAACATAAAAAGGAGCTCTAATTAGAACTCCTTTTTTTTTGTAAAAAACGCACTTTTAATTCCTGTTTATTTGTTGTCGTCTATACTAAATTTAGCAAGGCTAATAAATAAAACAAATCAAGTAGTACCGATAAACATAGCGTGTAGAAAGTTTACATAAAAAAAATCCCGATAAGTAAAATCTTATCGGGACTAAAGTATAAATACTATTTTTATTATTTTGAAGCTGGAGCAGCTACTGCTGGTGCTTCATTAACTTTAACTGTTCCTTTAATTGTAATTGTTTTCGGCATAGCATTTTCTTCACTAGTGATTACCGTAACGGTTTTGTGAAAAGCACCACCTGATGCAGCATTGTAAGTAGCTGTTACCGTTCCTTTTTCACCTGGTTTGATAGCTGTTTTTGTGTAATTAGTTGCTGTACATCCACAAGATGCTTTTACATCTTTTAAAGTAACATCTTTGTTTGTAGTGTTTATAAAAGTAAACTCATAAGATACTGGTTTTCCTTGTTCAATTGTTCCAAATTCGTGAGTTTCTTTTTCCCATTTCATTTGAGAGGGTGTTTGTGGTGCAGCTGGAACAGCTACAGGAGCTGGAGCAGCAGTTTGAGCAAATGAAAGTGAGCCCATAAATAATGCAATTGCAAGTAATTTTACTGTTTTCATAATTATTATAATTAAATTAGTTGTTTATTAACATCACAAATGTATTTATTTTTTTAATTAATGTTGTTAATCGACAGTATTTATTGTGTTAATGAGTTGTTAATGATTAATTTCGCTTGATAATTTATCTTAATATCGTTAAAAATTTAGAATATAAATGAAACTATCACGATTTAATATTGTCATAATAATTGGATTTCTCGCCATTGTAGGAGTGATTATTATGCAATTGTTTTTAATAAATAACGCCCATAAATTAGCAAAAAAAGATACTGAAGATAAAATATTCTTTGCATTACAAGACGTTTTAGAAAAACTATACAAAGATAATTTAACAGGTTTATTGGTTTCCAATCAGGTAGAAAAAGTGTCCGGAAATTATTTTACGGTTAATGTAAACTATGAATTTGAAAACACCATTTTAGAACATTATTTAATTTCAGAATTTGAGAAAAATAATTTAGATGTTGATTTTGAATACGCTGTTTATAATTGCTCTTCAGATAAAATGGCATTTAGTAATCACATCAATAGTAATGGGAAAAAAGAACCTATTAAATGTCCGAGTTGTTTTACAAAAAATCCTAAATACACCTATTATTTTGCTATTCGATTCCCGGATATTGAACAAAATTATTTTAAAAACTTAAATCAATATTGGATTTTTACTACTGTTTTGTTTCTGGTATTAATTATTTATGTGTATTCAGTTGTACTGATGTTAAAACAGAAAAAATATACCGAATTACAAAAAGATTTTATTAATAATATGTCGCACGAATTTAAAACACCGTTGGCATCGATTCTCATCGCATCAAATTATGTAAAAGAACAAAACGAAATAAAAGACAATCCGAAACTGAAAAAATACAATCAAATTGTTGTCAATCAAACAAAAAGGTTAAATGAACATATTGAAAAGATTTTATATGTTGCAAAAACTGAAAGCAAACAAATGCTTATTGATAAAACTACGTTTGAATTGAGACCCGTTTTAGACTTAGTAAAAGACAATATTCTATTAAAATATGACAAGGAAATTGATATCGATGTAATAACTACAAAAAAATATATTTTAAAAGCAGATGAATTTCACGTGTACAACATCCTATTTAATTTAGTGGATAATGCAGTGAAATATTCTGGATTATCGCCTAAAATTGAAGTTGTTGTTGCAGAAATTAACCAGCAACTTTCTATTCAGATTAAAGATAACGGTTGTGGAATTCCAACTAAAGATTTACCTTTCGTTTTCGATAAATTTTATAGAGTTTCGCGCCAAGACATCAAAAATATTGAAGGTTTTGGAATTGGTTTGTCGTATGTGAAAAAGATTTGCGACTTACATCTTTGGAAAATAACCATCGCTAATGATCCTGACAAAGGAATTGTTGTTACGATTATAATTAATCAAAAAGATTATGAGTAAAAAGAAAGTTTTATATATTGAAGACGAGGAAACGCTGGCGTTTTTAACTGTTGATAATTTAGAACAACATTTTGATGTAGTGCATTGCAGTAACGGGAAAATAGGTTTAAATATGTTTTTCAAAAACCAATTTGACATTGTAGTTACTGATATAATGATGCCTGAAATGGATGGATTTGAATTGGCTACCGAAATCAGGAAACGCAATCAGGAAATTCCAATTATTTTTTTATCGGCAAAAACGATGAAAGAAGATCGTATTAAAGGTTTAAAACTTGGCGCGGATGATTATTTAGTGAAACCATATTCGATTGAAGAACTAATTTTGAAAATTGAAGTCTTTTTACACCGAAGTCAAAAAAACACTGAAAAAGTCCTAAAAAGATATGAGTTTTCAGGTTTTATTTTTGAACCCGAAAATTATTTAATCAAAACCGAAACTACAAAAATAACGCTTACAGAACGCGAAGCGCAATTACTAAAACTGTTTTTAGACAACCCAAATACGGTTTTAAAACGCGAAAAAATTCTGATGGAACTTTGGGGATCCGACGATTATTTTTTAGGCAGAAGTTTGGATGTTTTTATTTCTCGTTTACGAAAAATAATAAAAGAAACACCGAATTTAGCTATTGAAAATATTCCGAGAGTCGGCTTTAAATGGGTTAGTGAATAGGAAAAACCCACAAAATTAGCCACACAGTTTGTCCTGCTGAAAGCATCTCTTATTTTTTCTCTTATATATTCCGTGACTTATTCATTTTTGTCTACATTTAACGAGTCAGAAGCTTTTTCATTTTCAGGTGTTTCTTTTGTTCTTTCTTTTACTTCTTCGTACCATTTTTCAAGATTTGGCGACATAAATTTTGAAACTTCTTGTACGGGTTGATAAAAAAGCGATTTATTTAAGGTTTCTTCTTTTACCAACATATTATTAGTGTTTATTTTTTGAAGTAAATTCAATAAAACACCTAACATTAAAATGGTTTTTAACATACTAAAAACAGCGCCTCCCAATTTATTTAACCAACCTAAATAAGCAAAACTTGCGATACTTGTAAAAAATTTAGCCAATAAATGAATGGCAATAAGTACTAAAATAAAAGTTATAGCAAAAGCAATAATTTCAATGTATTTTGGATTGGTTTTTATTTTTTCTTCTAAAGCCAATCGGACAATATGTGAAAATTTTATCGCTACAAAAATGCCCACAATTAAAGAACTGAAAGAAGCTATTTCTACAAAAAGACCATTTTTCAACCCATTATATATACTGTACCCTAATAAGACGGCAAAAACAATATCAATAAATTCCATAAATTATATTTATTTTATAAAAACAAAACTACAAAATGCAAACCTCAAATACTATCTTTGTAAAAAACTAAATACAAATGTCGAGAGATATACAATTAAAAGAACGCTGGGAAAAAGTAGTAACTTTTTTATCTGATAAATTTGCCGATGGTGAAGTATTAGATTTAGATGCGATTATTTATTTAATTGGCGTGCAAGAATTAGGCAAAATAAATATAGAATTCAAAAAGGACGAAAAAGTAAACCTAATGCATATTGCTATTTGTAAACTATTAGAGCCTTACGGATATTACGAATTTGAATTTTTCGATAAAGAGGGCTGGCCTCATTATAAAGTAATAAAAGAATTACCAGCACTAAAAGCAGGAGAACAATCGGTTTTAATGAAAGAAGCCATTGTAAATTATTTTTTAGAAAAAGAGATAATTAATTAGTGCTGAGTTGAAACTAAATGCAAATCACTTTTCACTAATCGCTAAAAAATACATAAATTTGTAGCTTATTACCCTTTTACGATGATAAACAAGATAAAACAACATATTGAAGAAGCTAAAGCGTTTCAAACTGAAGACAAAAGTACTTTAGAAGAATTTCGTATTAAGTACTTAGGAAGTAAAGGTTTGCTTAAAGATTTCTTTGCCGAATTTAAAAACGTACCAAACGAACAAAAGAAAGAATTTGGACAGGTAATAAACGAGTTGAAAAACACGGCAGAAGAAAAAGTAAAAGCCATCCAAGAGCTTCTTGAAACTAAAACGGAATCTATTAATGTATTTGGTGATTTATCTCGTCCAGGAAATCCAATAAATATTGGTTCGCGTCATCCGATTTCATTAGTAAAAAATCAAATTTTAGATGTTTTCTCAACCATTGGTTTCAATGTGTCTGAAGGTCCAGAAATAGAAGACGATTGGCACAACTTTACAGCATTAAATTTACCAGAATATCATCCAGCACGAGATATGCAGGATACGTTTTTTATTCAAACCAATCCAGATGTTTTGTTGCGTACGCATACCTCATCTGTGCAGGTTCGTTATATGGAAAACAACAAACCGCCTATTAGAACCATTTCTCCAGGAAGGGTTTTTCGTAACGAAGCCATTTCGTCTCGTTCGCATTGTATTTTCCATCAAGTAGAAGGTTTATATATTGATAAAAATGTGTCGTTTGCCGATTTAAAACAAACGCTATTATATTTTACGAAAGAAATGTTCGGAAAATCTAAAATAAGATTGCGTCCGTCTTACTTTCCATTTACAGAACCAAGTGCAGAAGTTGATATTTATTGGGGATTGAAAACAGAAACCGATTATCGAATTACAAAAGGAACAGGCTGGTTAGAAATTATGGGTTGCGGAATGGTTGATCCGAATGTGTTGAAAAACTGTGGTATTGACCCAAATGAATATACCGGTTACGCCTTTGGAATGGGAATTGAAAGAATTGCAATGTTATTGTACCAAATTGGCGATATTAGAATGTTTTATGAAAACGATGTTCGTTTCTTAGAACAATTTAAGTCAAGTTTATAAAATAAAAAATCCCGATAATCTCGGGATTTTTTTGATTTTGTTTTTACTTAAGTACACCTAATTGTGTTAAGAAACTCATATTATCCATAAAATCTTGTTCTTCAACAATTTTTCCGTCTACAATTTTTGCAATAGTACAACCTTCAATATCAACTGTTTTTCCAGTAGGTTTAATACCTGCAAAATCACCTGTGTGTGTCCCTTTAAATTGCCAATGTTTTACTAATTTTTCTCCATCGGCAAACATGCTTTTTACTGTAAATGTTCTGTCTGAAAAACCTGTAACAAAACCAGAATAATAGGCTTTAGCATTTTTAACACCTTTAATTTCAGGAACCGTATGCAGTACAATTGACTCAGCATAAGCCGTATCAAGTACATTAACTTTTCCTTCATTAATAACTTGATCCCATACTTTAGTATAAAAATCTACATTTTTTTTGGATACAGATGCCGTTTTATCGGCGTTTGACATACAAGATGACAATGAAATAGTTACCAGAACTAACAATACTATTTTTTTCATTTTTTTAATATTTAAATTAATATATTTTTCAAACCTACAAATATTACTTGTAAAAAGCAACTTATTAAATGTTAATATTCTTTTATCTTTTTTTAAAAAATTGTAATTTTGTATAATAAATTTTGCCCTCCCCAAAATGAAAAAAAAAGAATTCAGATCTACATGTGCTATTGCAGTCTCTGTTGATTTACTCGGCGATAAATGGTCACTCTTAATTTTAAGAGATATGCTTTTGCATCGAAAATCTACATTTAAAGAATTTTTAGAGTCTAAAGAAAAAATAGCTACGAATATTTTAACAAATAAACTTCAGTTTTTGATGAAAACAGGGTTTATTGAAAAATTGAATCCAGCTGGAACAAAAAAAAGCACCCGATATATTGCAACAAGAAAAGGAATATGCGTCTTACCTTTAATTATTGAATTATATCTTTTATCCATTGATAGTATAGATGAATCTGTATTTAATCCGATGCAAATTGCTATTAAAGCAGAAATAAAATCAGACCGACTACTTTTTGAAAATACAAGAAGAGAACGATATATTACGTTTCTTGAAACACTGCAAAATGCAAAAATAGAACAACAAAAAAGCCTTTAATTAAAAAGGCTTTTGTTTTTTTATTGAAATAAAGTAGTTAGTTCCGATGCATCGTACACATCCCAAACTTCATGAATTTTTCCATCTTTAATCGCAAATAGCATGTGATAATTTTTAATATTCACTTTTTTTGCTCCTTTCGCAAAGGTTACATCATAATAACAAATTACATAATTTGAAATACCTGTTTTTGGGTTAGGCTTATCATTAATAACCTCATGAAAAATAGGTTCGCCATTTACGCTTATAGCAATACCTTCTTTTTGTGCCATTTTTAAAGTTGCAATATTGTCTTCGATAGTAATGTCTTTTGAATTGTCATGCAATTTAGCATTAGGGATAAAAATTGACTTTAAACCTTCATAATCAAATTTCATTGCCATTTCATTTGCTTTTTTAGCTAAATTAATGTTGGCAGAACTATCCACTCCAATTGCGATTTGATGTGGATTTTTTTCTGTGGTTTCTTTTTCATTGTTTGGTTTACAAGCCATGAACAATGCACTCGACAATACAAGTACAACAAGTTGTTTTTTCATAAAATTACGTTTTAAGTTTATATTAAGTTGTTTCATTATTAAACAAATTTAAAATAATTACTTGTTTTTTACAACTAATTATTTATTTTTGTTTCAATTAATCTTAAAAAAAGAAAGAAATGAAAAAAGTAGTATTGATTATTAGTATCCTATTTTCAATAGGAACTGCTCAAGCACAAGACTTTGGCGGTAAATTTTTAGTAAAAGATTCTGAATTTTACAACAAACCTTTTGTGTTTTCAAATCGTGGAGAAACGGAAAAAATAATTGAATTTGTAAAAGCATACAACACTATGGATGCAAATAAATGCGCTACTTTTATTGCAGATAAATGTGTGGTTATTGGATTTGATGGTGTAAAAACCACATTAACAAAAGAGGATTGGAAAAACTATTTTGCTAATTATACCTCTATAAATTGGGAAATACTTTCAATCGTACCCTTACGAATTAAAGACACAGACCCAACTTCTGGAGTATTAGTAAACTCAATTGAGACAAGAGTAGGAAAAGATGGAAGTGTATGGAAAAAAGAATTAATCGAATTATTTGCGTTTGATTTGGATTTAAAAGTCAGTAATATAAATCAGTATTCTCAGGACATTCCAAAAAAATAATATAAATAAAAAAGCCTAACAGAAATGTTAGGCTTTTTTTGCTCCCCCTATTGGAGAAAGTTACAATTTTAATGCGATGATAATTTACTTAACTATAAGAAAAACAAATAGTTAAATATTATAACTTTTTCTAACAAGTAAGAAATAGAATTTATCAGAAAGTATTTTTCTAAGCTTTAATAGCATTGGACCTGGCTTACCAATAGGATATCTCATTTTATTATTATTGTCTGTTGCGGCAATAAAAATTGTTTTAGCAACAACCTCTGGCCCTTCTGCATCATTTATAACTTTTGCTGCTGCCACATTAAATTTTGAAATAAATACATCATAATCACTTGTATAATCAGGCTTAATGAATTTTCTACTTCTTCCATAAAAATCAGTTGCAATTGGACCAGGTTCAATAAGTTTTAATTTAATGTTGAATTGTGCTAATTCATAATGTAACGACTCTGTAAAGCCTTCAACTGCAAATTTTGTTGCATGATAAATGCTATATAATGGAAACGTTATTTTTCCACCCATACTTGAAATTTGAATAATTGTTCCGCCACCAGAGGGACGCATCGCCTTTATTGCCTCTCTTGTCACTCGCATTAATCCAAATACATTTGTGTTGAATTGGTTTTCAATTACTTCATCAGACATTGCTTCAAAAGCGCCATCCACTCCATACCCCGCATTGTTTACAACAACATCAATAGTCCCAAATTCTTCTTTTACTTTTTGAAATACTTTACTGATACTATCAAGGTTCGTAACATCTAAAGGATAAAGTTTGACATTATTAAAGGTCTTAAAGTCAGATTCCTTTTCAGGATTTCTTTGCGTAGCAATTACATTCCATCCATTTTTTGCAAATTCAATAACGGTTGATTTCCCAATTCCACTTGAAGATCCTGTAATTAAAATTGTCTTTTTCATATGATTATGTTTTAATTTAGTGCAAACTTAGTAGTATAAAATCAAACCTACAACATTAGAGTATAGTCTATAGTTGTTATTTTTTTAATATTTTTTATATTTGCATTATGTTAATAAATGAAATAGCTAAGAAAACAGGGATTTCTGCCCACACGATTCGCTTCTATGAGAAGTCAGGATTGATTGAAGGAAAGCGCGATGAGTCTATCAAAACAAACAATTATTTTCACTATGATGAAGAAACAATTGAAAAATTAGAATTCATTAGCGATGCTAAGTCAATTGGTTTCACAATAAGAGAAATTGGGCAACTCATAGATGCTTGGTACAAAAATAGATTTAGCAAAGAAGAAAAATTAAGTATTCTCGATGAAAAATTACATTCTCTTGAACAGAAGATGAAGGAGATTAAAGAAATGAAAAAACAAATAGACACATTCAAGAAAGATGTCCTAAACGACAAATGTTAATTATAAATAAAAAAGCCCTTACATTGCTGTAAAGGCTTTTTGCTTCTCTTGTTGACGACAGTTGTAACTATAATGCGATGAATTAGTATATCACTATTTTGAAATTGAAGGGTTGAACTTTATGTCAATTTGCAGGAAGTTTACTTCCCATTTTCTTGATTTCTATTCCCTCCAAAATGAATGATAGCAGTAAATGAAATAGTAGACACTTTTCTATCTATAGATTTAAATATTGAATTTAATCCCCATTCATATCTTGTTCCTAAACTGATTTTATTACTTATTTGGTGTCTAAAATCAAAGAACAGAGAAGAATAATTTGTTGTTTCACTACTTACGTCTTTGGAACCCGTTGTAGTCTTAAGTTCAGAGCTAAATAAATAGTTTTGCGCTAAACCAGAACTTAAATTCGACTTCTTTCCAATGTCAAACATTGGGCCAATATAGACGGCAAGATTGCCAGTTGTAAATTCTCCGCTTAAGCCTGGACTTATTGCTACATCACCATAATTACGGCTTGAACCATCCATCTCGGCATAGATAGATAGCCTATTGGTAATTTTTCTGCTGTAAAAAAAACCGCCACCTACGGCAACATTATTAAGATCATCATTGAAACCAAAAATATTAGTAGATAAAATAGCTCCAAACTTATTTTTTGATGGAGCAATCTCTTGTGCAACTGATGTTGTTATTGTTGCACAAAGTAATGCGAGTGTTAAAAATGATTTTTTCATAATTTGAATTTAAAGATTATTGATTTATTTAGAATTAAATTTTAATTTAAAATGATGCCAACCATTCAGCAGTTTTAGTCACTACTAATGGGTTAAATTTATCTTGCATAATTTGGGCATAGTTGCCTGAATGCTTAAGCTTAATCCCTTCCTCCATAGAACCTACTAAGGCAAATGCATGATCGGTATTTTCTAAAATAATTGCCTTAGATTGCTTGGCATTTTTTGCGTTTGTCCAACCAAGCATTGCGGTTGCATACTCTTTATCAATCGCCTCAAAATCGGAAGTTCCATATATGGTAAGGATTGGGCAGGTTACTTTTTCCCAGTACTTTTTAGGGTCTATCTTATTCAATTCTCTATTAAAAGCTAATGACCTATAAATAATGGTGTTGTCTTTTTCATTCCAGCCAAAAACTTGTTGTAGCACGGGATCATATTCTGGTTTATCTTTAATGATTTGCTGTGGTGTTTTATTCTCGTCAAAAATTGCTGTAATCACTTCTTTAGTGTAATTTTTATATTCTAAAGCTACTTCTGGACTATTGCCCGATTGCAACAAACTTCTGTTTATAATTTCGGGATAATAGCTTCCAAAATTAGTAGATAATGTGCCATAAACCATTGCCCCTTTAACAGTAGGATTAGTACTTGCAAGTATTGGTGTAATCATACCGCCCATACTGTGTCCAAAGAGGTAGATTTTTTTGGAATCGATGGTTTTGTTTTTCATTAAAGATTCTAAACCTGTTTGAAATTGCTCAAGTTCTTGATTAAAAGTCATTTGATCGCAAGTAGTAAACTTTCCCTCGCTATCACCTGATCCTGGTTTGTCAATCCGCATAACGGCATAACCTTTCAATGTCATTTCGTTGCAAAATTGTTCATAAGGGTCTTTTTCTGGTACTTCAATCACCGATTCGCACATATTTCCTTGAATAAAAAGGATAGCTGGTAATTTACCCGAAGCATTAACCGGTTTTGAGAGTAAGGTTCTTAAATAACCGAATGCTGTTTT
>NZ_JBIKJY010000007.1:0-101920 GCF_044360715.1 Flavobacterium sp.
TTTATTAAAGCCTTCAAGTTTTACTTGAAGGTTTTTTTGTTATATGTACGACGTGTTCTCAAAATATATCTTATGAAAACCAAAGCGTTAGTGGGTGAAGTGGCATCCTTTTTTTTAAAAAATAACAACAAAAAAGATATAACGGAACACACGACCTGAAAGGGAACGCAATAAATAAAAAAAATAAGTGAGATTTATGTTGACTTTTTTTTATATTTAGTGTTCAATTAAATATTTGAATATGTCATCATTAAAATATCTTTTTTACTTTTTATTTGTTACTTGTGCTTCGTTCTCTCAAGTTTCGGTTTGTAGTTGGAATATTATGAACTTAGGTAAATCAAAATCTGATAGTGAATTGAACATAATGGCTAATTCCATTAAATCATATGATATAATAGCTATTCAGGAAGTTGTTGCTGGTTATGGTGGTTCATTAGCTGTTAGTAGATTAGTTTCTATATTAAATAGGAAAGGTGCAAAATGGGAATATGTAATAAGTAATCCTACTACGAGTTCTAATCCATCAAGTCGCGAGCGTTATGCTATTATTTGGAAACCTTCAATAGTAAAAAAAACTGGTAATTGTTGGCTTGATCAACACTATCAAAAAGAAATTGATAGAGAACCTTATATGGGAACCTTTCTATATAAGGGGAAATCATTTACAATCGTATCATTTCACGCTGTTCCAAAAAAGAAAAATCCTGCCAGTGAAATTAAGTATTTTAAATTTTTTCCTAATTTATATCCAAAACTTAATTTAATTTTTTTGGGTGACTTTAATTGTCCGCAAAGTCATTCTGTATTTTTTCCGATTAAAAAAATTGGTTTTCTTAGTGTTTTTAAAAATCAAAAGACAAGTTTACGTCAGAAATGCATTAATAATGATTGTTTAGCTTCTGAGTATGATAATATTTTCTACAAAGTAAATAAAGTTAAAGTTTTAAAAAGTGGGATTGTGCCTTTTTATACTTTATTTAAGTCTGTTAAGGAAGCGAGAAAGATTTCTGATCATATTCCAATTTGGTGCTCAATTCAACTTAAATAATTTGTTCTTATTACTATTATTTAAAGCCCTATTCGAACAAGTAAGATTTAACAATTTATTAGTATCAAAAAAGATTTTTCATTTCTTTTTATTTGTAAATTTACATAAGCGTGAATTAAAAATGAAAAATTTTATATAAATACTATGCGTGCATAGTATTTTTTTTTATATTTGAAAAAAATATTATATGCAAGATAAAACAATTGATTATATTTTAAGGTTTACCTGGCAGACGGTTTCTAAAATGTATAATGAAGAAGCAGCAAAGTATGGCGCTACAATGGCTACGGGTTTTGCTTTGTTAAGCATTGATAAAGATAAAGGAATTCCTTCAACTGCTTTGGCACCGAGAATGGGTATGGAAGCTACAAGTTTAACCAGAACATTAAAATCTATGGAACAAAGAGGTTTGATTGTTCGAAAGAAAAATCCTGCTGATGGTAGAGGTGTTTTGATATTTTTAACAGATGAGGGAAAACAAAAAAGAGAATTATCTAAACAAACTGTTCTGCAATTTAATGAAGTAATTAAATCTAAAATTACCGAAGAACAACTAACTAATTTTATGCAAGTTGCTGAAATCATAAATGAACAAATTCTTGAAAAAGAAATTTTTGATAAAAACATTAAACTAAAATAATGTATATACTTTACACAATATAAAAGTCTCCAAAATTAAATACATATAAATGAAACGAAATATTAAAAAGGTTGCAGTTATTGGATCTGGAATTATGGGTAGTGGAATTGCCTGCCATTTTGCAAATATAGGAGTAGAAGTAATTCTGTTGGATATTGCTCCAAATGAATTAACTGAATCAGAAATTAAAAAAGGGTTGACTCTTGAGAGTAAGTTAGTAAGAAACAGATTGGTTAACGACCATTTAGCAACAGCTTTAAAGTCGAAACCATCACCAATATATCATCAAAGTTTTGCCAGTAGAATAAGTACTGGAAATACAACCGATGATATGGCTAAAATTGCTTCTTGTGATTGGATTATTGAAGTGGTTGTAGAACGTTTGGATATAAAGAAATCAGTTTTTGAACAAATTGAAAAATATAGAAAACCTGGGACTTTAATCACGTCCAACACATCTGGAATTCCAATTCACTTTATGAGTGAAGGTAGAACTGAAGATTTTCAAAAACACTTCTGTGGAACGCACTTTTTTAATCCAGCACGTTACTTAAAATTATTCGAAATTATTCCAGGACCACAAACTTCAACGGAAGTATTAGATTTCTTAAACGGTTATGGAGAAAAATTCTTAGGAAAAACTTCTGTAGTTGCCAAAGATACTCCAGCATTTATTGGAAATAGAATTGGAATCTTCGGTATAATGAGCTTGTTTCATCAAGTGAAAGAATTGGGTTTAACGATTGAAGAAGTTGATAAATTAACGGGTCCAGTTATTGGTCGACCTAAATCGGCAACTTTCCGCACTGTTGATGTTGTTGGTTTAGATACTTTAGTTCACGTGGCGAACGGAATTTACGAAAATTGTAAGAAAGATGAAGTTTTAGAATTATTTAAATTGCCAGATTTTATCAATAAGATGATGGAAAATAAATGGTTGGGAAGTAAAACCAATCAAGGATTCTATAAAAAAGAAGGGAAAGAAATTCTTTCTTTAGATTTAAATACATTAGAATATCGTGCCGCTAAAAAATCATCATTCTCAACTTTGGAATTAACAAAAACTATCGATAAACCGATTGATAGATTTAAAGTATTAATCACAGGAAAAGATAAAGCGGGTGAATTTTATCGTAAAAACTTTGCTTCAATGTTTACGTATTGTTCGAACAGAATTCCAGAAATCACAGATGCTTTTTATAAAATTGACGATGCGATGAAAGCGGGTTTTGGATGGGAAAACGGACCGTTTGAAATTTGGGATGCTATCGGTGTTCAAAAAGGAATTGAAATGATGCAAGCGGAAGGCTTTCAACCTGCAAGTTGGGTAACAGAAATGATAGCATCTGGAAATACGACTTTCTACTCTGTAAAAGAAGGAGCAACTTATTTCTACAATATAGATAAAAAACAAACAGAGAAAATTCCAGGACAAGATGCTTTTATTATTTTAAATAACATTCGTGAAAGCAAAAAAGTTTGGAATAACAGTGAAAGTATTATCACCGATTTAGGTGATGGAATTATCAATTTAGAATTTACTTCTAAAATGAATTCTATCGGAGCTGGAGTTTTACAAGGAATAAACAAAGCCATTGATATGGCTGAAAAAGGTTATGAAGGATTAGTTATTGGAAACCAAGGAACGAATTTTTCTGTTGGGGCAAATTTAGCTATGATTTTTATGTTGGCTGTTGAGCAAGAATATGACGAATTAAATATGGCTATCAAAATGTTTCAAGACACGATGATGCGCTGTCGTTATTCATCTATTCCAGTAATTGCTGCACCACACGGAATGACTCTTGGTGGTGGTTGCGAATTAACTATGCATTCAGATAGAGCAGTTGCTGCTGCCGAAACGTATATTGGATTAGTAGAATTTGGAGTTGGTGTAATTCCTGGTGGTGGTGGATCTAAAGAAATGGCGCTTCGTGCATCAGATTTATTTAGAAAAAATGATGTGGAATTAAACGTATTGCAAGAATATTTCTTAACTGTTGGTATGGCGAAAGTGGCAACATCAGCATATGAAGCTTTCGATATCGGTGTACTTCAAAAAGGTAGAGATATTGTTGTCGTAAATAAAGACAGACAAATTGCTACGGCAAAACAAGTCGCTTTACAAATGGCAAATCAAGGATATACACAACCTGTAAGAAGAAATGATATAAAAGTTTTAGGAAAACAAGCATTAGGTATGTTTTTAGTAGGGACTGATCAAATGGTTGCAGGACAATTCATTTCAGAGCACGACCAAAAAATAGCAAATAAATTGGCTTATGTTATGGCAGGTGGCGATTTATCTGAACCAAATTTAGTTTCCGAACAGTATTTATTGGATTTAGAACGTGAAGCTTTTTTATCGCTTTGCACGGAAAGAAAAACATTAGAACGTATTCAGTTTATGTTAACTAAGGGGAAACCGTTGAGAAATTAATTTCGAAACACAGATTATAAAAATTCGATAAATTTTTTTAATTTTTTTGATTTCTTCAATCTGTGTTTTTAAAAAAAAGTTAAAAATATGAAAACAGCTTATATAGTATCAGCTTACAGAACTGCAGTAGGAAAAGCGCCAAAAGGTTTATTTCGATTTAAACGACCAGATGAATTAGCGGCAGAAACTATCGAACATATGATGGCTCAATTGCCAAATTTCGATAAAACAAGAATTGATGATGTGATGGTTGGAAATGCTATGCCTGAAGCAGAACAAGGTTTAAATATAGGACGTTTAATTTCCTTAATGGGATTAAAAGTAACAGATGTTCCTGGTGTGACAGTCAATAGATATTGCGCATCTGGATTAGAAACCATCGGAATGGCAACAGCAAAAATTCAATCAGGAATGGCGCATTGTATTATTGCTGGTGGAGCGGAAAGTATGAGTTATATTCCAATGGGTGGCTACAAACCAACTCCAGATTATAAAGTTGCAGCAGCAGGAAACGAAGATTATTATTGGGGAATGGGTTTAACAGCCGAAGCTGTGGCAAAACAATTCAATATTTCAAGAGAAGATCAGGATAAATTTGCTTATGAATCACATATGAAGGCCTTAAAAGCGCAAGCTGAAGGTAAATTCGATAGTCAAATTGTACCTATAAATATTGAACAAACATTTGTAAACGAAAATGGCAAAAAAGAAACCAAATCGTATGTCGTTTCAAAAGATGAAGGTCCAAGATTAGGAACTTCGGTTGAAGCCTTAGCCAATTTAAAACCTGTTTTTGCAGCTGACGGTTCAGTGACTGCAGGAAATTCCTCTCAAATGAGTGATGGTGCCGCATTCGTTTTAGTGATGAGCGAAGAAATGGTAAAAGAATTAAATTTAGAACCAATTGCTCGTTTAGTCAACTTTGCTTCTGCAGGTGTAGAACCAAGAATTATGGGTATCGGACCGGTAAAGGCCATTCCAAAAGCGTTATCTCAAGCTGGATTGACATTAAATGATATCGATTTAATTGAATTGAATGAAGCATTTGCTTCTCAGGCGTTAGCCGTAACTCGCGAATTAGCTTTAAATCCGGATATTATTAACGTAAACGGGGGAGCAATTGCTTTAGGTCATCCACTTGGTTGTACAGGTGCAAAATTATCGGTACAATTATTTGAAGAAATGAAACAAAGAAAATCTAAATACGGAATTGTTTCGATGTGTGTAGGAACAGGACAAGGAACTGCTGGGATTTTCGAATTGATGTAAAATAATTAGAGGAACACTAATTTGAGAAATTTTTAAAATTTTTTTAATT
Source organism: Flavobacterium sp. (assembly GCF_044360715.1). GTDB lineage: Bacteria > Bacteroidota > Bacteroidia > Flavobacteriales > Flavobacteriaceae > Flavobacterium. The sequence goes on from NZ_JBIKJY010000007.1 coordinate 5,450, forward strand.
TCTTCAATCTGTGTTCCAAAATAAAAACTTTAAAATAATATAAAATGGAAGATATCACAAGAGGTGGTCAGTTTTTAGTAAAAGAAACAAAGTGCGAAAATGTTTTCACACCAGAAGATTTTAACGAAGAACAACTTATGATGCGCGATTCTGTTAAAGAATTCGTAGATAAAGAACTTTGGGCACACAAAGATAAATTTGAGAAAAAAGATTACGCATATACCGAACAATGTATGCGAAATGCGGGTGCATTAGGATTTTTAGGCGTTGCTGTTCCAGAAGCATATGGTGGATTAGGAATGGGATTTGTAAATACAGCTTTAGTCTGCGATTATATTTCAGGAGCAACAGGTTCGTTTTCAACCGCTTTTGGTGCACATACAGGAATTGGTACGATGCCAATTACGCTATACGGAACTGAAGAACAAAAACAAAAATATGTACCAAAATTAGCTTCTGGCGAATGGTTTGGTTCATATTGTTTGACAGAACCAGGCGCAGGTTCGGATGCGAATTCTGGAAAAACGAAAGCGGTTTTATCTGCTGATGGAACACATTATTTAATCTCAGGTCAAAAAATGTGGATTTCAAATGCTGGATTTTGTAATGTAATGATTGTTTTTGCTCGTATCGAAGATGATAAAAACATTACAGGATTTATTGTAGAATATGATAGAGAAAATACAAACGGAATCACTTTAGGTGAAGAAGAACATAAATTAGGAATTCGTGCGAGTTCAACAAGACAAGTTTTCTTTAATGAAACTAAAGTACCTGTTGAAAATATGTTAGCAGGAAGAGGTGAAGGTTTCAAAATAGCAATGAATGCTTTAAATGTTGGGCGAATTAAATTAGCAGCCGCTTGTTTAGAAGCACAAAGAAGAACTATTTCTGGAGCAGTAAATTACGCAAACGAAAGAATTCAGTTTAATACACCAATATCAAGTTTTGGTGCCATTCAAGCAAAAATTGCTGAAATTACTACAAATTGTTATGTAGATGAAAGTGCTACTTACAGAGCTGCTGGTGATATTCAAAATAGAATTGAAGCAAGAGAAGCTGATGGAAATTCTCAACAAGAAGCAGAATTAAAAGGAGTTGAAGAATATGCCATTGAATGTTCTATTTTAAAAGTTGCCGTTTCTGAAGATGTACAACATTGTACTGATGAAGGAATTCAAATTTTTGGAGGAATGGGATTTTCAGAAGATACTCCAATGGAATCGGCTTGGAGAGATGCCCGTATTGCTCGTATTTATGAAGGGACAAACGAAATTAATCGTATGCTTTCTGTAGGAATGTTGGTTAAAAAAGCAATGAAAGGTCACGTTGATTTAATAGGTCCAGCTATGGCTGTTGCCGAAGAGTTAATGGGGATTCCATCTTTTGATGTGCCTGATTATTCAGAATTTTTAGCAGAAGAAAAAGAAATGATTGCTAAATTGAAAAAAGCATTTTTAATGGTGGCTGGTGCAGCTGTTCAAAAATTTGGAGCTGAATTGGAAGATCATCAACAACTTTTAATGGCTGCAGCCGATATGTTAATTGAAATTTATATGGCAGAAAGTGCCGTTTTGAGAACTGAAAAAATGGCAAAAAAATTAGGTACTGATAAAGTAAGTGACCAACTTGCTATGACTCAATTGTACTTATATAATGCGGTTGATATTGTTACTCAAAAAGGAAAAGAAGGAATCGTTTCTTTTGCAGAAGGCGATGAGCAACGTATGATGTTAATGGGATTACGTCGTTATACAAAATATGTAAATATGCCAAACGTAGTGAAATTACGTGAGCAAATTGCTGCTAAAGTCATCGCAGAAAATAAATATTGTTTTTAATAATAAATTAGTTTGTGTAAAAAAGCCCTGAGAAATCAGGACTTTTTTTATTTAATTTATTTTTAGTCTATTATCTAAAATCCAATTAAGTATTCACTTCTAAATCTTTTATATATTCTTCATATTCATAAAAAAATCGTTCAAAAGCATCCATTTTATCATAGAAAAAATTGAATATGGTTTCCCAATCTGTTTTTCGGTTCAAACTCACATCTGAAAGTTCCACCCAAACCCGACTGATAACTTTACCACTTTCTAAATAATGGTCTCTGTCGAAGATCACATCAGATAAAAAATCATTCATCAAAATTTCTTTTAACGATTCGACTTTCTCAAAATAGATTTTTCGTTTAGTTTCATCTTTGGGTTCAATATCCAACATAACATATGCTTTTTTATTATCCACATTAAATTTAAACGTAACGTCTTTAATTTTAGTGTTATACAACAACCATTTTCTCGGATATTCGTTTCCAAAAGTGCTCCAAAATTCTTTCTTTATTAATTGCGCGTCTGCTTTACTATACATTTTTGTAATAATTTTTTGTAACTTTATAAATTAGAAATCTAAAAATGGAATTCACTCACTTTATAAATAATATCGCAAATTTAAAGAAAGAAAAGTTGTTAGCCACAGATGCGCACATAAAAATGGCGCCTTTGGAACGAATATCTTATCTTAAGGACAAATCCTATTCTGAAATTGAACCTAAAAATGCAGCCGTTTTAATGTTGGTGTATCCTAAAAATGAAATGGCACATTTGGCTTTAATTGTACGAAATACCTATCCTGGAGTGCATTCTTCCCAAATTAGTTTTCCAGGCGGAAAGGAAGAATTGGAAGATGAAACTTTAGCAATTACAGCGCTAAGAGAAACTGAAGAAGAAGTAGGAATTCCAATGAATAAAGTTGAAATTATTAGACAATGTAGTGAGATTTATATTCCGCCAAGTAATTTTTTAGTTACACCATATTTAGGTTTTTCAAAGCAAAATTTACAATTTATTCCGAATCCAGATGAAGTGCAGCGCGTATTAGAATTCCCAATTCATCAATTGCTAAATGATAAAACTATTGTGCAAACCAAAATGACTACTTCTTATGCTGTAAATATTGATGTACCTGCTTTTGAAGTCGAAAATTTCTTAATTTGGGGCGCTACCGCAATGATGCTCAGCGAGTTAAAAGAGTTAATTAAAAACGCAATGAAGTAGTATAAAATTACTAAATTTGCATCGTTTTTAAAACGCAATTCGTATGGGATTATTCAAAAGAAATCCGTTTGGACATATATTATTCATCAAAAAATGGTTAATCCGTATTTTTGGTGCATTAACTCATAGTAGATACAGAAGTTTTAATAATTTACAAATTGATGGCTCGGATATTATTCGAAATTTACCAGATAGAAACGTGCTTTTTATTTCCAATCATCAAACTTATTTTGCAGATGTAACCGCTATGTTTCATGTATTTAACGCAGCTTTAAAAGGACGGGAAAATAATATTAAAAATGTATTTTACTTGTGGCAGCCGAAATTAAATATTTATTACGTTGCAGCTAAAGAAACAATGCAAGAAGGTTTATTGCCAAGAATTTTAGCTTATGTTGGTGCTATTACTGTAGAACGAACTTGGCGTGCCGAAGGTAAAGATGTGCAAAGAGATGTGAATCCGAATGATACTGAAAATATTAAAATAGCATTAGAAGATGGTTGGGTAATTACATTTCCGCAAGGAACTACTCGTTCTTTTAAACCAGTACGAAAAGGAACAGCACATATTATAAAGCAACATAAACCAATTGTTGTACCAATAGTAATTGATGGGTTTAGAAGATCATTCGATAGAAAAGGATTGTTTGTAAAGAAAAAAGGAATTTTGCAATCAATGGAAATTAAACCGCCATTAGATATAGACTACGAGAACGATTCTATTGAAAAAATCGTTGAACAAATAGAATATGCGATTGAACAACACGCTTCGTTTTTAAAAGTGATTCCTCAAGAAGATATAGAAGAAGCTTCTATATTAGATATAGAACGTCAATGGAAATATTAAAAAAAGTCCTGATAAAATTTTATCAGGACTTTTTTTAATACTCTATTTTTTGTAGTTCATTATAATTTCGCTTTAATCTTTTCATAAAAAATCCATAAATCAATCGGTAGAAAATCCAAATTATGAATGTAAAGACTAAAATAAAAATAAAATAAATCCCAAAAACTAAAACATAACCTTTCCTTGAATTTTCTCCAAAACGATTTATAATTTCTTGAAGTTTTGGCTCATAAATTGTTTGAGCAACAAAAGCAACAATTAATATAAAACCTATCATTAATAAATTATATGATACATATTGTTTCACAGTTTTTCTGGAATCTATAATGTTTTTAAGTAAATGATTTACTGAATCAATTGCATTTATTTTTTTATAATTGGTATAAAATCTGTATATAAAATATATAATTACTGCATAATTAATTATAGAAATAATTACCATAAATGTTTTTAAATGATACTTATTTAGCATTTTCCAATAGGTGTCGTTATTTGTTAAAAAGCCTAAACTTGTCCACAAAATAATTTCTAAAATACTAATAATAAAAATCCATTTTACAATAGAAGACGAACTTTTGTGCAACATTCCGTAAATTTCATTTTCTGAAACTTGTTTAAATTGCCCATCGTTATTCTTCCAATCTTTTTTTAATAATTCTAATTCATCCATAAGTTACGGATTTAATGTTTTTTTAAGTTTCCCTTTAATTCTGTTCATTTTCACACGTGCATTCACTTCGCTAATCCCCAGTGTTTCTGATATTTCAGTGTAATCTTTGTCTTCTAAATATAAAAACATCAAAGCTTTGTCAATGTCATTTAACTCCGCAATGGCTTTATACATTAGTTTTAATTGTTCTTCTTCTTCAAAATTATATTCATCTGTACTGATACGATGAAATTCTGAGTCAAAAGGCGTAGTTTCAATACTTCTTTTCTTTTTTCGATATAAAGTAATTGCAGTATTTAGTCCTACACGATAGGCCCAAGTAGTAAATTTCGATTCCCCCCTAAATTTCGGAAACGCCTTCCATAACTGAATGGTAATTTCTTGAAACAAATCATTATGCGCATCTTGATCAGAAGTATAAAGTCTACAAATTTTGTGGACAATATTCTGATTTGCCTTAAGTTGTTTTACAAAATTATCTTCCGTTTCCGATATCATATAGTATAAGTAGTGATGTATTAGATTTTGTTACAAATATGATAAACAAATTTCAATTTCATGAATCAATTTTAGATTTTTAAAAATTTAATTAATTTCTTTAATCTGTATTCAAAAATACTAAAATATAACTTAAATTTGTAAATATACATTCCAGATAGAGTTTAAAAAACATGATTACAGAACAACAATTTCAAACCGAATTAAATTTAATTATTTCCAATGCTATAAGAGAAGATGTTGGCGATGGTGATCACAGTTCATTAGCTTGTATTCCAGCTTCAGTGCAAGGAAGTGCTAAACTTTTAGTAAAAGATAGTGGAGTTATTGCTGGTGTAGAATTTGCCAAAATGGTCTTCGACTTTGTAGATGCTAACCTGAAAGTAGAAACTTTTATACAAGATGGGGCAGAAGTAAAATATGGCGATATCGTTTTTCACGTTCATGGAAGTTCTCAATCCATACTAAAAGCGGAACGTTTGGTTTTAAATAGTATGCAACGAATGAGTGCTATAGCTACAAAAACTAAAAGTTACGTCAAATTAATTGAAGGAACTGGTGCGAAAATTTTAGATACTCGAAAAACAACACCTAATTTTAGAGCTTGTGAAAAATGGGCAGTAAAAATTGGAGGTGGTGAAAATCATCGATTTGCATTATACGATATGATTATGCTAAAAGACAATCATAACGATTTTGCTGGCGGAATTACAGCTTCAATTGCGAAAACCAAACAATATTTACAAGAACATAATAAAGATTTAAAAATTATCGTAGAAGCTAGAAGTATTAAAGAAGTTGAAGAAATTTTAAAAGCGGGTGGTGTGTATCGAATTTTGTTAGATAACTTTGATTTTGAAACGACAAAAAAAGCAGTTCACATTATCGGAAATCAATGTTTAACAGAATCGTCTGGAAATATTAATGAAAAAACAATCAGAGAATATGCTTTATGTGGTGTTAATTACATTTCGTCTGGCGCTTTAACGCATTCTGTTCATAATATGGATTTGAGTTTAAAAGCACTATAAAATACAATTTCGATAGTATAGATTTAATGAATTTTTCTAATCCGTGAATCCCAAATTGCATCACAATTTATGAATATCAATAAAGAAACCATAAAATCTAAACCAATAGTAAAACAAATAATTTTACTGCTACAGCAAATTCACTTTCCAAGTTTAAAAGGAACTTCGTTGTATGATGTAATAAAATTATATGTCTTCGGAATTATTTCAGGCGGAGTTACCCATCGAGCAAGTGCTATTGCTTTTAGTTTTTTTATGGCACTTTTTCCGTTTGCCTTATTTTTATTAAACTTAATTCCTTTTATACCTTTAGATAACTTTCAAAACGATTTTTTAGTATTTGTATCTCAAAGTGTTCCTCCTAATACGTATGATGCCATTGAAACTATTTTAAAGGATATTTTAAATAATAGCTACAAAGGATTGTTATCTTCTGGGTTTTTATTATCTATTTTTTTAATGTCAAATGGAATTAATGCCTTGCTTGATGGATTTGAAATGTCTAAAAACATTAGCGTAAAACGAGGCTACTTTAGTCAATATCTTATTGCGATTGCACTATCAATAGTAATTGCATTTTTATTATTGTTAACGGTCGCGATATTAATTTTTGTGGCCGTATTGATTCATCAAATTGAATCACAAAGTGGCTACATTTCTAAAATACCATTGATTGAATCCACAAGATATTTATTTGTGATACTTATGATTTTGATTATCACATCTACACTCTATAAATTTGGTACAAAAGAGACCAAACAAATTTCTTTTATAAGTTATGGTTCTGTAATGACAACCGTTTTATTTGTTTTAACTTCTTATTTATTTGGAATTTATGTAGAAAAATTTGCCAGATATAACGAGTTGTATGGATCTATTGGAACACTTCTGGTAATGATGTTTTACGTATGGTTAAACTGCATTTTAATTTTATTAGGATTCGAATTAAATGCATTCATATTCCAATTGAAAACTACTAAAAAAGAATAAATTAGTAGGAAGAAATAAAAATTAAGTGTAACTTAGCGACATCAAAAATTAAAATTAACTATTATGAAAAAACAAATTTTCACATTATTTATTGCTTTAACAGCGGTTTTCGCTTCAGCACAAAAAACAATTGGCGACGTTAAAGTTGATGCTAAACTTTCTGTAGAAGGTCAAAATCTTACTTTAAACGGTGCCGGAACAAGAGAAAAAATGTTCATGGACATGTATGTTGGTTCATTGTACGTTACTAAAAAATCTACAGATGGAAATGCGATTTCTGCAGCTAATGAAGCTATGGCAATTAAATTGAATATCGTTTCAGGATTAATTTCTTCTGAAAAAATGATTACTGCAATCAATGAAGGCTTTGAGAATTCAACAGGTAAAAAAACAGCACCTTTAAAAGCAAAAATTGATAAATTCAAAGGTTTTTTTAAAGATGTAATCAACAAAAAAGATGTTTTTATTATAGTTTATGTTCCTAATGAAGGCGTTTCAGTTTACAAAAACGGAACCAAAAAAGGAACTATTGACGGTTTAGATTTCAAAAAAGCTTTATTCGGAATTTGGTTAGGAAATAAACCTGCAGATGACGATTTAAAAGCAGGAATGCTTGGTAAGTAAATAATTTTCTAGTACTAAAAAAGCGTTCAGAAGTTTCTGAACGCTTTTTTTATTTTTGCCTAATCCCTAATAGCTAATGCCTTAAGCCCAACACCCAATACCTAAAAATTAAAACATTCCACCACCTTGGGTTTCGTTTTTCTCACGTTGTTTGCGTTGTAGTTCTTTGTTTTTACCGCTTCCAAAATTGTAATTTAAGCCTACATAAAAGGTTCGGCTTTCAAATCTAAATTCTCCATCTTGACGGAAAGGAATGTTTCCATTGAATCCAAAAAATTGAGTTCTAAACATATCATTCATTCTTGCAGAAAGGGTTCCTTTTCCGCTTAAAACAGTATAATTTGCTCCAAAATCTACTCGATACATTGGCGTTCTTAAATATTGCAAGCCTAAATCGCGACTTCTGTACATTCCAAATAAATTAAATCGTAATTTTTTTGTAGCAGTAAATGTGTTGTTTAATCGCGTATTAAAAGTGGTTACGTTTATTTCTTTATTTTCTGGTAAATTGGTGTTGATGTTTGTAACAGTTCCTCTAACGGTTTTGTAATACACATCTGCACTTGCGTTGGTTGACCACCATTTTGTTAATTTTAAATTGGCATTAATTTCTGCACCCAATTGACTGTTGTTGTCAAAATTATCAAACGACATAATATTTTGAATATTGTTTAATGGGTTTGGAAAAATAACTCTTGAAATTTCAGCATTAATTAATCGGTAAAATACAGCTGAAGTTACACTTCCTAAGCTGAAGATTTTAGTATGATTAATTTCGAATGAATTGGTAAATTGAGGTTCCAATGCTGGATTACCTCTTGACTCTAACAAAGGTGTGGTCCATTCTCTAATAGGATTTATTTGTCCAATACTCGGGCGATCTACTCTTCGGGTATAGTTTAAATTAAAAGTATTATTATCATCTAATTTATAAGACAAGTAAGCTGATGGATACGCTGTAAATATTTCATCTGCAACCGAAGTGGATTCAAAATAATTTGGATTTCTTTCATTTCTTTCAAATTTCGCATCTAAAGTATATTCTTCGATTCTAACGCCAACTTGGGCACTAAATTTGCCAAATGATTTACTGTAGTTGGTATAAATCGCGTGAATGTTTCTGTTAAAAGTAAACGGATTAGTACCATAAAATGCCAGCGATTCATTATAGAAATTGTTTTGCCCATCTTGAATTCTACTTTCAAAACCCATTTCAATTTTTGTGTTATCGTCTATTGGATTCGTATAATCAATATTAAACTGGGCATAATTCGTTTTGCTGTCTATGTCATTCAATCTTAATACGCCATTGTTTCTAAAATAGGAAATATCTTCACTTGAAGTCTTGGCATAATTTGCTTGAAATTCAATTAATTCACCTTTTTTCTTGAAGTTATGTTTGTAGTTTAAATCATAAGTTTGTGTAATATTTCCGCTATTATTTGTAATGGTTTGAAGTTCGTCTGCAAACGTAGTATTATTGTAATAATTTATATTTGTATTTGAATTTCCTTTTCCATCTGCAATATTCCAGTTTGTGAAAAACGATAAAGTATTATTATCATTAATATAATAATCTATACCAATTTTTGCCAAATGCGACGTGTTGGTATTGGCGAAATTGAAATCTTGTCTGTTTTCTAAATTCGGACGGTCTGCTTCTACAAAACCAAAGCTTCTATTTCTTCCGTGATTGAAGCCATAATTCGTATAAAAATTAACTTTTCCTACTTTATAATTCAAATTTAACGACTGATTTGTTTTTGGTGTAATTCCAAATGTATATCCAGAGGTTATACTTCCGTTAAATCCGTTTTGCGTGTTTTTATTTAAAATAATATTAATAATTCCACTATTTCCTTCTGGATTGTATTTAGAAGATGGGTTGGTTATTAATTCTACTTGTTTTATGGAAGCTGATGGGATTTGTTGCAATAATTGTCCTGCATCAATATTGGTTGGTTTCCCGTCAATTAACACTCTAACATTGCTATTGCCACGTAAACTTAATTCCTTGGTTTGTGGATCAATACTTACAGTTGGAATGTTATTAAAAATTTCCGATGCAGTAGTTCCAGATGCAATTAAATCTTTACCAATAGTCACAACTTTTCTGTCTGCTTTTTGTTCAATAGTGGAGCGTTCTTTTACAATAGATACGGTTTCAATAGTATTCGCATTGGATTCTAAAGTAATATTTCCAAGGTTAATTTCTTTATTTTCTTCCGATAAAGTAATCGTTCTTGACGCGTCCTTATATCCTATAAAGTTGACTTTTAAAATATAGCTTTTCAATTCTAAATTTTTTATTTCAAAGCTTCCGTCTTCTTTAGTTGAAATGGCGGCTATAGGTTTTTGACCTTCTAATATGCTAACGGTAGAATATCCAACAGGTTCGTTTGACGTTTTATCAATGATTTTCCCTCTAATAATTCCAGGATTGTTTTGTTGAGCTACTAAAGTTAAAGTTGAAAATACAACTAATAAGGCGCTGAAAATGTGTTTTAATCTCATAATTTTTTTAATGTTTTGTGCAAATAAATTACCTTAATTATTTCTCAAAAAATGGAAGAGAAATTACGACGTAGAATATGAATTTTGTACATTAGACAAAATTTGTGCATTTTTGTTACAAATGAACTTTTCAATTGGTTAAAAATTCTATCTTTGCACGCTATTAAAAATACGATTATGTTATTACAAGAAATTCTTTTCGAACCTATAAAAAATGCCGTTGAAAAACTATTTCAAATTTCTATTGAAAAAGTTGAATTTCAATCTACTAAGAAAGATTTTGAAGGCGATATAACTATGGTCGTTTTTCCGTTGGTAAAACAAATTAAAGGAAATCCTGTAGAAATAGGAACTAAAATAGGTGAGTATTTAGTAGAAAACGTGGCTGAGGTATCAAAATTTAATGTAGTTGCAGGTTTTTTAAATTTAGTAATATCAGATGAATATTATATTTCTTATTTCAATAGCATAAAAAATGATAATTCGTATGGCTTTGTAACGCCTACGGAAGGACAAAAAGCAGTAATGGTAGAATATTCTTCACCAAATACAAACAAGCCCCTGCATTTAGGTCATATTAGAAACAACTTATTGGGTTATTCTGTTGCTGAAATTATAAAAGCATCTGGAAAAAAAGTATATAAAACACAAATTATTAACGATAGAGGTATTCATATTTGTAAATCGATGTTGGCTTGGCAAAAATTCGGAAACGGACAAACACCAACTTCAACTGGTTTAAAAGGCGATAAATTGGTTGGTAATTTTTATGTGAAATTTGATAAAGCTTATAAAGTTGAAATTGCTGCTTTGATGTCGCAAGGAAAAACAGAAGAAGAAGCAAAAAAACAAGCGCCACTTATTTTAGAAGCGCAACAAATGCTTTTAGATTGGGAAAATGGGAAACCAGAAGTAATTGAACTTTGGAAAACGATGAACCAGTGGGTGTACGATGGATTTTCCGTAACGTATACAAATTTGGGAGTAGATTTCGACAGTTATTATTACGAAAGTAATACCTATTTGTTAGGAAAAGATGTTGTGGAAGAAGGTTTAAGTCGCGGTGTTTTCTTTAAAAAAGAAGACGGTTCAGTTTGGATAGATTTAACGGCTGATGGCTTAGACGAAAAAATTGTATTGCGTTCAGATGGAACTTCTGTTTATATGACACAAGATATCGGAACGGCAATTCAACGTGTTAGAGATTTTTCTGACATTGGAGGAATGGTGTATACGGTTGGAAATGAGCAAGATTATCATTTTAAAGTATTGTTCTTAATTCTTAAAAAATTAGGATACGAATGGGCTGAAAATTTATTCCATTTATCATACGGAATGGTAGAATTACCTTCTGGAAAAATGAAATCACGTGAAGGAACTGTTGTTGATGCAGACGATTTAATGGCAGAAATGACTACAACAGCACAACAAATTTCTGAAGATTTAGGAAAATTAGATGGTTATTCTGAAAAAGAAAAAGCAAGTTTGTATAAAACCATAGGTTTGGGTGCTTTAAAATATTATATGTTAAAAGTAGATCCGAAAAAACAAATGATGTTTAATCCAGAAGAATCAGTAGATTTTAATGGAAATACGGGGCCTTTTATTCAATACACTTATGCTCGTATTCAATCGATTTTAAGAAAAGCAACTTTCGATTATAGTTCCGAATCAAAACTTTTGGAATTACACGAAAAAGAAAAAGAATTAATAAAACAAGTACAATTATTTCCTGAAGTAATTCAAAGTGCTGCTGAAAATCATAGCCCAGCATTAATTGCGAATTATACTTACGATTTGGTAAAAGAATTCAATTCGTTTTATCAAAATGTGTCGATTTTAGGAGAAGATAATTTAGACAAAAAAGTATTTAGAGTACAACTTTCAAATTCGGTAAGCCAAGTAATTAAAAATGCTTTTGGATTATTAGGAATTAGCGTTCCTGAGAGGATGTAACTTCGAGAGCCTCAGTTACCGTTTTATTGGTTGAGGTTAAATGTTGACTGAGCTTAAATGTTGACTGAGGTTCTCGAAGTCAACATACTGGTTGAAGTTCTCGTGTTGACAGAAGTTTTTGTATTGACAGAAGTTCTCGTGTTGACTGAGGCACTCGAAGTCAACATTAATATAAATAAATTTCAAAAATAATCTGTAAATCAGAGCTAAAAAATAAAAATATAAATAATAAAGTGAAACAAAACAAATCATATTTTTTTCAATCCTGGCTAATTGTAGTAATTGCAATTGTATCTTTTATTGGATTTAAATCGTTTTTACCAAAAAAACTTTTCCCTGATACAACAACAAATAGTAAAAATGTTGTGGTGGATAGTTTAATGTTAGAAGCAGTAGCTGAAGCCGGAAATCTTTCCGAAGAAGATACATTAACAAACAAAACCATTTCATTTGTATCAAATCCACTTGGAATTAAATTTTCCAGTGAGAAATTCGAACAATATAAAGGATATCAATATTTAATTCCCTTTTTTGAAAAATTATATCAATTAGAAACCAATAAAAAAGGAAAAGCCCGAATTGCTTATTTTGGGGATTCAATGACAGATGGTGACCTAATTGTACAAGATGTGCGTACTCAATTTCAAAGTGTTTTTGGTGGAGAAGGTGTTGGGTTTGTAAATATTTCATCAGAATCTGCAGCTTCAAGAGGTTCAGTTATTCACGAATTTTCTCCCAATTGGAAATCGCAATCGTATTTAAAAACAAAAAGCCCAATGCGTTCATTTGGTGTTAATGGGGCTGTTTTCTTTGCGAAAGACACAGTAAATCCTACTTGGGTAAAATATAAAGCAGGAAGAAATCGGTTTTCAACAGCTTTAAATAATCCCACTCTTTTTTATGGAAGTTCTAAAAATAAAAAAGGAATGTTGCGTCAAATTATTGGAAAAGATACCATTTATAAAAAACTTTCTCCAAACGCTACATTAAATACCACACAAATTGGAAGTGCTGTAAATAAAGTTAAAGTAAATTTTATAAATGCCGATTCGATCCCGTTTTACGGATTTAATTTCGATGATGGAAAAGGAATTCACGTTGATAATTTTTCTTCTCGAGGTAACTCTGGTTTGCCGTTAGGTTCATTCAATATAGATTTGATGAATGCATTTCAACAAAAATTAGGGTATGATTTAATTATTCTACAATTTGGAACAAACGTTTTAAATTACGGTTCATTAAATTATTCTTGGTATGAAAGAAAAATGACTTCTGTTGTAAATCATATCAAACAATGTTTTCCAGGTGCTGCAATTTTAATTATAACAACTGCAGATAAATCTACAAAGTACGATATGCAAATGAAATCGGATTCTGCAGTTGCTCCTTTAATTATGGCTCAAAAACGTTATGCTGTAAAATCAGAAGCCGGCTTAGTAAATTTATATACTTTAATGGGTGGTGATGGCTCTATGGTAAAATGGGTAGAAAATGTACCAGCAAAAGCCAATAAAGATTATACACACTTTAATCACAGAGGTGCAAAAGAAATTGCGCAACTTATTTATAAACAAATAGATACGGGTTACATTGAGTACAAACGATTACGTGCTTTAGCTAAGCAAAAAAACCAACCCAAAACAAAGGTATTAGATTCGGTACCAGTAACAAAAGATACTTTAAATGAATAAATTTATATACATATTATTTTTTACTACACTTGGTTTTTCGCAAATTGATTCTGTAAAAGTAGAAATTGATAGTGCTACAGTTGCTATTGATACGGCTAATTTTGAAGCGTTTAATAATGTAATTTCTAACGAAAAAGCACTAACAACTATTTTTGAAAAATTATATCAATTAGAAGAAAACCAAGATAGAAAAGTACGAATAGTTCACATTGGCGATTCGCACATACAAGCGGATTTATTTACTGGAAAAATTAGATATCGTATGCAGCAAATTTTTGGAAATGCTGGTTTCGGTTTTACATTTCCATATAGTTTAGCAAATACAAATAATAGTTCGCCTATTAAATTTACTGGCTCTGGCGGATTTTCTGCTTCGCGAAATTTATATGCTGATACTTCAAAACCTGTTGGCGTGAGTGGGATATCATTTCAACCCAAGGATAAAACCTTTCATATTGATATGTTAGTAAAAGATTCGCAATTCGATTTCACAAAATTAAAAGTCATTTCGCCTAAAAATGAAAATATTTTTAATGTGTCATTTGCTAAAAGAAGTTTTACTACGCAAGAAAAAGTAGCTGTTAAAACACCAGCAATAAGTTCTCATAAAGTAAAACCGGGTGAAGTTTTAGGTGTAATTGCAGATAAATATAACATTTCATTAAAACAATTAAAAGCAGCTAACGGATTGACATCTGATAATATTAGAGATGGAAAAATTTTAAAAATTCCTGGTGGAAAAACAGTAACCACTTACAAAACAGTTTCAACTGTAAAGTATGTTTACGAGCCTATTGTTTTAGAAAACACACCATTATACAATTCCTATACTTCCGAAAAACCTATCGATAAAATTACCATTATTGGAAATGAAAATAATTCTGAATTTGCGTTAAATGGTTTGATTTTAGAAAATGAAAATGCAGGTGTTACCTATTCATCAATTGGTGTAAATGGTGCAAAAAGTAGCGATTTTAATAAGTTTCCTTTGTTTTTCGAACAATTACCAGCGCTTGAAGCCGATTTGTATGTAATTTCTTTGGGAACAAACGAAAGTTTTGATAAGCAAGATATTCCTACTTATTTTGGTAACTTAAAAACAATGATTGACGGCATTAAATTAAAATGTCCAGAAGCTTCGATTTTACTTACTACGCCACCACCTTCTGTGTTGCACGGAAAATCTCAAAATATTTACATAGAAAAATATGCCGAAAAAATTATTGAAATGGCAGCTACTGAAAACTATGCAGTTTGGAATTTATTAGATGTTTTTGGTGGAAATAAAAATATTATAATGAATTCAAGAATGGGATTAATGGCAAGAGATAAAGTGCATTATTCTAATACGGGTTATGATAAACAAGGCGAATTGTTTTTCGATGCGTTTATTCAATCCTACGAATTATATAAATCTGAAAAATAAGAGATTGTGTTGCAAGAATGGTTTTATAAAAATATAGGTAAAATTACTCCTGAAGTAATTGAAAAATGGTTTGTTTACAATGAAAAAGAGCCATTGCTTTTTAATACGGGCTTATTTTTAGGTTTGTTTTTGGTGTTTTATTTTTGGTACATTTTACTAAAAAAAGCAGACACCTTGCGAATGGTTTATGTAATTTTATTTTCACTGTTTTTCTATTATAAGTCAAGCGGAATTTATTTTTTATTACTTTTAGGTTCGGCAGTGGTCGATTATAATTTAGGAAATTTAGTACATCGTACTTCAAGTGTTTTTTATAAAAAACTATGTTTAACATTCAGTATCATTCTAAATTTAGGATTTTTAGGCTACTTTAAATACAGTAATTTTTTAGTAGACATTACCAACACCGTTACTGGAGAAAAATTTGCGTTTTTTGATGTGATTTTACCAGTTGGAATTTCATTTTACACCTTTCAATCTATAAGTTATATTATTGAAGTTTACCGAAAAGAAATCGAACCTACTAAACGTTTTGTAGATTATTTGTTTTTCGTTTCCTTTTTTCCACAATTAGTGGCGGGACCTATTGTAAGAGCAAAAGATTTTTTACCTCAAATTTATCAAAAATTAAATGTAACGCAAGACGATATCAATCGTGCGTTTCTATTGATAATTGGTGGATTGATTAAGAAGACGGTAATTTCGGATTATATTTCGTTAAACTTCGTAGATCGTGTTTTCGATTTACCAAATAGTTATACTCCTTTCGAAAATTTAATGGCTTCCTATGGCTATACGATTCAAATTTATTGCGATTTTTCTGGATATTCGGATATGGCAATTGGTGTAGCATTATTGTTAGGTTTCAAATTACCAACCAACTTCCGTTCGCCATATAAATCCACTTCTATTACAGATTTTTGGCGCCGTTGGCACATTTCGTTATCTACTTGGTTAAAGGATTTTTTATATATTTCAGTTGGAGGAAATCGGTACGGAACGTTTGCAGGATTTTTATTTCCAAGTTTGTTTTTTACAGGTGCTATTGTTTGGGGTGTTTCTTTTTCTAAAACAAGTAATATACCATTACTAATAGCTGTAGCATCAGCTATAGTCTTTGTTTTTACTTTTTTATTTTCAAGAGAAAAAGAAAAAACGATGTACACCAACGTGAATTTAATGACAACTATGCTATTAGGAGGTTTATGGCACGGAGCAAGTTTACGATTTATAATTTGGGGTGCTTTACACGGTATGGCTCTTGCTATTCATAAAATATTTTTAGAATATTATCCGCCGTCAAAGCGTAAAATATTCTTTTTAACGCCGTTTTTAAAAGTTATTGGAATTCTTGTAACCTTTCATTTTGTGGCGTTTTGTTGGATTTTCTTTCGAGCAAAAGACTTTACAATTGCATTACAAATTATTCAGAATATCGGAAATGTAACTTTCGATTTCAATCAGTGGTTCACCATAATTCAAGGCTATCAAAATGTATTTATTTTGATGTTTTTAGGCTATTTTTGGCATTATATTCCCGAAAAAGTTACTATCGCCATTCAAGATGTTTTTAAAGCTATGCCTTTAATTACTCGCGCTATTATTTTAGGATTGGTTTTTTGGTTGGTTTATGCCACTGCATCTGCAGGTCCGCAGCCCTTTATTTATTTTCAGTTTTAAGTTCTGTAATATTTGTTACATAGTAGTGATTTTAACTTTAGTACATTTGTCTAAAGATTTTAAACTATGAAAAATATATTCTTTAACAATTGGCATTTTATGCGCTATTTCCGAATTGCGATTGCTTTATTTTGTTTTTACACCGCATATGAGGAAAATCAATGGGTATTTGTTCCATTTGGTGTTTTCTTTTTGTTTCAAGCAGTGTTTAATTTAGGATGTGGCCCAAGAGGTTGTAATGTGCCCACTAAAAACAGAGAAGATGAGTAAATTTTACGAATTAATTAACGGAAATAAACCCGTTTTAATTGATTTTTTTGCTACTTGGTGTGGTCCTTGCCAAGCTTTAGCTCCAATTTTAATAGATTCAAAAGAAGAGTTAGGAGACGCTGTAAATATCATTAAAATTGATGTAGATAAAAACCAACAAATTGCTGCTCATTTTCAAGTAAAAGGAGTGCCGACTATGATGTTGTTTCAAAACGGGAAAATGTTATGGAGACAATCGGGTGTGGTTTCTAAAAATGAAATTGTTACTATTGTGAAACAAAAAGCTAATGTTTAAAAAATACAAATTAACATTTATTGGTATTTTTATAGGTGCTATTTTAGGGTATTTGTATTACTTTTATGTTGGGTGTGCATCAGGAACTTGTAAAATAACTTCAAGTCCTGTAAATAGTACTTTATATGGAGCTTTAATGAGTGGCTTATTATTTAATATTTTTGAAAATAAACCAAAGAAAAAATAATTGTCCTTGTTTTTTTGGAAATTCGCGAATTAAAATTAAAAAAATAATATATATTTGATTTTTAAAATTAATTAGTTAATTTCTTTGATTATGAAAAAAATTAAAATAATTTCAGTTTTAGCACTTTTATTCGTCCTTAATGTAGCTTCTATGTGTAGTGATGAAGATGATGCGCCAACAAATGTAAATCAAACACAAGTAATTAATACAGTTATTTCAGGTACTTGGCGTATTACAAATTATGTGGATTCAGGAGTAAATGAAACTGCTAATTTTACAGGTTATAATTTTACATTTGCTTCAAATAATGTGCTTACAGCAGTAGGAAACGGATTAACTACATCAGGAACTTGGTCGGTTACTGATTCAAATAGTAATGATGACACATTAAACGATTTAGATTTTAATATTGCTTTTACCACACCAGCTAATTTTGTAGATTTAACAGATGACTGGGATATTGTTTCCAGAACAGATACAAAAATTCAATTGATTGATGTTAGTGGAGGTAACGGCGGAACAGATTATTTAACCTTTGAAAAAAATTAAGAAAAATTTATGTTTTAAGTAATAATAAATTATTACTTTTGAAATATATAAGTTAATAAGTATAACAAATAAAAATAAAAATTATGAAAAAAGTATTGTCAATTGTTGCCTTAATGGCATTTATGGTTTCTTCTGCTTCTGTAGTTAACTTCAAAGAAAAAGAAAAAGAAAAGAAAAAAGCAAAAACTGAAAAATCTTCTTGTACAGACAAAAAAGAAGGTGACAAAAAGTCTTGTGCTTCAACTGAAAAAAAATCATGTTGTTCTAAAAAATAATATGTTTTACATAAGTTAAAAACCGTTCCGAATTTTCTGAACGGTTTTTTTGTTTCTAATTTCCAACTTTCGACTTTATCACTTTCGACTTTTAAAACTTTACCTTATATTTGCATTTCATTAAAAAAGCTCAATTATTATGTTTGATAATCTTACCGATAAGTTAGATAAAGCATTCCATATATTAAAAGGACACGGAAAAATTACGGATGTAAACGTTGCCGATACTTTAAAAGAAGTACGTCGTGCATTGTTAGATGCCGATGTGAACTTTAAAATTGCTAAAGATTTTACTACAAGAGTTAAAGATAAAGCTATTGGAGAAAATGTATTAACTACATTACAGCCGGGTCAATTGTTAGTAAAATTGGTTAAAGATGAATTGACCGAATTAATGGGTGGCGATGTTGCAGGTGTAAACTTATCTGGAAACCCAACCGTTATTTTAATGTCTGGTTTACAAGGTTCTGGTAAAACGACCTTCTCTGGAAAATTAGCTAATTTTTTAAAAACAAAGAAATCTAAAAACCCACTTTTAGTAGCTTGTGACATTTACCGTCCTGCGGCAATTAACCAGTTGCATGTTGTTGGAGATCAAATAGGTGTAGATGTTTATTCTGAACCGGATAATAAAAACGCAGTGTCTATTTCCGAAAATGCAATTAAGCACGCAAAAGCAAATGGTTTTAATGTTGTAATTATTGATACCGCTGGTCGTTTAGCTGTTGATGAAGAAATGATGAACGAAATTGCAAACGTTCATAAAGCCATTCAGCCTCACGAAACGTTATTTGTTGTAGATGCTATGACGGGTCAAGATGCAGTTAATACAGCAAAAGCGTTTAATGATAGATTAAACTTCGATGGTGTAATTCTTACAAAATTAGATGGTGATACTCGTGGTGGAGCGGCTATTTCAATAAAATCGGTAGTAAATAAACCTATAAAATTCATCGGTACTGGAGAAAAGATGGACGCCATTGATGTGTTCTATCCTTCTCGTATGGCGGAACGAATTTTAGGAATGGGTGATGTGGTTTCTTTGGTTGAAAGAGCTCAAGAACAATACAACGAAGAGGAAGCCAGAAAAATTCAGAAAAAAATTGCTAAAAACGAATTTGGTTTCGATGATTTCTTAGCTCAAATACAACAAATTAAGAAAATGGGAAGTATGAAAGACCTTGTCGGAATGATTCCTGGAGCTGGAAAAGCATTGAAAGATGTAGAAATTGAGGATGACGCTTTTAAACACGTAGAAGCCATTATACAATCGATGACACCAATAGAAAGAAGTAAACCAGCAATAATTGATGTGAAAAGAAAAACAAGAATTGCGAAGGGTGCCGGTAGAAAAATAGAAGAAGTGAATCAGTTAATGAAACAGTTCGACCAAATGAGTAAAATGATGAAAATGATGCAAGGTGGCGGCGGAAAAAAACTAATGCAAATGATGGGCGGAATGAAAGGAATGCCTTCAATGCCTGGAATGAAATAAATAAGTCGAAAGTCTTAAAGTTTAAAAGTCGAAAGTCTTTAGAACTTTAAGACTTTTAACTTTTCAACTAATAAAACAATAACTATGCAACTATTAGACGGAAAAAAGGTATCAGAAGATATTAAAGAAGAAATTGCTGCCGAAGTAGCAAAAATGAAAGCAAATGGCGAAAAAGTTCCACATTTAGCGGCAATTATTGTAGGAAATGACGGAGCTAGTTTAACGTATGTAGGAAGTAAAGTAAAAGCGTGTGAAAGAGTAGG
This sequence comes from Flavobacterium sp., assembly GCF_044360715.1. Taxonomy (GTDB): domain Bacteria; phylum Bacteroidota; class Bacteroidia; order Flavobacteriales; family Flavobacteriaceae; genus Flavobacterium. Next base: position 25,767 of record NZ_JBIKJY010000007.1, read on the forward strand.
TTTTGAATCTACCTTGATAAAAATGCCAAGTACGACTTCTGAAACAGAATTACTTAAAAAAATTGCTGAATTAAACGAAGATTCAAATATTGATGGTTTTATTGTGCAACTGCCTTTACCACCACAAATTGATACTCAGGAAGTTATTATGGCCATTCATCCATCAAAAGATGTAGATGGTTTTCATCCTGAAAATTTCGGAAAAATGGCTTTAGATATGAGTACATTTATTCCAGCCACACCATTTGGAATTTTAGAATTATTAGAAAGATATAATGTTAAAACGCAAGGAAAACATACGGTAGTTATTGGAAGAAGTCATATTGTGGGTCGTCCAATGAGTATCTTAATGGGAAGAAAAGGGTTTCCTGGTAATTCAACAGTAACAGTTACGCATACTCACACTAAAAATATCACACAAATTACTTCGCAAGCTGATATTATTATTTCAGCACTTGGTGTGCCAAATTATTTAAAGGCAGAAATGGTAAAAGATGATGTAGTGGTTATTGATGTAGGAATTACTCGTGTAGCGGATGAAACCACCGAAAAAGGATATAAAATTGTAGGTGATGTTGATTTTGAAAATGTTTCTAAGAAAGCATCGTTTATAACTCCAGTTCCTGGTGGAGTTGGCCCTATGACCATTGCAATGTTGTTGAAAAACACATTAATAGCAAGAGAAAATAGAAAATAAAAGAAATAAATCTCAATTTTAAGTTGAGATTTTTTTTTAATTAAAACTACTTTATTCAGGTTTTAAAATCTAAAAATTTAGTTAATATATCTTCAATTAGTTGTTTAATTGTAATGATTTCCTATTTTTGCTTGTTGCAAACAAAACCAATTTTAAAAAATGAAAATTCAAAACTTTTTTTTAGTACTATTTTTAACAATTTGCTCTAATTCAATTGCCCAAAACACAACAAAAGACGTGCTTTTTACGATTGATTCAAACGAATATAAAATTGATGAATTTAAAAGAATTTATCTTAAAAATTTAGACTTAGTAAAAGACGATTCGCAAAAAGATTTGAATCAATATTTAGAATTATTTATTGGATATAAATTAAAAGTAAATAAGGCGTATAAGTTAGGCTTGCAAAATAATACAAAGTATCAAAGCGAATTAAGTTCATACAGAAATCAACTTTCTAAATCGTATTTAAATGATTCAAAAGTTACCAATCAATTAATTGAAGAAGCCTATAGCAGAAGTACAAAAGAAGTAAAAGCATCGCATATTTTGCTTTCATTTGACGAAAGTATTAAAGGTGCAGATACCTTGGCGTTTTACAATAAAGCACTTGCGTTAAAAAAACAAATTGAAAAAGGGGAAAGTTTTGAATCAGTAGCTATGGCTAATTCACAAGATCCATCGGTTGCAGATAACAAAGGTAATTTAGGTTATTTCTCTGCTTTTAGAATGGTGTATCCATTTGAATCTGCAGCATACAAAACTGAAGTTGGGCAAATTTCTAATCCAATTAGAACACGTTTTGGATATCATTTAATTAAGGTTGCCGATAAAAGAGACAATAAAGGCGAAGTTACTGTGGCTCATATTATGATTTTAAATCCAACTGATGCCACTGATGAAGCCAAGTTAAAAGCAAAACAAACGATTGAAGATATTTCGAAAAAAATTCAACAAGGCGAAAGTTTTGAAGTGTTAGCAAGCCAATTTTCTGAAGATAAATCTACTGCAGTTAAAGGTGGTGTTTTGCAACGTTTTGGAACAGGACAATTAAGTTCTGAAGCTTTTGAAAGTGCTGCGTTTTCATTGGAAAATAAAGGGGATATTTCGCAACCGTTTGAATCTGGTTTTGGATGGCATATTGTAAAATTAATTGAGAAACATCCAGTAAAATCATTAGCGGATTCAAAATCCGAATTAGAAAATAAAATTAAAAGAGACGAACGTTCTATAATTATTACCAATACTTTGGCTAGTAAATTAAAATTAAAATATAAGCAAGAAGTAAACAAAACGCAATATAAGAATATTGAAAAAACGGTTACAGATGCCATTTATAGTCAAACGTGGGAACTTCCAAAAGAAGATATTTCAATAAATGACGATGTATTGGTTATTGATAAAAACAAAAAAGTGCCTACAATGTCATTTGCTAACTATATTCAATCGCAACAAAAAAACAAACTTTCGACTAAGCCAATTACGAAATTAGTTTCTGAATTATTTGAATCTTGGAAAGACGAGCAATTGATTGGTTATTATACCGATAATTTAGAAAACGAATTCATTGATTTCAAAAATGTTATGGACGAATACAGAGATGGTTTGTTATTATTTGATTTAATGGAAAAAGAAATTTGGGATAAATCAAAAACAGATACTATTGGACTTCAAAATTTCTATAGTTTAAATAAATCTAAATACAATTGGAAAGAAAGATTTGATGTAGATATTTTGTCGTCAACAGATGCCATCGTGATTGAATCCGCTCAAAAAATGCTTCAAAAAGGAAAAAGTATTGAATATATCAAATCGAAATTAAATAAAAATGATAAAGTAGCCATTATGGTGAAATCTGGTTTATTTGAAAAAAATTATGATATTTTAGATAAAATTCCAAATCTAACGGTAGGTGCAAACAACACGTATAAAGATGCAAATTATAGTTTTGTAGTTAATGTAAAAAGCACCAAACCTGCTGAGACAAAAGCCCTAGAAGACTGCAAAAGTAAAGTAATTAATGATTACCAACAGTATTTAGAGTCTACTTGGGTTGATGAGTTGAAAAAAGAATTTAAAATAAATATCAATACCGCAGTTTTTGAAAATGTAAAACAGCAATTAAAATAATAAAAACAGAAATAACCAATGATGCCAATACAAACAATGATTTCGAAATTCACAAATAAAACCAATCTTTTAGCGTTTGCTTTCTTACTTTTTTCAACAATTACTTTTGCACAAAAAAAGCAAAAAGTAGACGGTGTTGCAGCCGTTGTAGGAAATTATATTGTATTAGATTCTGATATAGATTTAATGCTTTTAGAATTAAAAACTCAAGGTACAGATATTACAAACATCACACGTTGTGAATTGTTAGGTAAACAATTAGAAGATAAATTATATGCGCATCAAGCGGTTCAGGATAGTATTGTGGTTACAGATGAAGAAGTAAATACTTTTATGGATAACCAAATGAATACTATGGTAGAACAGATTGGTTCTAAAGAAAAATTATTTGAATATTATAAGAAAAAAGATGAAGAAGACTTTAGAAGTTATTTTTTCGAGGTAATCAAATTAAACAAATTAACGTCGCAAATGCAGCGTAAAATTGTTGATGAAATTACAGTAACTCCTGATGAAGTAAAACAATTTTTTACTAAAATACCTGCTGATAAAATTCCAACTATTGGTGCAGAAATTGAATTGTCTCAAATTGTAGTAAAACCAATAATTTCTAAAGAAGATAAGCAAAAAGCTATAGATAAATTAAAAGAAATTAGAAACGATGTAATTAATAACGGTGGAAGTTTCTACAGTAAAGCTGTAATTTATTCTGAAGATCCAGGTTCCAGCTCAAACGGTGGATATTATAAAATGAATAAAAAAACACAGTTTGTAAAGGAATTTAAAGATGTGGCTTTTCGTTTAAATGAAGGAGAAATATCAGAACCTTTTGAAACAGAGTTTGGTTTTCATATTATTTTTGTAGAAAAAATTATTGGTCAAGATATCGAATTGCGTCATATTTTAGTGAGCCCAAAAGTAACATCTAAAGCTGTAAAAGAGGCTTCGGATAAAATTGATGGAATCCGCGAAAAAATTGAAAAGGGAGAAATTACGTTTGAAGATGCTGCCAAAGCTTCTTCAGATGATAAAGAAACAAAAAATAACGGTGGACTTTTACTTAATCCGCGTACTTCAGAACCTCGTTTTGAAATTTCAAAATTAGATCCTGCTTTATATAATCAAATAAATGGTTTGGTTCAAGGTGAAATGTCTAAAGTTCTTTTAGACCAAGAAAGACAAGGAACTAAATTCTTTAAAATTCTTAAAGTAAATAAAAAAACGGAAGAACATAAAGCAGATTACGGTACAGATTATATCAAAATTAAAGAATTAGCACTTTCGGATAAACAATTCCAAGAAATTGGAAAATGGATGGCTGAAAAAATCGAGAAAAACTATATAAAAGTAAGTAACGATTATAAAGAGTGTACTTTTGAAAATAATTGGTTAAAAAAATAACCGTTTACCAAATACCTTTTACCTTAAACCCTTTACCCAAAAAGATGTCAGACGTAGCAGCAATTGAAAAATTAGTAAGCAAACAAAAGCAATTGAAACAAGAAATTGCTAAAGTTATTGTAGGTCAAGATGAAGTGGTCAATCAGATTGTTTTGAGTGTTTTTTCTGGTGGTCACGCTTTGTTAGTTGGTGTGCCAGGATTAGCAAAAACCTTGATGGTAAATACTATTTCTGAAGCTTTAGGGTTACATTTTAAGCGCATTCAGTTTACGCCAGATTTAATGCCTTCCGATATTTTAGGAAGTGAAATTTTAGATGAAACGCGAAATTTTAAATTTATAAAAGGTCCGATTTTTTCCAATATTATTTTGGCGGATGAAATTAACAGAACACCACCAAAAACCCAAGCCGCTTTATTAGAAGCGATGCAAGAAAAATCGGTTACAGTTGCAGGGCAAAGTTTTAAATTAGATTTGCCGTTTTTTGTGTTAGCAACTCAAAACCCTATTGAGCAAGAAGGAACCTATCCGTTGCCAGAAGCGCAATTAGATCGTTTTATGTTTGCCATAAATTTAGATTATCCAACTTTTGAAGAAGAAGTTCAAGTAGTGAAAGCGACAACTTCAGATTTGAAAACAACAATAAATCCATTGTTTACTGCAGAAGAAATTATTTCTTATCAGAATTTAATTAGAAAAATTCCTGTTACAGATAATGTAATTGAATATGCTGTAACATTGGTTTCAAAAACCCGACCAAATAATCCTTTAGCGCCTGATTTTGTTAAAAATTATTTAGATTGGGGAGCAGGTCCTCGTGCGTCTCAAAATTTAATTTTAGCAGCAAAAACTAATGCAGCTATAAATGGAAAATTTTCGCCAGATATTGAAGATATTCAAGCTGTTGCTTTCGGAATTTTACGTCACAGAATTGTCAAAAATTACAAAGCTGATGCCGAAGGAATTTCAGAAGAAGACATCATTAGAAAACTATTTTAACAACAGGCCTTTTTGTTAATTTGACAAAATACACTATCGTTTTTTTCGAATTTCGTAGTTTAATTTACTTAAATTAAGAATTCCTAAATAATCACCCTTTTTTTCTTTTATTTTTGAATTAAATTCATTAAAATAGAATAATTACAAATAATAATTTCGGTATTGTCGTTTTTTATTATAAATTTTTTAATCTAAAAAGAATTGGTTAAATTTGTATCAGTTTTAAAACAGATTAATAAATTATCATAATAATTTTGATATGGAAACAAATATTTATAAAGAATACATCAAAGAAATTGAAGAACGAAAAAGCCAAGGATTGCATCCAAAACCAATTGATGGTGCTGATTTAGTTAAAGCGATCGTTTCTCAAATAAAAGATGTTACAAACGAAAACAGACAAGATTCACTTTCGTTTTTTATCTACAATACACTACCAGGTACTACAAGTGCAGCAGTTGAAAAAGCAAATTTCTTAAAAGAAATAATTCTTGGCGAATCTGTAGTTAATGAAATTACTCCTGCATTTGCATTTGAGTTATTATCTCATATGAAAGGTGGGCCTTCTATAAAAGTGTTGCTTGATATCGCTTTAGGAAACAATTTAGATATTGCAAAAGAAGCTGCAAACGTTTTAAAAACGCAAGTATATTTATATGATGCAGATACAGATCGTTTAAAAGAAGCGTATAAAAATGGAAATGCAATTGCTACAGAAATTTTAGAAAGTTATGCTAAGGCAGAATTTTTTACGAAACTTCCTGAAATTGCAGAAGAAATAAAAGTTGTGACCTATATAGCAGGTGAAGGTGATATTTCTACAGATTTACTTTCTCCAGGAAATCAAGCCCATTCACGTTCAGATAGAGAATTGCACGGGAAGTGTATGATTACACCTAAAGCACAAGAAGAAATTAAAGCCTTACAAGCTCAACATCCAGACAAATCTGTAATGTTAATTGCAGAAAAAGGCACAATGGGTGTAGGTTCATCACGTATGTCGGGTGTAAATAATGTGGCACTTTGGACAGGTAAACAAGCCAGCCCTTATGTTCCTTTTGTAAATTTTGCGCCAATTGTTGCAGGGACAAACGGAATTTCTCCAATTTTCTTAACGACAGTTGATGTTACGGGTGGAATTGGTTTAGATTTAAAAAACTGGGTTAAAAAGACGGATTCAAACGGAGAAGTTGTTCGTAATGAAAGTGGTGACCCTGTTTTAGATCACGTATATTCTGTGGAAACAGGAACGGTGCTTACTATCAATACAAAAGCAAAGAAGTTATATAATGGCGATAAAGAATTAATTGATATTTCTAAAGCCTTCACACCTCAAAAATTAGAATTTATTAAAGCCGGTGGTTCTTATGCTATTGTTTTTGGTAAAAAAATTCAAACTTTTGCAGCTGAAACTCTTGGTGTCGAAGCGCCATTAGTATATGCGCCTTCAAAAGAAATCTCAATTGACGGACAAGGTCTTACTGCTGTTGAAAAAATATTTAATAGAAATGCAGTTGGTACGCTTTCTAAAAAAGTATTACACGCCGGTTCAGATGTTCGTGTTGAGGTAAATATTGTTGGTTCACAAGATACAACGGGTTTAATGACAGCTCAAGAGTTAGAATCTATGGCTGCGACCGTTATTTCTCCTATTGTTGATGGCGCTTACCAATCGGGTTGTCATACTGCGTCAGTTTGGGATAAAAAAGCACAAGCAAATATTCCGAAATTAATGCAATTTATGAACGATTTCGGATTAATAACGGCTCGTGATCCAAAAGGCGTTTATCATCCAATGACAGACGTTATTCATAAAGTTCTTAATGATATAACCATTGATGAATGGGCCATTATTATTGGTGGAGATTCGCATACACGTATGTCTAAAGGTGTTGCTTTTGGTGCTGATTCTGGTACTGTGGCTTTAGCTTTGGCAACAGGTGAAGCGTCAATGCCAATTCCAGAATCTGTAAAAGTTACTTTTAAAGGTACTATGAAAACGTATATGGATTTCCGTGATGTGGTTCACGCTACTCAAGCACAAATGCTACAACAATTTGGTGGTGAAAATGTATTCCAAGGTAGAATTATTGAAGTGCATTTAGGAACTTTAACGGCTGATCAAGCGTTTACATTTACGGATTGGACAGCAGAAATGAAGGCCAAAGCATCTATTTGTATTTCTGAAGATGATACATTAATTGAATCGTTAGAAATTGCAAAAGGAAGAATTCAAATTATGATTGATAAAGGAATGGACAATCATAATAAAGTGCTTCAAGGATTAATTAATAAAGCAAATAAACGAATTGCTGAAATTAAATCAGGTGATAAACCAGCTTTAAGACCAGATACAAATGCAAAATATAGCGCAGAAGTTGTTATAGATTTAGATGTAATCGCAGAACCTATGATTGCTGATCCAGATGTAAACAATAAAGATGTTTCGAAACGATATACACACGATACCATTCGTCCATTATCTTATTATGGTGGAACCAAGAAAGTAGATTTAGGATTTATCGGTTCTTGTATGGTACATAAAGGGGATATGAAAATTTTAGCTCAAATGCTTAAAAATGTGGAAGCACAAAAAGGAGAAGTTAAATTTAATGCTCCCTTAGTAGTAGCGCCACCAACCTATAATATTGTTGACGAATTAAAAGCAGAAGGTGATTGGGAAGTTTTACAAAGATATTCTGGTTTTGAATTTGATGATAATGCTCCAAAAGCTGCAGCTCGTACAGAATACGAAAATATGTTATACTTAGAACGTCCAGGTTGTAATTTATGTATGGGTAACCAAGAAAAAGCTTCAAAAGGAGACACGGTTATGGCTACTTCAACTCGTTTATTTCAAGGAAGAGTAGTGGAAGATACTGCTGAGAAAAAAGGAGAGTCTTTATTATCTTCAACTCCAGTAGTAGTCTTATCAACAATTTTAGGAAGAACACCAACTATTGAAGAATACAAAAAAGCAGTAGAAGGTATTAACTTAACTAAGTTTGCGCCTTCGCATAAATTATTAACGAATTAATTTATAGTACATATAAACGAAAAACGCCAAGTGAAAGCTTGGCGTTTTTTTATTTAATAATTTATGAAAAACTATTGAGTTTTATCTTTTTATATTTTATTACAATTTTAATCAACCAAAACAGGTGCAACGCGATGATTGGTAGTACTATGAATACTTGCACTTTGTTTACAATATAAGCCAAATAAACCATTGTGAGCGCCATACAAATTTGACCAAATAAAATGGTTTTTGGAGTATTCTTTTTCCAATAAAAATAAGCAAACAACAATAGTAACGGATTGAATAATAAGATGTTGTAATTCCATAGAATTTCTTCGTGTAACGAATAAAACCCCACTAAACTAAAAAATAGTCCTAACAACCCTGCCAAAATGAAATAGGTAATTTGTATGCCTTTTTTGTTTATAATAATCAAAATTACAATCGCAGCTAATAAAGAATAAATAGAATTTATATAGGAAAAAGAATTTGTGACGGTTTGTTCATTTAAAATTTCAGAAGGTTTTGCGATTTTTTTTCCATTTTGAGTGGCAGTATTTAATACTTTTTCAAATTCTAAAGGTAAAAATAGGCGAGTAGCGGATTGGTCAACTTTAGTTCCAAAGATAATTTGAATACCCAATTTCATATAAAAATCCGACATATACGGATATAAAATTTCTCTGTAACTTTGCTCTGATTTCGGTTGTTTTAGAATTTCTTCGCCTAAAATTTTATTAATTTTATCTACAACCATTGTTGAGCAATTTTTATCAATAAATTTATAGGTATAAAAGCGTTCCTCGGAAGTTAAACTACTGTTGAGTTCATTCAAAAGTTGTTGTTTTTGTGCTGTAGTTAAATTTAATTCTTGTGCAACAATACTTCTTCCGTCTAATTTGTAATTGTATTCAAAATCGTAGTAATTTTCGCTTGTTACAAAATATTGCAAATCACCTTTTACAAATTTCAATATAAAATTTGGTGTTGTAAAATCAAACGCCCCATAATTATACACCACATCAATTTGATTTACATTATCAGTAATTCGAATTCCAGTATGTCCATACATTGCATAAGAAACGGGTGCCGTTCCGCAAGTTAAAATACTAACTTTAGCATTGTCTGATAAAATTATGTTTTGAGAAAAACCAATAATAGGTAGTAATAAGAAAAGTAATTTTTTTAGCATATTATATGTGTTTTTAACGACTAATAAAAGTCTAATATCTATATTCTATTCTATATATTCTCAAAAAATTATCTTCTAAAAATTCCTAAATCCACTTTTACAGAAAATACATTAGAATATAGTGCCGCGCTTTGATTTCCTAAATCAGTTAAGGCGTAATCTACTTGAATGCCTTTGTATTTAAATCCTAAACCAATATTTGGTTGAAAACTCACTTTATTTGTGTTATCAATTTGTGTAATTTGTTGAAAATTCCCTACTCCAGCTCTTAAAAAAGCCAAATCAATATATCCGAATTCCAAACCAACTGCTGGACTAATACTTACCATACTTGTAGAAATAATATCATTTGTTTGTGCAAATTCCATATTCAAATTGGCTGCTGTAGTTAAGGTGTAATCGTAATGAAATTCGAATTTTTTTGACAATCCAAACTGTGCTTTTGGTAACGTAATTTCACTGGTTTCAGGTAATTCTTGGTTTTCACCTGGAACCGCATTTTTTATTTTTTCATATTCTTCTTCGTTGATGGTCCAAGTATTGTATGTGGTAGTGATATCTCGTAACATTAAACCAAATTTCCAATCGTTTTTATTTTGAAATTGTAATCCTACATCAAATCCGAAACCCCAAGAAGAGGCAAAATCGCCAATAATTCTTCGAATTACTTTGGCGTTTACTCCATAATTAAAACCTTGAACCGGTAATTTTCTGGCGTATGAAAATGTTACACCATAATCGGCAGTAGAAAAAAGAGAAATTCTATTATAATCAATATTTCCTTGACTGTCAATTAATTGAGTGGTATTTAAAATGTCATCCACTCCAAAGCGAATTAAAGAAATTCCCCAAGCGCTTCGGTCGTCAATTGGCATAGCAAAACCAGCGTAATCATATTGTGCAATATTGGCAAAATAATTCGCGTGCATTAAAGCGATTTGTTTGTCTTCCAATTGTAAAATCCCTGCTGGATTCCAATATCCTGAATTTACATCCGAGGTTTGTGAAGTTACCGCATTACTCATTCCTAACGCTGCCGCATCCACTCCAATGTTTAAAAATTCGTTGGAATATTTACGAATAGTTTGTCCGAAAAATGACGTGGAAGTCAGCAACCCGATGAATACTATTATTTTTTTCAAATCATTTAAATCTAACAACAAATATCATAATTTCTTCTTTAATAAACTCAAATTCTTTCATTTTATTGTTTACATTTGCTATAGAAAATTCATAATAATAAAAACATTACTTAATGAGTATCAAAAAACACATTCCAAATACCATCACTTTGTTGAATTTATTAGCAGGTTTACTGGCATTAATCCACGCATTTAACGGGAATTATAATGAAGCTTTTTCATTGGTTTGTTTGGGAATTTTCTTTGATTATTGGGATGGTTTTTTCGCCAGAATTTGGAAAGTACAAAGCCCAATTGGCTTACAATTGGATTCTTTAGCAGATATGGTGACAAGTGGTGTGGTGCCAGGATTGGTAATGTATAAAATGTTAGCAGATATTCAGGAAAACCAATCGCAATATAATTTAACAGAAGACACCTATTATATGGGTGTTGTACCGTATTTAGGATTTTTAATCACTATAGCGTCTTGTTACAGATTGGCTAAATTTAATATCGATACGCGTCAAACGGATTCGTTTATTGGTTTGCCAACACCAGCGAATGCTTTGTTGATTATGAGTATTCCAATGATTCAGTTTCATTCGGAATTTGAATGGTTAGTTGATTTTTTAAGTAATCCTTATGTTTTAGTTGGAGTTACAGTATTAAGTTCGTATTTATTAAACGCAGAAATTCCTTTATTTTCTTTAAAAGTAAAAAGTTTTAGCTGGGAAAAATATAAAATGCAAGTCGTGTTTTTGATTATTTCTTTGATTTTAATAATCTTTTTAGAATTCATTGCAATTCCTATTATCATTTTGCTTTATGTGATTTTATCGGTGGTGAATAATGCGATTGGTAAGAAAGTGTAATGGCAACCAGAAGAAAATATACTTCTAAAAGAAAAAAACAAACTTTAATTGGTCCGAAATCTTTCAAATGGATTCTTGGACTTTTTTTGTTATTGATTACGATTGTTTTTGTGTATCAGAAAAAAGATGTGTTTTTATATTACTTAGGATTTAAATACAAACACGCCACTTTAACCGCAAATCAAAGAAAACTTGAAGATGCTCGAATAAATGATATCGTTGCCAATCACGAAGGTAAAATTTTCGGGATAGATGTTTCACAGTATCAAAGCACTATTGATTGGGAAAATCTTGAAGCTATTGAGGAGCAATTTGAAATTAAGTTTGTAGTGGTTCGAGCTACAGCCGGAAGTAAAAAAGTAGATCGTAAATTCAAAACAAACTGGAGAAATTTATCATCAACTGTTTATATTCAGGGCGCTTATCATTATTATCGTCCAGATGAAAATTCAACCGATCAAGCCAATAATTTTATTAAGAATGTCAAATTACGAAAAGGACATTTACCACCAATTTTAGATATCGAAAAAATGCCTAAAGGGCAATCGATGAATAAATTAAAAGAAGGGTTACAAAATTGGTTAACACTAGTAGAAAAAGAGTACGGAGTGAAACCGATAATATATACGGGTGAAAAATATTATGAAGATTTTTTACAAGAAGATTTTCCAAATTATAAATTTTGGATAGCAAACTACAATCCTTGGAAAGAAAAAATTGAAGATGATTATTTAATGTGGCAATTTACTGAGAAAGCAAAACTTCACGGCATCAACGAACTTGTAGATGTTAACGTTTTCAACGGAAACGTTGAGGATTTAAAGAAAGTGTGTATTAAATAATCCATTTTTTGGGTAAAAATGCCATAGAAAATACGATTAAAAAAATAATAGCAATTAATAAAGCAACAGATTTTGAATTGGCAAAGTTAGTTGTCCAGCCCATCCAAGCTTCTCTTTTTGGCGGTAATAATCTTTCGTCATCTGGATTATAATAAAACACGCCACATTTCCAATTATTTGGGTCTTTGCGCCAAGCTTCTAATTGTTCTTTTGAAGGATTTTTCATATGATATAGGTACGCGAATAATAAAGATTTTAATCGATTTATACAGATTTTTTAATCATTGCATTTACTTAAATTTGTATAAGGAAGATATTTCCCTGCGTCTTAATGACGAATTAAACACAATCTTGTCATCTTGAAAGGATCTCACGCACACTATTTACTCAATTTTGTCAATTACAGTTGAGACGCTTTCAGCGTGACAAACGTGGTGTAAAAAAAAATCTATATGTCTATGTGTTTAGTTACTTATCTAACTCAACTTCTTTTGAAGCATTAAAGTCTATTTTTGTTTTTCTTAATTCGAAATTCTGACCTAAATATACCCGTCTAACCATTTCATCTTCTACTAATTCTTCTGGTTTTCCTGCTTTCAAGATACCACCTTCGAACATTAAATAGGTTTTGTCTGTAATGGCTAATGTTTCTTGTACGTTATGGTCGGTTATTAATATACCGATGTTTTTATTTTTTAATTGTGCTACAATTCTTTGAATATCTTCCACCGCAACTGGATCAACTCCAGCAAAAGGTTCGTCTAATAAAATAAACTTTGGATCCGTAGCTAAACAACGTGCAATTTCAGTTCTTCTTCGTTCGCCACCTGATAATAAATCGCCACGATTTGTACGAATATGACCTAATGAAAACTCTTCAATTAAGCTTTCCATTTTGGCTTCTTGTTCGGCTTTGGTTAAATTGGTTAATTGTAAAACCGATAAAATATTGTCTTCTATGCTCAATTTTCTAAAAACCGATGCTTCTTGCGCTAAGTAACCAATTCCGTTTTGAGCACGTTTATACATAGGAAAATCGGTAATATTCATATCATCTAAATAAATATTTCCGCTATTTGGCTTCACTAAACCTACTATCATATAAAAAGAAGTTGTTTTTCCAGCACCATTTGGGCCTAATAAACCCACAATTTCGCCTTGGTTTACTTCAACAGAAATGCCTTTTACAACGCTTCTTTTCTTATATGTTTTAACTAAATTTTCGGCTCTTAATTTCATTTTTTCTATGAGTTTCTAAGTAACTAAGTTACAAAGTGGCTAAGTTATTTTTTACAAATAAACGAATATTCAAATAAACGATTATACAAATTAACAATTATTTAGTTCCTGCTTCTTCCAACGCTTCCCAAAACTCATAAGCTCTACGCAAATGCGGGATTACAATAGTACCTCCAACTAATGTTGCAATACTCATAGCTTCCATCATTTCTGTACGATTTACTCCGTTTTTGTATGCTGTTTCTAAATGGTATTTTATACAATCATCACAACGCAAAACTGCTGAAGCTACTAATCCTAATAATTCTTTAGTTTTCACATCAAGTGCACCTTCGCTATATGCGTTGGTGTCTAAGTTGAAAATTCTTTTAATTACTTTATTATCATCGGCTAATAATTTTTCATTCATTTTAGCACGATAGTCGTTAAACTCGGAAATTAAATCACTCATTATGTTATGGTTATTGATTTGTTGTTTTTCTTAAAAATAAAAGCACTAATAAAAATACTAATTTCGTAAAGTATAATCAACGGTATAGTTACTATAACTTGGCTAATTACATCTGGTGGTGTTACAATTGCAGCAATAATTAAGATAATTACATACGCCCATTTTCTGTATTCTCTTAAAAAAGAAGGAGTTACCAACCCTAAAGTGGATAAGAAATAAATTATAATTGGTAATTCGAAAATTAAACCAGTAGCTAAAGTAGTGGTTTTCACGGTTCCGATATAAGAATTGACATTAATATCATTTTTAATTACATCAGAAACGGTAAATGTTGATAAAAAATTCAACGATAAGGGTGTTAATACAAAATAACCAAATAACACGCCCAAAAAGAATAACAAAGAGGAAATAACTATAAATTTCACAGCATTTCTTTTTTCTTTTTTATACAAAGCTGGACTAATGAAATTCCAAAATTGTAATAAAATATAAGGAAAACTTATAATAAATCCTGCAGTAATACACGTCCAAACTAATAAAGAAATTTGCCCTTCAATTTCGGTATTTTGAATGCTGAAATTCAGAGTAGCATCACAAAAACTTTTGTCTAAATCATATTTATTTGCCAAATCACAAAAAAACTGATAGGTAATAAAATCACCTTTCATAGGTCCGAAAATTATCGTCTGAAAGATAAAATCATTAAAAAACCAAGCAACGGCTCCACCTGTTAAAATAGCAGCCGAACTTCTCACTAACAACCATCTTAATTCCTCAAGATGATCTAAAAAAGTCATTTCGTTAATGTTTTTTTTGTTCTTTTTTGCCATTATACAATTCCTTCTTTTAAAATATCGTGTAAATGCAACACGCCTTTGTATGTTCCATTGTCAATCACCATCAATTGTGTAATTTTATTATCTTCCAACACATCTAAAGCTTCTGAAACTAAAACCGTTGAAGCAATTGATTTTGGATTTTTGGTCATAATATCTTGTGCAGTTAAATCTGAAAACGAATCTCTATCAGTCAACATTCTTCTAATATCACCATCTGTAATAATTCCGATTACAATCTCATTTTCAACAACAGCCGTAACTCCTAATCGCTTTTCAGAAATCTCCATAATTACTTTTTTTATAGAAGCATTTGGAGCCACTTGTGGTGCGTGTGTAGTATCTAACATATCTTTTACACGTAACAATAATTTTTTACCCAAAGCACCACCTGGATGATATTTTGCAAAATCTTCTGCCTGAAAATTTCTTAATTTCATCAAACAAACGGCAATAGCATCGCCTAAAACCAATTGTGCAGTGGTGCTATTTGTAGGTGCTAAACCAAGCGGACAACTTTCTTCATCTACGTGTGCCAATAAAACTAAATCCGAAGAAGTAGCTAAGAATGAGCTTGGATTAGCCGTCATTCCAATTAAAGTAGTACCAAAATTTTTGATAATTGGCGCCAAAACTTTAATTTCAGGGCTATTTCCGCTTTTTGAAATACATAAAACAACGTCGCCTTTTTGAATCATTCCTAAATCGCCGTGAATGGCTTCAGCAGCGTGTAAAAATATAGATGGTGTGCCAGTTGAATTTAATGTCGCTACAATTTTCTGAGCAATAATGGCACTTTTTCCAATACCAGTAACTACTAATCGTCCTTTGGAATCGAAAATTAATTGAACCGTTTTAGCAAAATCTTCAGTAAGATATTGTGTAAGTTTCGCAATACTTTCGCTTTGAGATAGTATAGATTGCTTTGCGTTTTCTAAGATAGTTTGTGTTGTATTCAAAATTAAATGAATTATATTTTTGTTTTTAAAGAATAGTTGTATCTTTATGATTGCAAATTTAGACAAAATTCAAATAATAATTGTCTAAAATTATTTGTTTATAAGTTCAACCCATTATTTCATGAAAGAACAGAATATAGATTTATACAAAGAGTTAAAAAAATACTTTGGATTTTCACAATTTAAAGGATTACAAGAAAAAGTAGTTACAAGTATTATTTCTGGTAACAACACCTTTGTAATTATGCCAACAGGTGGTGGAAAATCATTATGTTATCAATTACCCGCATTGGTTTTAGACGGAACGGCTATTGTGGTTTCTCCACTTATTGCTTTAATGAAAAATCAAGTAGATGCCATCAGAAGTATGGGGTCTGATGTAGGTGTAGCTCATGTTTTAAATTCTTCATTAAATAAAACAGAAGTCAATCAGGTAAAAGCAGATATATTATCTGGAAAAACTAAAATGCTATACGTAGCCCCTGAATCATTAACTAAAGAGGATTATATTCAGTTTTTAAAAACAGTGAAAATATCCTTCGTAGCCATTGATGAAGCACATTGTATTTCTGAATGGGGACATGATTTTAGACCAGAATACAGAAATTTAAGAAGTATTATTAAGCAATTAGGTGATGTGCCAATTATTGGACTTACCGCAACGGCTACTCCGAAAGTACAAGAAGATATCTTGAAAAACTTAGATATGCCGAATGCCAATACGTTTAAAGCTTCTTTTAACCGACCAAATTTATACTACGAAATACGTCCGAAAACTAAAAATGTTCAAGGAGATATTATACGATTTATTAAGCAACACAAAGGAAAATCAGGTGTTATCTATTGCTTAAGTAGAAAAAAAGTGGAAGAAATTGCACAGGTTTTACAGGTAAATGGAATTTCTGCAGTGCCTTATCATGCAGGTTTAGATGCAAAAACACGTGCCAAACATCAAGATATGTTTCTTATGGAAGATGTTGATGTGGTGGTGGCAACTATCGCTTTCGGTATGGGAATTGACAAACCCGATGTACGATTTGTAATTCATCACGACATTCCAAAATCATTAGAAAGTTATTATCAAGAAACAGGAAGAGCAGGAAGAGATGATGGAGAAGGAATTTGTTTGGCGTATTATTCGTATAAAGATATTGAAAAGTTAGAAAAATTTATGTCTGGAAAACCAATTGCTGAACAAGAAATTGGTTATGCTTTATTACAAGAAGTGGTAGCTTATGCAGAAACTTCTATGTCGAGACGAAAATATTTACTTCACTATTTCGGAGAAGAATTTGACGAGGTTAATGGCGAAGGAGCCGATATGGATGATAATGTTAGAAATCCAAAAGTTAAAACAGAAGCTCAAAATCAAATAGTTACATTGCTAAAAGTAATTAACGATACGAAACAGTTATTTAAATCTAAAGAAGTCATAATGGCTTTAGTAGGTAAAATTAATGCCATTATTAAAGCACAAAAAATAGATACATTAAAAACATTTGGTAGTGGTGCTAAACATGACGAAAAATACTGGATGGCATTAATTCGTCAGGTTTTAGTTGCAGGATTAATTTCTAAAGACATTGAAAGTTATGGTGTTTTAAAAGTAACACAAGCCGGACAAGATTTTATTGAAAAACCCTATTCATTTATGGTGGCAGAAGATCATGAGTTTAGTGAAGAAGAGGATGAAAATATCATCGCAGCAGCAAAAGCAACAGGAACTGCCGATGCAGTATTAATGTCTATGCTAAAAGATTTACGTAAAAAAGAAGCCAAAAAACATAATGTCCCACCGTTTGTAGTATTTCAAGATCCTTCTTTGGAAGATATGGCACTTAAATATCCAATTACCATTGACGAGTTAAGCAACGTTCACGGTGTAGGAGAAGGTAAGGCAAAGAAATTCGGAAAACCGTTTATTGAATTGATTTCAAGATATGTAGATGAAAATGACATTATTCGTCCAGATGATTTAGTGGTGAAATCGACAGGTGCTAATTCTATAAATAAATTGTACATTATTCAAAATATCGATAGAAAATTAGCATTAGATGATATTGCTTCCGCAAAAGGAATAAAATTTGACGATTTACTTAAAGAATTGGAACAAATTGTATTTTCAGGAACAAAATTAAATATTAAATATTGGATTGATGATATTTTGGATGAAGAGCAGCAAGAAGAAATTTACGACTATTTTATGGAATCCGAATCGGATAGCATAGAAAACGCACTAAAAGAATTTGATGGTGAATATGATATGGAAGAATTACGATTAATGAGAATTAAATTTATTAGCGAAGTAGCGAATTAAAAATGTAGTCAAAAGTCGAAGGTCGAAAGTCATTAAGTAACTTATGGATTTACTTTCGGCTTTAAGACTTTTGACTTTCGGCTAAATAAACCTCTCCTCGATGAGGTCGTAAAGCATCTCTAAAAATTATCATATCGGCTTCTTCTACAACTAAATAGGCAATAGCGTACATGTCGTTTAAAATTTCAAAGCCAGTAATTTTTAATATGTAATTTTCTTTATTTAAAAATTCTTTCAAATGAATTTCGTGATGCTCTGCGGTTTTAGCAGCAGCTTGTCCACGAAAATCCCAAATTAGTTTTATTTGTCTGTTCATTATAATAAAATAAAAATCAAAGATAAGTTTTTAGTACTTTTGAAAAAATGAAATTCACTATGAAATTAATATTTTCTTTTCTTTTTGTCGGAACTTTGACTTTTTCACAACAACTTACTTTGGAAGAAGCCAATCATTTAGCGACTTTACCCATAAAATGTTTACAACAAGAATATCCAAATAAGTTAAATCAATTACTTCTTAATACTACCGAATTGTTATCGCCTAAAGAGCTACATCCTGCATTTTATGGTTGTTTTGATTGGCATTCATCTGTACATGGTCATTGGAGTTTGGTTTATTTGTTAAATAATTTCTCGGAAATAAAAAATAAAGAAATTATTATTGAAAAATTAAAGTTAAATCTTTCTAAAGATAATATACAAAAAGAAATTGAATACTTTTCTAAACCTCATGAAAAATCATATGAGAGAACATACGGCTGGAATTGGCTTTTAAAACTTCAGCTAGAATTAGAAAAATCTAAGTTAAATTCCAATCTTGAATTAGCAAATAATTTAAAGCCGTTATCTAATTTAATAATCCAACGGTATATCGAATTTATGCCAAAACTTTTATATCCTGTTCGTGTGGGCACACATAATAATACAGCTTTTGGATTATCAAACGCATGGGATTATGCCGTTTTTTCTAATAATATAGAATTGCAAAACTGTATTAAAACGCATGCGATTAGACTTTTTATAACTGATGAAAATTGCCCTTTTGACTGGGAACCAAGCGGAACTGATTTTTTATCTCCATGCATGGAAGAATTGGGATTAATGCAACGTGTTTTACCAAAACAAGAGTTTTTGACTTGGCTAAAAAAATTCGCACCGAAGTTGTTTTCTAAAAATTGGAATTGGGAAACTGCAAAAGTTTCTGATAGAACAGATGGACATTTGGTGCATTTAGATGGCTTAAATTTTAGTCGAGCATGGAATATGTATGCTTTAGCTAAAGCCTATCCAAAACTTTTTTCACATTTAATTCCAATTGCAAATCAGCACTTTAGTTTTTCATTACCATCGGTAGTGGATGGTAATTATGAAGGGGAACATTGGTTAGCTTCATTTGCTTTACGAGCATTTGAAGAGAAAAAGTAAATCTTTTGTACATTTGCAAATAAATTAATTCCATGCCTCGCGAACTACTTATTCAAGTTTCCCCAGAAATGGCGAATAACGAACAAATGTTATATCAATATGTTTCTAAATTGGTACATACTTCTGTATCCAATTTACAAAAAATTGTGATACTTAAACGTTCTATTGATGCCCGTCAAAAAGCTATAAAATTCAATTTAAAACTAAATATTTATTTTAAAGATGAGGTGTTTGCTGAATCTAAAATAGAATTGCCTAATTATCCAAACGTAACCAATAAACAAGAAATTATTGTTGTTGGCGCAGGTCCTGCTGGATTGTTTGCAGCCCTGCAATTAATAGAATTAGGTTTAAAACCAATAGTTTTAGAACGTGGTAAAGATGTTCGAGGAAGACGTAGAGATTTAAAAGCAATAAATGTTGACGGAATTGTAAATTCCGATTCCAATTATTGTTTTGGAGAAGGCGGGGCAGGAACGTATTCGGATGGAAAATTATACACACGTTCCAAAAAACGAGGCGATGTAGATAGAATTTTACAATTATTAGTAGCATTTGGTGCAACCGAAGAAATTTTAGTAGAAGCACATCCGCACATTGGAACCAATAAATTACCTCAAATCATTCAAGATATTCGAGAGAAAATTATCGAATGTGGCGGACAAGTTTTGTTTGAAACCCGAGTTACAGATATTTTAGTTAAAAATAATGAAGTAGACGGAATTTTAACTCAAAAGGGAGAAACGATTTATGCTAAAAAAATAATTTTAGCAACCGGACATTCGGCACGTGATATTTTTGAATTGCTTCATAAAAAAGATATTTTTATTGAAGCAAAACCATTCGCATTAGGTGTTCGAGCGGAACATCCGCAAGAGTTGATTGATAAAATTCAATATTCTTGTGATTACCGAGGTGAATTTTTACCACCATCGCCATATTCAATTGTAAAACAAGTAAATGGACGTGGTATGTATTCGTTTTGTATGTGCCCAGGCGGTGTAATTGCGCCTTGTGCCACAGCCGAAGGCGAAGTTGTTACAAATGGTTGGAGCCCAAGTAAACGAGATCAAGCCACTGCCAATTCTGGAATTGTAGTCGAATTGCGTTTGGAAGATTTCAAACCGTATGAAAAATTTGGACCTTTAGCAGGAATGGAATTTCAAAAAGATATTGAACAAAAAGCTTGGCAATTGGCTGGAAAAACACAAAAAGTTCCCGCACAAAGAATGATTGATTTTACACAAACAAAAGTTTCGGCAGTCATCCCGAAAACCTCATATGTTCCCGGAACAACTTCTGTAGAATTAGGCGAAGTTTTTCCGACATTTTTAACACAAACGCTGCGAGAAGGTTTTTCTGCATTTGGAAAAGCTATGCACGGTTATTTAACAAACGATGCCATTTTACACGCACCAGAAAGCAGAACATCTTCACCAGTTCGAATCCCAAGAGATAATTCTACGCTTGAACACGTTCAAATTAAAGGATTATATCCTTGCGGAGAAGGCGCTGGTTACGCAGGAGGAATTATTTCGGCTGCGATTGATGGTGAAAAATGTGCGTTGAAAATTGCAGAAGCATTAAGTAATTAAAATAAACTTTGCGAACCTTGCGAAAACCTTAGCGTCTTTGCGGTAAAAAAAAATCTATGACATTAAAAGGACAAAATATTCATTTGCGAGCTCTCGAACCCGAAGATTTAGATTTTCTGTACGAAATAGAAAACAATGAATCGATTTGGGAAGTGAGCAATACGCAAACACCATATAGTAAATGGGTGTTGAAAAACTATTTAGAAAACGCACATTTGGATATTTATGAAGCAAAACAATTGCGATTGGTAATTGTTTTTTCAAAAACTAATGAAATAGTTGGTTGTATCGATTTATTTGATTTTGATGCGAAAAATAGTCGTGCTGGAATTGGAATTATTATTTCAGAAAACTTTAGAAATCAAGGTATTGGAAAAGAAACCTTGCAATTGATTACAAATTATGCTTTCACGCATTTAAATTTACATCAATTATTTGCAAATATTACCACAAATAATGAAGCCAGTTTATTGCTTTTTAGTAATTTTGGGTTTCAGAAAATAGGCATCAAAAAAGATTGGACTAAAATAAATGGTACTTTCGTAGATGAAGTACTTTTTCAATTCATAAACGAAAAATAAAAATTTTGGAAGCAAAAAAATTATTCTTAAGAATCATTAGTATCGGAGCAGCAATAATAATTATTAGTGGTGGATACGTAATTAATAAAGCGTTTACTGGAAATACAAAATTTGAAGAAGAGGAAGTATATGTATATGTTCCAACGGATTCAAAATACGAAGATGTAAAGAAAATTTTAGCGCCTTATATTGAAAATCAATCCAAAATTGATTGGGTCGCTTCAAAAAGAGACTATGATTCAAATGTAAAACCAGGAAAATTTTTACTTAAAAAAGGAATGAGCAGTTTTAGTATCGTTCGTGCATTACGATTGAATACACCAGTAAAATTAGCCTTCAATAATCAAGAAAAAGTACAAGATTTATTTGTTCGAATTGCTTCTCAAATAGAACCAGATACTACAAAATTGAATGAAATTTTCACAAATGATACTTTTTTACAAGAAAACGGTTTGAATAAAGACAATGTAATGTCGTTTTTTATTCCTAATAGCTACGAATTTTATTGGAATATTTCTCCTGAAGAATTTGCAGAGAAACTTACAAAAGAATATAAAAGATTTTGGAATGATGGCAGATTAGCAAAAGCGAAAGCATTAAATTTAACGCCAGCCCAAGTCTATACTTTAGCTTCAATTGTTCATAAAGAAACGGCAAAAGCAGATGAGAGACCAAAAGTAGCAGGTGTATATTTAAATAGATTAAACAAAAATATGCCATTACAAGCCGATCCAACAGTGATTTTTGCTTTAAAACAAAAATCAAATGATTGGAATTTAGTGGTAAAACGTGTCATGCACAACGATTTAATTGTAAATTCACCTTACAATACATATAAAAACACGGGTTTGCCACCAGGGCCTATTTTTATGCCAGATGTTTCGGCAATTGATGCGGTTTTAAATCCAGAAAAACACAACTACTTATATTTTTGTGCCAGTGTAGAAAAATTTGGATATCACGAATTTGCTACAGATTATAATGCACATTTAAAAGTGGCTGCAAAATATGCAGACTGGGTAAAAAAGCAGAATTATAAAAGATAATTTTTAGTGTAAATTAGAAAAAGGTGTAGAATGTACAATTTTACACCTTTTTTTATTTTCCTTACTTTCTTTTTTTATCTTTATCAAAACTATAATTTATATGGAAAATAAAACTGAATTTAAAAAAGAATTGGGATTGTTAAATGCAACAAGTTTAGTGGCAGGTTCAATGATAGGTTCTGGAATATTTATTGTAACCTCAATAATGGCAAGAGATATTGGTGGTGCGGGTTGGATTTTATTAGCTTGGATTTTAACTGGGTTTTTAACGCTTGCCGCAGCATTAAGTTATGGCGAATTAGCAGGTATGATGCCAAAAGCAGGTGGGCAATATGTTTATATTCAGCGTGCGTATGGTAAAATGATGTCATTTTTATATGGTTGGACTGTTTTTACAGTGGTTCAAACTGGAGTAATTGCAGCAGTCGCAGTTGCTTTTGCTAAATATACCGCTATTTTTTTTCCATCTTTAAGTGAGAATTTACTAGAAATTGGTACTTATAAAATTCAATATCAACAATTGTTAGCTATTTTAAGTATTGTTGTGCTAACAATTATCAATAATCAAGGTGTAAAAAGCGGTAAAAATCTACAATTTGTTTTTACGGCGGCTAAATTATTCGCATTATTTGCTTTAATTGTTTTTGGTTTATATGTTGGTTTACAATCTGATACATTAGCCAATAATTTTACAGATATGTGGTCGGCAACAAAAACAACAGTTGTTGATGGCAAAATCACTACAGAAGTATTAACTGGTTTTGCTATTATTGGAATGTTGGGGTTTACAATGATTAATTCATTATTTTCTTCAGATGCATGGAACAATATTACATTTATTGCTGGAGAAATTAAAGAACCGCAGAAAAACATTCCAAAGAGTTTGTTTTTAGGGACATTAATTGTAACAATTGTTTATTTACTTGCCAATTTAGCTTATTTTTCATTATTACCTTTAGAAGGAAATCCATTAGCTGATGACTTTTTAGGGCAAGGTATTAAATATGCTAACGAAGATAGGTTAGGAGCGAGTGCGGCATCTGTTATTTTCGGTAATGCCGGTGTTTTTATAATGGCGGGTTTAATTATGATTTCTACTTTTGGTTGTAATTCTGGTCTTATATTAGCTGGCGGACGCTTGTTTTATGCGATGAGTAAAGACGGCTTATTTTTTAAAAGCGCTGGAGAATTAAATAAAAATCAAGTGCCAGAAAAAGCACTTTGGATGCAATGTATTTGGGCCTCGATATTATGTTTATCTGGAAAATATGGCGATTTACTAACGTATGCTACTTTTGCCAATTTATTATTTTATGTCTTAACCATTTACGGTATATTTATTCTTCGTAAAAAAGAACCCGATACGCCAAGACCTTATAAAGCTTTTGGGTATCCGTTTGTTCCTATTTTATACATAATACTGATTTCTATAATAAGTATTATATTACTGATTTACGACACTAAAAATACAGGCTTAGGTTTGTTTATAGTGTTAGTAGGTATACCAATTTATTATCTCACGCAGAAGAAACAAGAATAATTAAAAAGACCCAACATATTTAAATAATTTGTTGGGTCTTTTTAAATAAAATTAATTTTTAGCTAATGCATATGAAATTGGTGATTTTGTTTTTGGTTCCATATAAATTTCCGTATATCCGTTTTTCCACTCTACTTTTTCGTAATAAAAATCAATAGAAGTTAAGTTTCCTTTTACAGTAATAACACAATTTCCAGTAATATTTGCTTCATCTCCTTCTACAGTATATTTCATATTATTTTTTATTCTGTTTTCAAGAAATAAACTTAGAATTTTTTCAGCAATTTCTTTCCTAATATTCATTTTCGCATTAAAAGTGCTTACAATAATTGTTCCTTCATTAGATGTTGAAATTACTTCAATACTGTTTTGACCGTAGTGATATGTTTCAACTAAATTTCCTTGCGCAAACATTACTTTACAAAGTAATAAAAAGCAAATTGTTAAACATTTCATAGAATTAAAATTTAGGGGTTACTTTAATATGATATAAAGTTACTTCTAAAAAATAATACTTATTTCATTTTCGTTAAAAAAATCACAACAATTTAATACAAATATGTTAATTTTAACTAAAAAGTTTTGAAATTGTTAAATTTTATTGTTTTTTGTTGTGAATTTATGTTTTTTAATTCAAAAAAAATGCCTTTTCTTTTTAGAAAAGGCATTAAATTATAAATAATCAAACATTAATAATACATATAGCGTCTTACTTTGGCAATATATTTTGCCAAACGTATTACTTGATGGCTATATCCATATTCGTTATCGTACCATATATATAGTACAATATTTTTTCCATCTCCAGATACAATAGTCGCATTACTATCATAAATAGAAGGTTGAGCCGTTCCAACAATATCTGAAGAAACCAATTCGTTACTTACTGAATATTTAATTTGTTCTACTAAGTTACCTTCTAAAGCATAGGTTTTCATAATATTGTTTAATTCTTTTACAGAGGTAGTTCTTCCAACTTCTAAATTCAAAACTACCAAAGAACCATTTGGAACCGGAACACGAATTGCATTAGAAGTTAGTTTTCCTGCTAAACTTGGTAATGCTTTAGCTACGGCACTTCCTGCACCGGTTTCTGTAATTACCATATTTAAACCCGCAGCTCTTCCACGGCGATATTTTTTATGCATATTATCAACCAAATTTTGGTCGTTTGTATACGCGTGAATGGTTTCTAAATGCCCTTTTACAACACCTAACGTTTCTTCAATTACTGCCAAAACTGGAGTGATGGCATTTGTAGTACAAGAAGCAGCTGAATAAATAGCTACTTCATCTGGATTGTAATCTTCGTGATTTACGCCATAAACTATATTTGGTACACCTTTTCCTGGAGCGGTTAATAACACTTTATCTGCACCTTTAGAAGTCAAGTGTCTGGCTAACGCTTCTTCTGTTGTAAAAGCGCCAGTATTGTCAATTACTAAAGCATCATTAATTCCGTAAGCGGTATAATCAATTTCTTCTGGCGAATTTGCTGTAATAATATGTACGGTTGTTCCGTTTATTATTAATGCACTATTTTCTGGGTCAGCCGAAACCGAACCTTCAAAATCTCCGTGAACCGAATCATATCGTAGCAAAGAGGCTCTTTTTTCTAATAAAACGGCATCATTTTTATCACGAGTTACAATCGCACGTAAACGTAATTGTTGTCCTTTACCAATTTTGCTCATCATTTCGCGAGCTAACAAACGTCCAATACGACCAAAACCATATAAAACAACATCTTTAGGTACAATTTCAGACGTGTCTTTTGCATATTTTAATTTGTCAATTACAAACGCTTTAGCGTCATTATATTTATCGTCTTCTAAATGATATTCGTAAGTTAATTTCCCAATATCTATACGTGATGGTGGTAAATCTAAATTTTCAATGGCTCTTGCAATTTCTACGCTATCAAAAATATTGATTGGTTTTTCTACAAAAGCAACTGCATATTCGTGTAAGTTTATAATATCTGAAACGTTTCGATCAATTAATTGATTTCTAAATAAGACCAATTCAATAGATTTGTCAAACCATAAATCGCTTATAATTTTTACAAATTCTACACACGCTTTTCTTCTGTCTGCCTGAAAAGCCAATTCTTTTTCGTAAATTGTGTTGTTGTTCATTAAAATAAAGATTGGGTTACTAATTTTTTGCAAAAGTATATATTTCAATCGTTTTCGTAAAGTTTTTTACGATTTTTTTTCTTATTATTTTTTAGAATAGAAGGCAAAAAAAATTCGCAAAACAAATACTGCTTTGCGAATCTTAAATATGTAATTATTTAATTATAAAAAGAAGCGATAAATCTGTCCGTTTTTTGCTATAATTTGATAATGTGTTTTTTCTGTAATTTCTTTTTTTGCTAAATAAGCAGAAACACTTTCCATATCAATGGCTCGCATATTATCCACTTGTGTAACGATAGAACCTTTTAAATATTCAGCATATTCCTTATAATCTTCATTGGTTACCTGTTTGATTTTTATACCACTTTTTAAATTAAATCGTTTTTTATCGTTGGCATCTAACTCTTCAAATTCAATTCCATTAAATTCGTAGGCAATTAATTCTTTTTTTGTTAAAGGAACATTTAAAGCTAAGTTTTTACCATCTCTTAATAAGGTAACTTTAACAATATCATTTGGTCTTTTTGTGTTAATAACCGTTGCCATTTCTGCGGATGAAGCAATTTTAGTATCATCTAATTTTAAAATTACATCTCCTTTTTCAATACCAACTTTTTCAGCACCAGAATTTTTGTTGACTTTGTTTACGTAAAATCCTTCAGTTTGTTTGATTCCGTATTTTTTGGCAGCTTCTGCGTTTAATTCGCCACCTTCAACACCTAAAATGCCGCGTTGTACATTACCAAATTTCATTAAATCTTCAATAATTTTTTTTGTAATATTTGATGGGACGGCAAATGAATATCCAGCATAACTTCCTGTTGGCGAAGAAATCATTGTGTTAATTCCAATCAATTCACCATTTGTATTTACTAAAGCACCACCGCTATTTCCAGGATTTACAGCAGCATCTGTTTGTATAAACGATTGAATACTTGCTTTATCTAAATTACGTGCTTTTGCCGAAATAATCCCCGCAGTAACAGTAGAATTCAGTTGATACGGATTTCCAACCGCTAAAACCCATTCACCTACTTTAATATTATCAGAATTTCCAAAAACAATAAATGGTAATTTCTCATCGGCATCTATTTTTAACAAAGCAATATCCATTTTGCTATCCGTACCAATTAATTTTGCTTTGTACGCTTTGTTGTTATTTAAAGTTACTTCCAGTTCGTTAGCATCTTGTATTACGTGATTATTGGTTACAATATAACCATCTTCAGATACAATTACTCCAGATCCAGTTCCTATTTGTTCATGTTGTTGTGTGCCCCCACCATAAAAAAACGATGCCCATGGATCAGTGTAAGTCCTTACAGAAACATTTTTAACGTGCACCACACTATGAATGGCTTTTTCGGCACCAGTTGTAAAATCTATATTTTCGGCACCAGTAAAACTTACGGCTTTGTTGTAGTTTGGTGAAGTGGTAATAATTGAATCGCTTTCATTTTTTCTGTTTTCAATGAATTTATAGGCACCCAAAGTAACGGCACCACTCATTAATGATACAATAAATAGACTTCCTAAATTTTTCATCTTGTTCATTTTTTATTTTTTTACTCTGTAAATATAAATACGTTTTTTAAAAATCCAAACTCGTTTAACTAACGATTAACAATGTTTAACAACTTTTTAGTATTTGGGCATTTCCTTTCAGGTCGGGCTTTCCGCTATATCTTTTTTATAAGTTGCCTTCGGGAACCTCAGTCAACATATAAAAAAGGATGCCGCTGCAATCCCTAATGCAATATTGTGCAAAAAAATAAATATATTTGTACTATGCAAATACAATTTTACAAATACCAAGGAACAGGAAACGATTTTGTTATGATTGATAATCGTACAAACTTTTTTCCCAAAAATAATACCAAACTAATTGAATTTTTATGCGACCGACGTTTTGGCATAGGTGGCGATGGTTTAATTTTGTTAGAGAATCATAAAAAATACGATTTTACTATGGTGTATTATAACTCCGATGGAAGCACCAGTACTATGTGTGGAAATGGGGGGCGATGTTTAGTGGCGTTTGCAAAACAATTAGGTATTATCGAAAACGAAGCCTATTTTGAAGCATCGGACGGCTATCATTTTGCAAAATTTGAAGACAATTTAATTGCACTTCAAATGATAGATGTATCAGAAGTTAAACATTATAATACACACGATTTTGTTTATACGGGTTCGCCTCATCACGTGCAATTAGTCGACAATTTAAAAGATTTTGATGTCAAAAATAATGGCTCGAAATTAAGATATTCTAATTTGTATGACGCTTCGGGTTGTAATATCAACTTTGTAGAACAAGAAAATACTGACACTTTTTCAGTCCGTACTTATGAACGAGGTGTGGAAGACGAAACTTTATCTTGCGGAACGGGTGCGACTGGCGTGGCAATTGCAATGCACGCTACTCATAAAACAGATGCGAATCGTATCCATATTAATGTATTAGGCGGAAAGCTAATAATTAGTTTTGTTTTAGAAAATGAAATATATAAAAATGTATTTTTAACAGGTCCAGCAGAATTGGTTTTTGCTGGTAGCTTAGAAGTATAACTTACTTTTAATAAGAAATAATCTCTTTATTTTGAATGTCATTTTCAATAATTCCATCACGTAAGCGAATAATTCTATGCGCGTGAGCGGCAATTTCTTCTTCGTGTGTGACTAAAATTACCGTATTGCCATTGGCGTGAATTTCACCAAATAATTTCATAATTTCAATTGACGTTTTACTGTCTAAATTTCCAGTAGGTTCATCGGCTAAAATGATTGAAGGTTTGTTAACCAAAGCTCTACCAACAGCCACACGTTGACGTTGTCCACCTGAAAGTTGATTTGGTTTATGATCCATTCTGTCAGCTAATCCCACTTGAGTTAGTACTTCTGTAGCACGTTTGTTTCTCTCTTCTTTTGAAAAACCAGCATATACCATTGGTAAGGCTACATTATCCAACGCAGTTGTACGAGGCATTAAGTTGAATGTTTGAAAAACGAAACCAATTTCTTTATTTCTAATTTCAGCTAATTCATCATCGTGCATTTCGCTTACTTGCTTTCCGTTTAAGATATAACTTCCAGAAGTTGGCGTGTCCAAACAACCTAAAATATTCATTAAAGTCGATTTTCCAGAACCAGACGGCCCCATAAGTGCCACATATTCACCTTTGTTAATAAGTAAATCGATTCCTTTTAATACGTTTACCGTTTCACTTCCTAATTGGAAATCACGCGTAATACCTTTAATGTCTATTATTGGAGTTTTCATAGTTTTCAGGTGCAGTTTTTAGATTACAATAATTACTACAAGTAATAAGTAGCTAAATAGAAGATTTTGTTACAGTTTTAAAAATAATATTTTACCGCAAAGTGTCGCAAAGTTAGTCGCAAAGAAACGCAAAGATTTTTTTAAAAGTATTTCAAGACATACATTAGATAATAAAATTAATTTTAATAGTATTTAGTGAAACTCTGTGAATTCTTTGTGAATCTTTGTGTAATACTAAACACGAATCACAAAATGTTCTTTTTCTTGTTCAGCTCTAAAAAACACCATTCCGAAATGAAATGTATCAATCGTAACTTTTACTTTAGGATGTTTTTTGATGATGTCCCAAGTATTTTCGTTTTCTGTTGATTTATGAATGTCATTAATTATCCAAACAGCATTATTAGTTATAGTAGGTAATAACAATTCGAAATACGCTAACGTAGTTTTTTGAGATTCGTTTTGGTTGAAGTAAATGAAGTCGAAAGTAATGTTATTTTTAGAAAGTTTGTTTTTTTGAAACTCTTCAAATGTGGTAATTTCTGAAGAAAATATATTGGTGTTTAACTCATTTCCAATTTCCAAAATCGTTTTGGGTTTGAAATATCTAATAATTCTAAAAAGTAATCGGGCTCTTTTTGGATTATTTTTTAAAAGCGAATATTCTGGATATTTCGTATTATCATAAAAACATTTCGTTACCAAATCAAACACAAAAGGAGAATGCACACCGTGTTCATTTTTGGAGTTCCAAAGGAATTTTATGTATGATTTTAATAAATGATTCATTTATATTGCCACAGATTAAATGATTTTCACGGATTATAATAATTAAAACAAAAAAATCTGTGTTAATCTGAGAAATCCGTGGCTAACTTTTATTATTCTATTTTTGAGCTCAATTCAAACCAACGAGCTTCTTTTTCTTCTAAAGTTTGAATTATTTTTTGTAATTCATTCGCTTTAGCTTCAATTTTATCATCAGCTACTTTTCCGTCCGAAAATTCTTGCTCAATTTGTTTTTTTTGATATTCTAAATCTTTAATGTCTTTTTCAATTTTATTAAATTCCTTTTGCTCGTTGAAGTTTAATCCTGCTTTGGCTGGTTGATTTTGTTTCCAACTTCCTTTGTCAGTGCTTACGCTATTTAAAACTTTTGGCTCTACGGAATCTTCATAACTTCTAAAATCAGAATAGTTCCCTGGAAAATCTTCAATTTCACCTTGACCTCTAAATACAAATAAATGATCCACAATTTTATCCATAAAATACCTGTCGTGACTTACCACTAACAAGCATCCAGGGAAATCTAATAAGAAACTTTCTAACACATTTAGCGTTACAATGTCTAAATCGTTAGTTGGCTCATCCAAAATTAAGAAATTTGGATTCTGAATTAAAACCGTACATAAATACAAACGTTTTAATTCGCCACCACTCAATTTTTCAACAAAATCATATTGCTTTTTCGCATCAAACAAAAAACGTTCTAACAATTGCGAAGCCGAAATAATTTTTCCTTTCGTAAGCGGAATGTATTCTCCGTATTCTTTAATAATATCGATAACTTTTTGTCCAGGTTTTGGGTTGATGCCACTTTGTGTGTAATACCCAATTTTAATCGTATCACCAATAATTACTTTCCCAGAATCGGGTTCCATAGTTTTGGTTAAAATGTTTAAGAAAGTCGATTTTCCTGTTCCGTTTTTACCAATAATTCCAATGCGTTCACCACGTTGAAACGCGTAGGTAAAATCTTTTAAAATGGTTCTGTCAGGGAAATTTTTGTTCAATTTTACCATTTCGATAATTTTGCTTCCCATACGCTCCATATTAATTTCAAGCTCTACCACATTTTCTTTACGACGACTTTCCGCTTTTTCTTTAATCACATAAAAATCATCTTGACGCGATTTCGATTTGGTAGTTCTTGCTTTTGGTTGACGACGCATCCAAGCCAATTCCTTAATAAAAAGGTTTTGAGCTTTATCTATACTGGAATTTTCAGAAATTTGACGTTCTTCTTTTTTCTCTAAATAATACGAGTAATTTCCTTTATATTGATACAGTTTTCCGTTATCTAATTCAATAATTTCGTTACAAACACGTTCTAAAAAGAAACGGTCGTGCGTAACCATAAATAAAGTGATATTTTCTTTGGCAAAATAATCTTCAAGCCATTCAATCATCTCTAAATCCAAGTGATTGGTTGGTTCATCTAAAATTAATAAATCGGGTCTATTAATTAAAATAATGGCTAATGATAAACGCTTTTTTTGCCCTCCAGATAATTTTTTTACTTTTAGTTTTAAATCGTCAAGTTTTAATTTTGATAAAATTTGTTTGTATTGTGTTTCAAAATCCCAAGCATTAAAGCGGTCCATATCGTCAAATGCTTTTTGATACTTTTCTTCGTCTTCCGGATTTTCTAATGCCTTTTCGTAGTTTCTAATTACCTGTAAAACCTCATTATCAGATGCAAAAATGCTTTCTTCAATAGTTAATTCGTCTTGTAAATTAAAATTCTGACTCAAAAACGCCATTTTAATGCCTTTTCTAATCACTACTTGTCCATTATCAGGTTCATCAAAACCATTAATAATGTTCATAATGGTAGTTTTTCCTGAACCGTTTTTAGCGATAAAAGCTATTTTTTGGTCTTTATTAATACCAAAAGAAATGTCTTTAAAAAGGACACGTTCGCCGTAAGATTTTGATATATTTTCTACTGAAAGGTAATTCATTTTTTAATTTGTCAATTAGACAATGTGGCAAAACGCCAATTGTTTTGCAAAAGTAGACTTATTATTTGAGATTTAAAATTTAGATTTTTGCATTTCATAAATAAAAATTGCAACTTTGACCTATCAACCAATTGGCACATTGACTAATTGAAAATTGACACATTAAAACAAAATGCAACTATCCGTAATAATCCTTAATTATAATGTGCGCTATTTTTTAGAGCAATGTGTGCGTAGTGTTCAAAAAGCACTGGAAAACTTAGATGCTGAAATTATTGTTGTGGATAATAATTCTTCAGATGCTAGTTGTTTGATGATGAAACAACTGTTTCCACAAATTACGCTTATCGAAAATAAAGAGAATTTAGGTTTTCCAAAAGGAAATAATATTGCTGTACAACAGGCTAAAGGCGAATATATTTGTATTTTAAATCCAGATACGGTTGTTGCTGAAGATACTTTTGAGAAAATTTTAAATTTTAAATTCCAAATTCCAAATTCCCAACTCGGAATAATTGGCTGTAAGTTAATTGACGGCACCGGAAATTTTCTTCCAGAAAGTAAGCGCGGACTTCCAACACCTTATGTGGCAACTACTAAGATTCTTGGTTTATATAAAATCTCTAATTTTTTTGGAAAATATTATGCGCAACATTTGTCTGAAAATCAATCTGGAAAAGTAGATGTTTTAGTCGGAGCTTTTATGATGATGAAACGGGATTTGTACATAAAAGTCGGTGGTTTTGATGAAAATTGTTTTATGTATTCAGATGATATCGATTTGAGTTACATGATTCAGAAATTAGGAATGGAAAATTTCTATTTTCACGAAACATCAGTAATACATTATAAAGGAGAAAGTACGGTTAGAGACGAAAAATATTTAGAACGTTTCCGAGAAGCGATGCAGTTTTTTTATAAAAAGCATTTTAAAAAATCTTGGTTTTTTGATAAGTTTCTTCAATTTGGAATGCGATTTTTAAACAAAAACAACCACAAAAATTAGTAAGAAAAATTGATAAGTATATTGTGTTTTCAAATAATAATATTCAATTAAAATTAAGTAAACCAATTGAATATTTTACTGATTTTGAACAATTTAAAAACACTAATAATATTAACTTCGAGTTGATATTTGACACCAATTCGTTTTCTTTTGCTGAAATAATTTATTTTATGGAAAAGCATAAATCGAAAAATATAACTTTTAAGAACTATATTTCGCAATCAAATTACTTAATTGGTAGTAATAATTCAACTGATAGAGGTGAAGTGCTAATTTTTTGATTTTTTGATTATTTCGTGATAAAACATCAAAATATTTATTAATTTTGCAGTAATAATTAAAGAACTCAACATTACAATAATAATATGGCAAGATTTGAATTGAAACTTCCAAAAATGGGAGAGAGTGTAGCAGAAGCAACCATTACAAATTGGTTAAAAAAAGTGGGTGAACATATTGATATGGATGAAGCGGTTTTAGAAATTGCTACAGACAAAGTCGATAGTGAAGTACCTTCTGAAGTTTCTGGTACTTTAGTTGAAATTTTGTTTCAAGTTGATGATGTAGTTCAAGTAGGGCAAACTATAGCTATTATTGAAACAGAAGGCGGAGCTATTGCTACAACCCCTGAAGTTAAGTTGGAAGTTCCAGTTGCGGTTGCAGAAGTTGCTAAAACGGTTGAGGTTGCTATTGAAGCAAGTGCTCCTGCAGATTTTTCAGGTTCAGATAAATTCTTTTCGCCATTAGTAAAAAATATGGCAAAAACAGAAGGTATTTCGTTAACAGAATTGGAATCTATTTCAGGTTCTGGCAAAGATGGTCGTGTAAATAAAGAAGATATTTTAAAATATATAGAAACTCGCAAGTCGCAAGTTACAAGTTCAAATGTTGTTGCGCCTGCAACTTCAACCCTACAGCCTAAAACCCAAAATCCTGCTCCAGTTTCAGTAAATGGTGGCGACGAAATTGTGGAAATGGACAGAATGCGTAAGTTAATTTCGGGTTATATGGTAGCTTCGATTCAAACTTCAGCACACGTGCAGTCCTTTATTGAAGTGGATGTTACTAATATTGTAAAATGGAGAGATAAAGTAAAAGCAGCTTTTGAAAAACGCGAAGGAGAAAAACTTACGTTTACACCAATCATGATGGAAGCGGTAGCAAAAGCCTTAAAAGATTTTCCAGGAATGAATATTTCTGTTGATGGCGATTTTATTATTAAACGTAAAAACATCAATTTAGGAATGGCAGCAGCTTTACCAAATGGAAACTTAATTGTTCCTGTAATTAAAAATGCAGACCAGTTAAATTTGGTTGGTATGGCAAAAGCAGTAAACGATTTAGGAGGTCGTGCGAAAGCGGGAAAATTAAAACCAGACGATACGCAAGGCGGAACTTATACAGTAACAAATGTAGGAACATTTGGGTCCGTTTTTGGAACACCAATTATCAATCAACCACAAGTGGGTATTTTAGCTTTAGGTGCCATAAGAAAAGTACCAGCTGTTATTGAAACTCCAGAAGGGGATTTTATTGGTATACGTCAGAAAATGTTTTTATCTCACTCTTATGATCACAGAGTTGTAGATGGTGCTTTAGGTGGAAGTTTCGTAAAACGAGTAGCTGAATACCTTGAAGCATTTGATATAAATAGAGATTTTTAAGAAAAAATAAATAAATAATAACTCACCCAATAGTTCATTTACTATTGGGTTTTTTTAACTTTGTACTTTAAAATATAAAAATGGAACTTAAACTCACAAGACCAATCTGTTTCTTTGATTTAGAAACTACCGGAATAGATGTTGGAAAAGATAGAATCGTTGAAATATCAATATTCAAGGTGTTTCCAAACGGAAATAAAGAAAGTAAAACTTGGTTAGTAAACCCAACCATTCCAATTCCGCCTCAGACTACAGCAGTACACGGCATTACAAACGAAAAAGTAGCAAATGAGCCTACTTTTTCTGAATTGTCTTCCCAAATTTATACTATGATAAAAGATTCTGATTTGGCAGGTTATAATTCGGACCGATTTGATATTCCGTTATTAGCAGAAGAAATGCTTCGTGCAGGTGTAGATTTTGATATGAAAAATCGTGTTTCAGTAGATGTACAAACTATTTTTCATAAAAAAGAAGAACGCACTTTGTCTGCAGCCTTGAAATTTTATTGTGGGAAAACATTAGAAAATGCACATACAGCCGAAGCTGATACTATGGCTACCTATGAAATTTTATTGGGACAATTGGAAAGATATCCTGATTTGCAAAATGATATGAAAGTATTATCAGAATTTACTACTCGTAAAAAATCTGTTGATTTTGCAGGTATGATTGTTATTAATGATAAAGGACAAGAAATGTTTAGCTTTGGAAAATATAAAAATGTTTTAGTAGATGAGGTTTTTGATAAAGATCCAGGTTATTTCGGTTGGATTCAAAACGCCGATTTTCCACTTTATACAAAAAAAGTGTTAACAGGTTTGAAATTAAGAAGATTAAATACAAAATAGTGACTTCGAGCACCTCAGTCACCATTTAGCTCAAGTTTTCTAAGTTAAGGGTTAGTTGAGGCTCTCGAAGCAAACTAAAAACAGAGATAAATTATACATATGAAAATCATTTGCATCGGAAGAAATTATGCTGATCATATTTCTGAATTACATAACGAACGACCATCTGAGCCGGTTATCTTTATGAAGCCAGATACGGCTATTTTGCCTAAAAAAACACCATTCGTAATACCAGAATTTAGTAATGATGTGCATCACGAAGTGGAAGTTTTGGTAAAAATTTGTAAAGTAGGGAAATATATTAGTCCAAAATTTGCTCATAAATATTACGATGAAATTGGTTTAGGAATTGATTTTACAGCTCGAGATGTGCAAACTACACTAAAAGAAAAAGGGTTACCTTGGGAAAAAGCGAAGGCATTTGACCATTCAGCGATTATTGGTGACTTTTTACCGAAAATACATTTTCCTTCTCTAGAAAATATTAACTTTGAATTAAGAAAAAATAATGAAATCGTTCAGCAAGGAACTACTTCAATGATGTTGTGGAATATTGATGAGATTGTTTCTTATGTTTCGCAGTTTTTTACATTAAAAAAAGGAGACATCATTTTTACAGGAACTCCAAAAGGAGTTGCAGCTGTGAAAGAAAATGATGTGTTAGAAGGTTTTTTAGAAGGCAAGCAAATGTTTAAAATACAAGTAAAATAATGGCTTTACAGTATAATTTATCAAAAGTATATGAAATTTCTGAAAATGATAACGAATTTGCGCTTCAAATTGCTTCTTTGTTTTTAGAAGAAGTTCCTTTCGAAATTCAGGAAATGAAAAATGCAATTGAACTAAAAGATTATTCGAAAACCTATGCATCTGCACACAAAATCAAACCAACATTAGATTTATTAGGAATGGATATGGCATACGAAGACGTGGTGTTCATTATGGATTGGACTCAAGAAGAAGGCAAGCGAAAAGAAATTAAAGAAGTGTTTAGAACGCTTAAAGCAAGAATAGTTGCTGCTGCCGATGAAATAAAAAAAGATTTTAAGTTATAAGAGTTACTTTTAATACATGTTTAGCCACGCCTTTAGCGTGGTTTTCTTATTTTTACAAAAATATTTAAAAATGAAAGCAGCAATTATTACAATAGGAGATGAAATATTGATAGGTCAAATTATAGATACAAATTCGTCTTACATTGCAAAAGCATTAGATAAAATCGGAATTGCAACTTATGAAATGCTTTCAATTTCTGATGATAAAAACCATATAGTAAAAACGTTACGAGAAGTTCAAAATAATTTTGATGTTGTTCTGATTACAGGCGGTTTAGGCCCAACAAAAGATGATATTACTAAAAAAACATTTTGTGAGTATTTTGATGATGTTTTAGTAAAAAACGATGCTGTTTTTGACCAAGTGAAAAGCATTATTGAAGGCATTCATAAAAAACCCATTACCCAATTAAATATAGACCAAGCATTTGTTCCTTCTAAATCAAAAGTACTTTTTAATAAAATGGGAACCGCTCCAGGAATGCTTATGGAACATCAAAACACTGTGTTTATTTCTTTGCCTGGCGTTCCCTATGAAATGAAGTATTTAATTGATAATGAAGTAATTCCGTATTTGGTAGAAAAATTTGAGCGTCCTTATATTGTTCATAAAACACTTATGACTTATGGTCGAGGAGAGAGTTTAATTGCAGAACAAATTGAAGATTGGGAAACTAATTTGCCAAGTTTTATCAAATTAGCATATTTACCAAGTCCAGGAAAAGTTAGATTACGATTAACAGCTAGGGGTCTAGACGAAGCAATATTAAAAGATTCTGTTTTAAATGAAATCGAAAAATTAAAACCTTTAATTGGTGATATTATTGTTGGCTACGATGAGGAGGAAACTATAGAAGTGGTTTTAACAAGAACATTATCCGAAAAGCACCTTACTTTGGCAACTGCCGAAAGTTGTACAGGAGGAAAAATCGCACAACTAATTTCATCTGTTCCTGGTGCTTCCACTTGTTTTAATGGTGGGATAGTGGCGTATTCTAATCAAATTAAAATAGATGTGTTAAAAGTAAATTCAGATACTATTCGTCAATTTTCTGTGGTTAGTAATGAAGTGGCCAAAGAAATGGCTTTAAATTGTAAGTCAATTTTCAATACAGATTATGCTATTGCAACAACGGGAAATGCAGGCCCTACAAAAGGAAATAGCGAAGCAGAAATCGGAACAGTTTTTATAGCAATAGCTACTCCAAATGAAGTTTTTGTTGAAGAATTTAATTTTGGTCAACCGCGCGAAAAGGTTATAGATAGGGCGGTTAACAAAGCATTAGAATGGTTGAATAAAGAAATTTCAAAAAACTAATTAAAAATAGTTGCATAGTAAAGTAAAAATTCTTTTCTTTGCACCCTTATTTAGAATAACGATATAAAAGTTTAGAATAATGTCAAGAGTTTGTGAACTAACAGGAAAAAGAGCAATGGTTGGAAACAACGTTTCTCACGCGATGAATAAAACTAAGAGAAAATTCTCAGTTAACTTAGTGAAAAAACGTTTTTACATTGCAGAAGAAGATAGATGGGTGAGCCTAAAAATATCTACAGCAGCATTAAAAACAATTAACAAAAATGGTATTGCCGCAGTTTTGAAAAAAGCTAAAGCTGATGGATTTGTAAAATCTGTTTAATCATTTAAAAATATATCAAAATGGCAAAGAAAGGTAATAGAATCCAAGTAATTTTAGAGTGTACTGAACACAAAGAATCTGGTCAACCAGGAACTTCTCGTTATATCACTACTAAAAACAAAAAAAACACACCAGATAGAATGGAAATCAAAAAATTCAATCCTATCTTGAAAAGAGTAACTGTTCACAAAGAAATTAAATAATTAGAAGCTTAATTCAAGTTTCAAATAAAACATACTAAGTCATGGCAAAGAAAACCGTAGCAACTTTACAAACATCTTCTAAAAGATTGACTAAAGCCATAAAAATGGTGAAGTCTCCTAAAACTGGTGCTTATACTTTTGTAGAATCAGTAATGACTCCTGAAGAAGTAGATGCGTTCTTAAAAAAGAAATAATCTAAAATTTTAGATATTAAAAAAGCTATTTTCATTTGAAAGTAGCTTTTTTTATTTTATTTTTGTTCCAATAATAATGAAAATCATATCATTATACATCAAATTCAATGAGCTTCTTTAAAAAAATATTTTCCTCTAACAAAAGCGAGCCTGTAATTACAGAACAGGAAAAGCAACAATTAGACAAAGGATTAGAGAAAACAAAATCTTCTTTTTTTTCTAAACTAACAAAAGCCGTTGCCGGAAAATCTAAAGTAGATGACGAGGTTTTAGATAATTTAGAAGAAGTACTTATTTCTTCCGATGTGGGTGTAAATACCACTTTAAAAATTATTCAACGCATTGAAAAAAGAGTCTCTCAAGATAAATATTTAGGTACAGATGAGTTAAATATTATATTGAGAGAAGAAATTGGTTCATTATTATCTGAAACCAATTCTGGAAACGAATCCGAATTCACAATTCCCAAAGATGTTAAACCATATGTAATTATGGTTGTTGGTGTAAATGGTGTAGGAAAAACAACTACCATAGGTAAATTAGCTTACCAATTTAAAAAAGCCGGATTTAAGGTTGTTTTAGGTGCTGCAGACACATTTAGAGCGGCTGCTATCGATCAATTGCAAATTTGGGCAGATAGAGTCGATGTGCCAATGGTAAGGCAGCAAATGGGTTCCGATCCAGCTTCTGTTGCTTTTGATACGTTACAATCTGCTGTAGCGCAAAATGCCGATATTGTTATTATTGACACAGCAGGACGTTTGCACAACAAAGTAGGTTTAATGCACGAATTGACCAAAGTAAAAAATGTAATGCAAAAAGTAGTTCCAAATACACCAAATGATGTAATGTTGGTACTTGATGGTTCTACTGGACAAAACGCTTTTGAACAAGCCAAACAGTTTACAGCTGCTACAGAAGTTTCTTGTTTAGCAGTTACAAAATTAGACGGTACCGCTAAAGGTGGAGTAGTAATCGGTATTTCAGATCAATTTCAAATTCCAGTTAAATATATTGGAGTAGGTGAAGGTATTGAAGATTTACAGGTCTTTAATAAAACAGAGTTTGTGGATTCTTTCTTTAATTAATTTTTTACATTATGATGGATTTTTTTAAAAATATGACCAATTCTAAATTGTTATTTATTGCTTTAATTTCTGCTGTTTTAGCGTTTCCTTTTGATTTAAAATTTTTAGGATTTATGCAAAGTGAAAGTATTTTTATGTCATTACGACTACTTTCTTTTGTATTGTTTATGTATGTAGCTATTAAAGTGATTAATGGTAAGACAAAAAAACCAACGGGAAAGAAATAGTTTTAATTTGGATAACATTTTGATACTTTATATAATAATTATTATATAAAATATCTATAAATTAAAAGCCCAATTTCATTTGAAATTGGGCTTTTAAATTTATCTAATTTAGAGTTTACTTCGCAATATTTACCGCTCGAGTTTCTCTAATTACTGTTACTTTAACTTGACCTGGATAGGTCATTTCTGTTTGAATTTTATGTGAAATTTCAAATGATAATGTAGCAGCTAAATCGTCTGAAACTTTCTCACTTTCAACTAAAACACGTAATTCTCTACCTGCTTGAATAGCATAAGCGTTTTTAACACCAGGGAAGCTATAAGCTACTTCTTCTAAGTCTTTTAAACGTTGGATATAAGAATCTAAAACTTGACGACGCGCGCCTGGTCTTGCCCCAGAAATTGCATCACACACTTGAATAATCGGTGAAATTAAATATTTCATTTCAATTTCATCGTGGTGGGCTCCAATAGCATTACATACTTCTTCTTTTTCACCATATTTCTCAGCCCATTGCATTCCTAAAATAGCGTGAGGTAATTCACTTTCAGTATCTGGTACTTTACCAATATCGTGTAATAAACCAGCTCTTTTCGCTAATTTTACGTTTAGCCCTAATTCTGCAGCCATTAAACCACATAATTTAGAAACTTCTCTGGAGTGTTGTAATAGGTTTTGTCCGTATGAAGAACGGTATTTCATTCTACCTACAATTTTAATCAATTCTGGGTGTAAACCGTGAATTCCTAAATCGATAACGGTACGTTTTCCTACTTCAATAATTTCTTCTTCAATTTGTTTTTTCGTTTTTTCAACCACTTCTTCAATACGAGCTGGGTGAATACGACCATCCGTAACTAATTTATGAAGTGCTAAACGAGCAATTTCTCTTCTTACAGGGTCAAAACAAGATAAGATAATCGCTTCTGGTGTATCGTCTACAATAATTTCTACTCCTGTTGCAGCTTCAATAGCTCTAATGTTTCTTCCTTCTCTACCAATAATTCTACCTTTTACATCGTCTGATTCAATATTAAATACAGAAACACAATTTTCAACTGCTTCTTCTGTTCCAACTCGCTGAATCGTACTAATAATGATTTTTTTAGCTTCTTGTTGCGCTTGCATTTTGGCTTC
This sequence comes from Flavobacterium sp., assembly GCF_044360715.1. Classification (GTDB taxonomy): domain Bacteria; phylum Bacteroidota; class Bacteroidia; order Flavobacteriales; family Flavobacteriaceae; genus Flavobacterium. Next base: position 67,262 of record NZ_JBIKJY010000007.1, read on the forward strand.
TTCAATAGTTTCTTGAATGTGCGCCATTGCATTGGTTTTAGCTTCTGCTTTTAAACTTTCAACCAATTGATTTCTTGCATCGTCTGCAGATAAACCAGAAATAACCTCAAGTTGTTCAATTTGACTTTTGTGTAATTTGTCAACTTCTTGTGATTTTTTCTCTAAGTTTTCAATTTTGTTTGTGTATTCTACAATTTTAGCTTCTGCATCATCGTTTATTTTCTTAGCTTTTGCCAATTCACTCGAAACTTGAGATTCTTTATCTCGTGTTCTTTTTTCGGCTTCAGCCATTTTTTTGTCTTTTGACAAAATTTCGTTTTCGTGTTCTAATTTTAATTCTAAAAATCGCTCTTTAGCTTGTAACAGCTTATTTCTTTTTTCAGTTTCAGCTTCTGCTTTCGCATCTCTTAAAATTGAACCCGCCTCTTTTTTAGCGTTTTTAATAAGATTTGAAACATTGCTTTTTTCTAAAAATTTAGCAATTGCAAATCCTATAGCCAATCCGACGATTCCAATTAGTATACTTGTTAATTCCATAGTTAGGTTTTGTTTAATAAAAAAGCCCACATTAGGTGTTTGAATAAACTCGATTCAGACAGGATTTGAGCTAAAACGATGTTCAAGGATTTCCGATAAATCGGAACGTGCTTTAGTATCGCAAATTCACTCATTTAATAGTTAGTGTTGAGTTTATCAAATATTTACTAATGTGGGCAGTACTTTAGTGTTTTGTATGAACGTTTTTTCTTATTTTGAAAGTAAACCTTCTATTTTTTCGTCGAGTTTTTTTAATCTCTCAAATGCTTCTACGGTATCTGTAGAAGTATCAATTTGGGTTTGTTCTATTTGAGAAGCAAATTGTAAGGCACACATTGCCAATACATCTTGTTTATCTCTTACTGCATAGTTGGCTTCAAATTTTTTAATTGTGGCATCAATTTTTTTTGATGCGGTTCGTAGACCTTCCTCCTGAGTAGTTTCCACTGTTAATGGGTATACTCGGTCTGCAATTGAAATTTTTATTTTTAACTTTTCTGTCATAATTATTCAGAAAGTTGTGCTATACAATAGTCGATTTCTCTAATCAACGAATTTATTTTCAGTTTTGTTTCTTTCTTGTATTCTTCACTGCCCAGAAGAGAATTTGTTATTTTTAAGCTTTCCAACTCTTGTCTTAAAGAGGTGATGTGCTTATTTTCTTGTTGAGCGTTTTGTTTTAAAGCACTTAATTCGTTAGATAAACTTTCGTTTAATTGCTCTAAATTCTCTATTTTTTTAGATAATTTAAAGAATTTTACTTCTAAGGAATCAATAATTTTCGACAATTCACTCATTACAACTCAATTCTTTTCTTGATTTTACAAATTTAAAACTTCAATCTCGAAATCCAATACTTTTTTTCAAAAAAAAATAAAGTTTTTTTCTTTCATTACTAATATTTAGATTTCTTCAAGCTTTTTACTCTTAATGAAATCTAAAATTAGTGTTGCAATTAATTTTCCAGTTAAATGATTATTGTTCGATACGTCTAAATCAGGTGCCCCTTCACAAATATGTAAATAACTGGCAAGTTCTTCTCTTCCAGCTAAATGAATAAAATGCCTGGCTTTTTCAACACTAAATCCGCTAAGTGTCATAGCGCTACTATGAATGTTGGGTAGTGCATCCAAATCAAGTTCTACACCAAATGGTGTATTGGAAATAAATTTTATTGCTTGGTTGATTTCTGTAGTAAAACTTTTGGTTTTTCGTACCGCTATTTCTTCATAGGTTACATATTTTACTCTTTCTTCAATAGTTTTTAAGGTATTAAAGACACTTTTTGATACAAAATTTTCGTGTAATCCGAATATAAAATATTTTTTTAAGAAGCCTTCTTCAAATGCATAGGTAAAGCCATTTCCACTATGACGACCTTCCATTATTCTGAAATCGGTATGCGCATCAAAATTAATAGCATTTACTGGCATTCCTTTTGCTAACGCTAATCCTTTTATGTTTCCGTATGCGTTATTATGTCCACCTCCAATAATTATTGGGATTTTATTCGCTTTAATAATTGTGCTAATTACATAAGAAACATCTTTATCTATATTTTCTACTATTTGAAATAGTTTTTTTCGATCTTCTTTGTTTTGAGTGTCTAAATTTTTGGAAATTTCCATTTCTTTAGAAAAATTTATTTCACCTAAAACAAGTAATTCGTTGCCTTTGCAAAATTTATTATGTTGAAAGTTTACTAAGCTTTTTAACGTGCTTTCAAAAGCTGAAGCAGCACCGGTTCTGCCTAAATTAGCCTTTATTCCGATGTCTTCGGGTAAACCAATTAAAACAAATTTCGCTTCTGATTGGGTGATAAATGAAATCCAATTTTCATCACTTGGAACCGTAATTATCTTTTCGCCAAACTTTATTTCGCCACTTCGATGTTGCGTAATTTTGGCTATATCTCTAGAACTGAATACGTTTAATTTATCCATTTTGTGTTTTAAAAGTGTTTTCAAATATAATATTTTAAAGATACATTACGTTATATAGTAATAGAAATAAATAAAATTTTATTTTTGTGTGAAATTTAAATAAAATCAAATTAAAAATGGAGTTAAATCAATCAAATTCTAGAAATTCAGGATTAAAAGTTGTTGTATTAATCTTAGTCTTATTGTTAATGGGAACATTAGCTTATGTATACAAATTACAACAAGATAAAGATGCAGTGGATTCAAGTTTGTCTAAAACACTTACTGAAAAAGAAAAATTTCAAGCCGAGTTGGAATCAAAAATAACGGAGTATGATATAGCAATTGCTGACAATACTGCCTTAAAAGGAGAATTGGAAGAAGAACAAGCTAAAATAATGGAATTGTTGGAGAAAATTAAAAAATCTGACGGAAGTGTAGCTGAATTGTTTAAATATAAAACGCAATACGTAAAACTAAAACGCGAAATGGATAATTTAATTGCCGAAAACAATGTATTGAAAGCGAACAATAGCAAATTGACAAAAAACTTAGATAGTACGAATGTTGTTTTAACAAATGCAAAAACAGCAAATGATACGTTAGCAGCCAAAAATGAAAATTTGTCTAAAACAGTTGAAAAAGCACAACGATTATCAGTATTAAATTTAACTACTTTGGCGGTAAAACAAAAAAGTTCTGGAAAACAAATCAATACAGATAAAGCCAGTAAAGCAGATGTATTAAAAATAGGGTTTACTATTGCTGAAAATCAGGTTGCAAAAACGGGTGATAGAACGTATTATGTTCAAGTAATTGATAGCAAAAACAATGTTTTAGGTGAAAAGAAAACAGAAACATTTGGAACAACTTATTTGCCTTATAGTTTTCAGAAAACTATTAAATATGAAAACAAAACTGTACAAGTTCAAGAAGATTTATCAGTAAAAAATATTACATCAGGTACTTATTTTGTTAATGTTTTTGATAAAAAAGGAGAATTGGTTTCAAAAAGCAGTTTTCAATTAAAGTAATAGAAATTAGTTTTTAGTAAAATACTTAAATCAAATTTATAAAAAAAACGCTTCAATGTATTTTGAAGCGTTTTTTTTATTCAGAAGCTACTGAGGAATCTTTGAATTTTTCATTTACTTTTTTCCAGTTAATAACATTAAAAAACGCATTAACATAGTCTTTTCTTTTGTTTTGATATTTAATATAGTAGGCGTGTTCCCATACATCAAGAGCTAAAATAGGTGTACCTTTTTTTTCTGCATTTGGCATTAGCGGATTGTCTTGATTAGCTGTTGTTGTGATGACTAATTTCCCTGAATTGTCTTTTATAAGCCAAACCCAACCTGAGCCAAATAATTTTGTAGCACTTTCTGAAAATTCATTTTTAAACGATTCAAAGGATCCAAAATCTTTGTTTATGGCTTCTAAAACTTCGTCAGTTGCATCGCCATTGTTAACGCTTAATATTTCAAAAAATAAATTGTGATTGTAATATCCACCTGCATTGTTTCTGATGTCGGATTTACTTGTATCTAATTTTTTTAGAATTTCTTCTATAGATTTTGAAGCCAAATCGGTTTCCTTTATAGCGGCATTCAGTTTGTTGCAATATGCCAAATGATGTTTCGAGTAGTGTAGCTCCATTGTAGCAGCGTCAATAAAGGGTTCTAAACTATTGTAAGAATAGGTTAGGCCATTCATTTGAAATGCTCCTTCTTCATCTTCAGCTTGCACATCAGACGGATTTCCTAAAGTGGTTTTTTCAACTTTTTCTGGTTCAGGGATGGTAACTTCAATTAGTTCTTTTTCCTTTTTACAACCAGTACTTAAAATAGAAATTAGTAGTAATACGACGATTTTATTTTTCATTTTTTAGGATTTTTAGGTTTTGCAAAAATAAAAAAAGATACACATTACTGTCTATCTTTTAGCATTTGATTTATTATTTCAATGTATTTTTCTTTGGCTTCATTGGCAGATAAATGTCTAACTTGCATCCAAGCGTTTTGTTTAAAAGCGGTAATAACTTCATCCGATTCATAGCCGTGATGACTATAGCTTATGTTCTCGGAAAGCGCTTGTTTGTAATAGGCATAGAGCACTAATTGCACGTCTTGCGGTACAGAAGTTTTAGGAATTTTTTCATTGGCATTTTGAATCGCTTCCTTGAATCTTTCATCTAAAGATAATTCGCTCATTTATTTTTTCGAAATTATAGTTTTGTTTCCAATGGCTTTGTCTCCTAATTTAACATTGATAGGCGTTCCAATCGGAAAATATAAATCTACTCTTGAACCAAATTTAATAAAACCAGCATCATCACCTTGAATCACAGTCATACCTACTTCGGCATAGTTTACAATTCTTTTAGCTAATGCGCCAGCAATTTGACGATATAAAATATCTCCATATACTTTATTTTCAATAACTATAGTAGTTCGTTCGTTCTCTTCACTTGCTTTAGGATGCCATGCCACTAAGAATTTCCCAGGGTGATATTTACTATATTTCACTATTCCGTTAACAGCATATCTAGTTACATGCACATTAATGGGCGACATAAAAATTGAAACCATTAATCGTTTGTCTTTAAAATATTCCGATTCGAATACTTCTTCAATCACCACAACTTTTCCATCAACGGGTGCCAATACATGATTATCACTAATAGCAGCAATTCGAGTTGGATTTCTAAAAAACTGAAGAATAAGTACTAAAAATCCTAAAAGAATTACTTGTAAGATTTTGCAAACTATAATATTGCTTTCATGAAATAAATAATCAACACCAAAAATACCTATAACGGTAATTAACGTTGAAATCAATATAATTTTAGCACCTTCTGGATGAAACTTAAGCATAATAGAAATAAATTAAATAAAATATATATAAAAATGGAATAACAAAAATAGCACTATCTAATCGGTCTAAAATACCACCGTGTCCGGGCATAATATTTCCACTGTCTTTAACACCGGCTTCTCTTTTGAATTTAGATTCAACTAAATCGCCAAGTGTACCAAATATTGAAATAATTAAAGCGCTAATAATCCACAAAGTTACACTAAAAAAAGTATAAAATTGACTAATTAGTATCGAAGCTAGTAGAGTAAAAACGATTCCGCCTATAAAACCTTCAATTGTTTTTTTAGGAGAAACTCGTTCAAGTAATTTATGTTTTCCAATTGATTTTCCTACCAAATAAGCAAAGGTGTCGTTACACCAAATCATAATAAACATGGCTAAAACAATTTCGTATTTAGCTGAATTTGTAAAATTAGGTAAGGATAGTAATAATATAAAAGGTAAGGTTATGTAAAGAAAAAAATGACTGTGTTTTTTGTGGTATTTATGAAACGAAATGTTTTTAAATAAATTAATCAAAAGTAAAATATTGAAAACTACACATCCAAAGGCCAAATAAATTAAATTTACTGGTGGCAACTTACTCAAAAAGAAAAGTACTGAAATTAAAATACCACCAATAGCAAATAAATAATATGATTTGTAGTGTGTCATTTTAGAAAATTCATAAATACTTAAACACATAAAAACAGTGAATAATATATGAAATGTTATTGGTGAAAATAACGTACAGAAAACAAGTAATGCAATGTAGACAGCACCACTGATAGCTCTTGTTACATTTTCGGTCATTTTATAAATCTTCTAGTAGAATTAAGTATAAGTTTTTATGGCAACTTCCATAATGAAGAAAATCTTCTTCTTTTGTTTTTTCAAAATACTTAATGGCAGTAATGTTTGTAGGGTACTCTTTGTCGTACTTTGTTTTGATGTTTCTTAAGCCATCGCCTTTTGTCATTAGCAGTTGGCTGGTTGAAGCATAAACAATAATGTTGGTAGGTAATTCGTCTATTTTGAATTGTTTTAATTGTTTTGATGAAAATAAAATAGATCCTTCATCAGCAATTAAGTTTTCGCAAGCAGTAAAAAAGAATGATGGGTTTGTTGCGTTTTTGTATTCTAATCGGTTCTCGTCAAGAAAATTAAATAATCTTGAATCAAAACATTGTACTTCATTTTCAAACCAATCGTTTTCTTCTAAAATATTTTCAAAGTTCTCGTGAGCTTCTTCCATATTAGAACAATAAATAAATTTTCCGCCATTATTTTTAAAATTAATGGTGAATAATTCATCTACAGGTGTATTTATGTCTGGTGCATATTGGCTTTTTTCGACGTTATTCTCCTGATTATCAGCTACGTCTTGATTGCCAAATATCTTTTTGAAAATATTCATTTTATATCTGTAACAATTCTTAAACATCAAATATAAAAAAATCTTAACTTAAAATCACTTTCAAGTTAAGATTTTTTATACAAAATATTGTTAATAACTTATTCGGTTACGATTTCTTCGTCGGTTTCGGCAATAATTTCCGACATTGTTTCTGGTTTTTCATCTTCAATATCGAAAGGTCTTTTTCCAAAAATAGTTTCTAAATCATCTTTAAAAATAACTTCTTTATCGATTAAAACGGCTGCAAGAGCTTCCAATTTTGTTCTGTTTTCTGTTAAAATAGAGATTGCTCTTTGATATTGTTCTTCTATTAAACCTGAAATCTCAGTATCAATTACTTTTGCTGTATCATCTGAATAAGGTTTCGAAAAATTATAATCCGATTGTCCAGATGAATCGTAATACGTAATATTTCCAATTTTATCATTCAGACCATAAACAGTAACCATGGCACGAGCTTGTTTGGTAACTTTTTCTAAATCTGAAAGTGCCCCTGTTGAAATTTTATCGAAAACAACTTTCTCAGCGGCTCTTCCTCCCATTGTAGCACACATTTCGTCTAACATTTGTTCTGTTCTAACGATTTGTCTCTCTTCAGGTAAATACCATGCCGCACCTAAACTTTGACCACGAGGTACGATAGTTACTTTTACTAATGGCGCCGCGTGTTGTAACATCCAACTTACGGTAGCGTGACCTGCTTCATGAATGGCAATGGCGTGTTTTTCTTCTTTAGTAATAATTTTATTTTTCTTTTCTAAACCGCCAACTATTCTATCAACTGCGTCTAAAAAGTCTTGTTTGTCAACTGCTTTTTTGTTTTTTCTTGCTGCAACCAAAGCTGCTTCATTACAAACATTAGCAATATCGGCACCAGAAAATCCAGGAGTTTGTTTTGCTAAAAATTCAGTATCTAAAGTTTCTGCTTTTGTAATTGGTTTTAAATGTACTTCAAATATTTCCTTACGTTCTCTAATATCTGGTAAGTCCACATAAATTTGTCTGTCAAAACGTCCAGCACGCATTAAAGCTTTGTCTAAAACATCTGCTCTGTTTGTAGCTGCTAATACAATTACATTTGAATTGGTTCCAAAACCGTCCATTTCAGTTAGTAATTGATTTAGTGTATTTTCTCTCTCGTCGTTTCCGCCAGACATATTGTTTTTACCACGGGCTCTACCAACTGCATCAATTTCATCAATAAAAATGATTGCAGGCGCTTTTTCTTTGGCTTGTTTAAATAAATCTCTAACACGTGACGCTCCAACTCCTACAAACATTTCTACAAAATCAGAACCTGATAACGAGAAGAAAGGCACGTTAGCTTCACCTGCAACGGCTTTTGCAAGTAAGGTTTTTCCTGTTCCTGGAGGTCCTACTAATAAGGCACCTTTTGGAATTTTACCACCAATACTTGTGAATTTTTCAGGCGTTTTAAGGAATTCTACAATTTCTTGAATTTCTTCTTTAGCTCCTTCTAAACCTGCTACATTTTCAAATGTAACTTTTACATCATTTTTTTCATCAAATAACTTAGCTTTAGATTTTCCAATGCTAAATATTTGTCCACCACCACCAGGACCTCCAGCCATTCTTTTAGAAATGAAATAGAAAAATCCGATGAAAATTAAGGTAGGTAATAACAATCCAATCCACTCACTCCAATTACTTGTTGGTTTTAAGTCGAAATCAGAAATTAATTTATTGGTTTTAGCTTCTTCTAATCTTTTTTGAAAAAGTTCCAAACTACCCACGTCTTTTACTAAATAATGCGGACCTTTCTCTTTGGTTAGTTTTTTTAATTCTTCATCTTTAGAAGCTTTGTAAGCGCCTTTTTTCAATGTTACTTCCGCTGTATTGCCAGATGTACTTGTTAAAATATCTACTTTTTCAATTTGGTTTTTACTTAACAAATCATAAAAAGAAGAAATAGAGGTCGATTTCGGATAATTCATATCGAAACCACCATTAAAAAAGTTAATTAATAATATTACAGAAATGGCTAAAATTGGAAAAAACCAAGGGCCAAGCTTTACTACCTTAATAATAGGTTTGTTTTTATTTTCGTTTTCTGACATAATGGGTTTAAAATTTATTTTCTATTGAAGTAATTTTAGCATCACCCCAAAGACTCTCAATGTTATAATATTCTCTAATGTGTTTTTGAAATACGTGTACTACAATGCTTACATAATCCATTAATACCCATTCGCCAACATCTGTTCCTTCTATATGCCAAGGTTTGTCTTTTAGTTCTTTAGACACGCCTTTTTGTACCGAACCTACAATTGCATTTACTTGCGTATTTGAATTTCCATTGCAAATTACAAAATAATCACAAACGCTATTGTCAATCCCTCTTAAATCAAGAATATTAATATCTAATCCTTTTACATCTTCAATTCCTTTGATGATACTTGATAGTAAATCATCTGTGCTAATATTTTTCGTCATCTATTATTTATTCGTTTTATGCAAAGGTATCATTTTTTGTCTTTATTTTTGTAACTTAAATTAAGTAATAATTAAATTTCTTATATGCATATTATCAAACTCAATGCCATTGATTCTACAAATAGTTATTTAAAAGAATTATCTGCCAAACAAATGGTTGCTAATTTTACAGTTGTGGTAGCAGAAAATCAAACTAATGGGCGAGGACAGCGTGGTGCAAATTGGGAAGTTGAAAAGGGTAAAAACCTAACATTCAGTGTCTTGATTAAAGATGTTTTGGTAAGTGCAGAGGAGGTTTTTAACTTAAATGTACTCGTTGCAGTAACTTTGTTTCAAACGTTTTTGAACTTAAAAATTGAAAACTTAGCCATTAAATGGGCAAACGACATTTTGGCAGATAAAAAGAAAATTTGTGGTATTTTAATTGAAAATCAATTTAAAAGTGCTTCGGAGATACTTTCTATTGTTGGGATTGGCATAAATGTAAATCAAGAACATTTTATTAATTTACCTCAAGCCAGTTCTCTAAAAAATAGTTCAGGTAAAGAATTTAATAAGGAAGAAGTATTGATGTTGTTTTTATCCCAATTTCAAAGTAATCTTGCTTTATATAAAAATGAGGCCGGTTCTTATTTTTGGAATTTGTATCACGAAAAATTATTTAAAAAAGATATTCCAATGGCTTTTGAAAACGCAGATAAAGTTAAATTTATGGGAATTATCAAACAAGTGATGCCAAATGGTTTGTTGGAAATAGAATTAGAAGATGATACATTGCAGTTGTTTGATATAAAAGAACTGAAAATGTTGTATTAGATTACTCCAAACAGGTATTAAATTTTGTTAAAATAGCACCAGTTTATTTCTTATTCTGTACATTTGCACCACTTATAAAAAGACTATATTTTATGTTACAAAAATTGCTTTCCGCACTATATTCTACACGCCTAATGGCACTTTTATTTGTTGGTTTCGCAGCAGCAATGGCAGCAGGAACGTTTATTGAAGACGCCTATAATACTGAAACCGCACGAATTTGGGTTTATAACGCGTGGTGGTTTGAGGCCATTATGGTGTTTTTTGTAATCAATTTTTTCGGAAATATAAAACGATATCAATTGTATAAAAAAGAAAAATGGGCCACTTTATTGCTACACTTGTCTTGGATTTTTATAATTGTGGGTGCTTTTGTTACCCGATATATTAGTTATGAAGGATTAATGCCAATTCGTGAAGGAGCTGTTTCTAATACGGTTTATTCAGATATGCCATATTTAACTACTTTCGTTGATGGTGATTATAAAGGTGAAATGAAACGTAAGACATTGGAAAACCAGTTATTACTTTCACAAGCAACAAATAATTCATTCCAACTTTCTGATAAATTTTCAGATATTCCTTATAAAATTGAATTGCAAGAATTTATTATGAATGCTTCTGAAACATTTAAGCCAAATGCAAAAGGCGAGTTATATATAAAATTGGTAGAAGCTATTGGCGGAAGTAGAAAAGAACATTTTCTTAGAGAAGGCGAAGTGAAAAATATTAGTAATGTATTGTTTGCTTTTAATAAGTTTACACAGGGTGCTATTAATATTACAAAATCTGCTGAAAATTATACCATTCAAACACCTTTTGACGGAAACTTTATGCGAATGGCAGATAAAATGCAAGGCACAATTACAAAAGATAAGACAAGCGAGTTGATGTTCCGTTCACTATATAATGCAGGTGGAAGTCAGTTTGTTTTTCCTGAATTGGCTCAAAAAGGAGAAGTTGTTTTAGCATCAAATAACGATTATAAAGATAAAAAAACGGACGATGCCATAGTGGTTAAAGTCACGTCTCAAAATAAAGAAGAAACCGTTACTCTAATGGGTTCAAAAGGAAAACAAGGCGAACCTAAAAGTTTTAAAATCGGAAAATTAGATTTCACATTAATGTATGGAAGTAAAGTTCATACCTTACCTTTTTCAATTAAATTGAATGATTTCGTAGCCGAAAAATATCCTGGAACTGAAAAAAGTTATTCGGCTTTTAAGAGTAAAATTGAAATTCAAGATAAAGAAAAATCGAAAACATTTACCGATAGCGTTTTTATGAATCATATTTTAGATTATAGAGAATTTCGTTTTTTTCAAGCCAGTTTTGATGAGGATGAAAAAGGAACCGTTCTTTCTGTAAATCACGATTTCTGGGGGACTTGGATTACTTACATCGGTTATTTTTTATTGTACTTTGCTATGATGGTTATTTTGTTTGATAAAAACACCAGATTTAATGATTTGAAATTGAAGTTGGATAAAATTCGAGCTAAAAAAGCCACTTTGGTAGCTATTTTATTCTTTTTTGGAATGTTTGGTTTTGCCCAAGATAATCATAACAATCACGAAGGACATAATCACGGAACCGACCCACATCAAAATGAAACTTCCCCGGAAAAGCCAAAAATGCCAACCGCTGCTGAATCATTAAAAGAGATAAAAAAATATATGGTTTCTGCGGAACATGCAGAAAAATTTGGGCGACTTGTTATTCAAGATGCAAACGGCCGAATGAAACCAGTAAACACATTTTCGTCTGAATTATTACGAAAAGTTTCTAAAAATGATACTTTTGAAGGATTTACTTCAGATCAGGTTTTGATTTCAATGAATCAGTTTCCTGAGTTTTGGTATCAAATTCCGATTGTGCATTTAACGAGAGGAAACGATAGTATTCGTAAAATTATTGGTGTAGATGAGAAAGCAAAATATGCGCCATTAATTAGTTTTTTCGATGATTTTGGAAATTATAAACTGCAAAAACAAACGGATGAAGCGTATAAAGAAGCAGTTCCAAACCAATTTCAAAAAGACTTTTTAGATGCTGATAAAAAAGTAAATTTATTGTATTCAGCAATTAGTGGACAAATTTTACGATTTTTTCCGCTTCCAAAAGATGCCAATAATAAATGGGCTTCGTATTTAGAATTGCAACATCCAACGAAAACCAATTTAGATGTCGTAAAAAATATTATTCCGTTTTATTTTAGTGAAGCGGCAAAAGCCTCACAATCTAAAGACTATAAAAATGCAGAAAGTTTATTAAAGGGCTTATCCGATTATCAAAAGAAATTTGGTGGAAAAGTAATGCTTTCTGAAGATAAATTAGAAGCAGAAATTCAGTATAACAAATACGATATTTTTAAGAAATTATATACGTATTACGCTTTAGTAGGAATACTAATGTTTATTTTTGTAATTGTTCAAATTTTCAATAAAAAGAAATGGATAAATTATGTGGTGAAATTTTTCCACGGGAGTATTATTTTGCTGTTTCTTATCCATCTTGGAGGATTAATTTTACGTTGGTATATTTCAGGACACGCACCTTGGTCTGATGCCTATGAAAGTATGATTTATGTTGGTTGGGCTACTATGTTTTTTGGTGTAGCATTCGGTAGAAAATCGGAATTAACACTTGCGGCTACAACTTTTGTTGCTGCAATTATCTTATGGGTGGCGCATCTAAATTATATGGATCCAGCAATTGCAAATTTACAACCTGTTTTAAATTCGTATTGGTTAATGATTCACGTTGCAGTTATTGTGGCGAGTTACGGACCCTTTACATTGGGAATGATTTTGGGATTGGTAGCCTTGTTTTTAATGATTTTTACCAACAAAAACAACAAAGCCAAAATGGAATTTAGCATAAAAGAAATTACTTATATTAATGAATTGGCTTTAACGGTTGGTTTAGTGATGTTAACCATTGGAAACTTTTTGGGTGGACAATGGGCAAACGAAAGTTGGGGACGCTATTGGGGTTGGGATCCAAAAGAAACGTGGGCTTTAATTAGTATTATGGTTTATGCATTTGTAATTCACGCCCGTTTTGTTCCTGCTTTACGTGGTTTGTTTGCCTATAACTTTATGTCGGTTTTAGCTTTTGCAAGTATTTTAATGACGTATTTTGGAGTTAATTTTCACTTAAGCGGCAAGCATTCATATGCATCTGGAGAATCTCAAAGTGTGGTATATTATTTATATGCCTTAGCAATTGTTTTAGTAATTTCTGTCATAGCGTTTATTCAATATAAGAAATTGTATAAGAAAAAATAAAATAAAGAATTTACATATTTTACAAGACCTAACAGCTTTTTTGCCTGTTAGGTTTTTTTATTTAACCCAACATTAACTTTTGTTTTCTGTATCTTTTCATATATTTGATTTTAAATAAATTGTTATGAAACTATTTCACACGTTCACAGGCGCAGTATTAATTTTATTGGCTTGTAATACTAAATCAGAAGAAAAAAAATCAGAAAACTGGGAACATTTTGTAGAAAATACTAACGAAAATGTTTCAGTAGAAACTCCAAAAACAAACACAATGGAACAAGGTTCAATTTATACTTTTAAAGTAAAAGATTTATCAGGAAACGAATTTGATTTTGCTTCTCTTAAAGGGAAAAAAATCTTAATTGTAAATACGGCTTCTGAATGTGGATTAACACCTCAATATGAGCAATTACAAGCTGTTTATGAAAAATATAAAAACAGTAATTTTGTAATTGTTGGTTTTCCTGCAAATAATTTTGGCGCACAAGAACCAGGTACAAATGCTGAAATTGGTGCCTTTTGTAAAAAGAATTACGGCGTAACTTTTCCTATGATGGAAAAAATATCTGTAAAAGGTAGCGATATGCACATTTTGTATCAGTTTTTAACTCAAAAAAGTAAAAATGGTTTAAAAGACAGCGAAGTGGAATGGAATTTTCAAAAATATTTAATTGATGAAAAAGGACATTTAGCAGCGGTTATGTCGCCAAGAGTTTTACCAAATGATACTTCAATTACCAATTGGATTGAAGGGAAATAAATAAATAACTTTCAATTTTTAAATTCCAAATTCCAATTTATTACATTTTTGGAATTTGGAATTTTTTATTGGAATTTTCCTAAAGTATCTTTTGCATAAAAACAGAATGCAACCAGCGGTCAAATTTAAAACCAGATTCTTTAATGAAGCCTGCTTTTTCAAATCCAAATTTTTCGTGAAAAGCAATACTACTTTCATTTTCCGAATCAATAACGCCAATCATCGTATGTAGATTTTGCTTTTTTGCCAATTTGATTAATTCAGTAAGTAATAATTTTCCTATTCCTTTTCCGATATAGTTTTTCTTTGCATACACTGAATGTTCTACTGTAAATTTATAGGCTTCTCTAAATCGAAATTCGCTGTAATAGCCAAATCCAAGAATTTCACCAGCTGCTTTTGCTACTATAATTGGGAAACCTTTTTGTAATTTATCGTCAAAAATAGCCAATTGTTGCGCTAAAGTTCGAGGTTGATAATCGTATAAAGCGGTACCAGTCAAAATTTGATCGTTAATAATTTCAAGTATAGCTGGACAATCTTCCGATTGATACGTTTGAATTGATGGGTTCATTTTAGTATTTATTTATGATATAAAAATATAAAAAAATGTGTATTTATTAGTAAATTTGTCACTAAGAATATTTTAAAAACATATAGGCACATAGTTTTATTTGTATTGCCACGAATTAACGAATTTAAAAAATAGTTGACATAGTTTGTATTATTCGTCTTTGACGAAAAATTCGAATTAAATCTAATCCCTTTTACATTAGTGAATTCGTGGCAAAATAATGATAAATTTGATTTGAAACATTCTTTTTGCTTTGTGTTCTATTTTGAGCGAAGCGACTTTTTCATCTTAAATACTTAAGTTTCTATGTGTTTATTAATTTTTTAACTAGTAAAATTGAAAGCCAACTTATATCCAAAAATACCTTTAGCGCAAGCAGTTATTGAAATTTTTCGTCAAAAAGAAATTCAGCATATTGTAATTTCTCCAGGATCGAGAAACGCCCCTTTGACTATGGGATTTACCAATCAGGAAGGTTTTATCTGTTATAGCATTGCTGACGAACGTTGTGCGGCTTTTTTTGCCTTAGGTTTGGCACAACAATTACTAAAACCTGTGGCAGTGGTTTGTACATCAGGTTCAGCAGTATTAAATTATTATCCCGCTGTTGCGGAAGCATTTTATAGTCAAATTCCTTTACTAATAGTTTCGGCTGACAGACCAAAAAGTAAAATTGATATTGGTGACGGACAAACCATTCGTCAAGAAAATGTGTTTGCTAATCATATTGTTTTTTCTGCGAATTTAACTGAAAATGCTTCTGAGCATAATGATAGTCTTATTGTTTCAGCAATCGAAACAGCCATTTCTCAAAAAGGTCCAGCTCACATAAATGTTCCGTTTGAAGAACCTTTATATGAAACACTTTTGGAACCAACTTATGTTCCAAAAGTCACTACTTCTGCTATTGAAGAAGCTGAGTTTACTTTAGATACCAAGTTCATTTCAGAATGGCAGTTGGCTAAAAAGAAATTAATTTTAGTAGGCGAGTTGTTACCAAATGCTATCGAACAAAAATATATTGATTCCTTAGCGGTAGACAAAAGTGTATTAGTGCTTTTGGAAAAAACATCTAATTTGCATCATCCTTCATTTATTGATAGAATTGATACTTTAGTTTCCACGTTTTCTGAAGAAGAAAAGCTTAATTTTCAACCCGATATTTTGCTTACTTTTGGTGGTATGGTAGTTTCTAAACGAATAAAATCGTTGTTACGAAATTATCAACCAACCCAACATTGGCATATTGATGAAATTAGGGCTTATGATACATTTGGTTGTTTGTCGCAACATTTTAAAACAAATAGTACAAGTTTTTTAAGTCAATTATTGGCTGAAAATAATGTTGTAGAATCAAAGTACCAACACGATTTTCAATCCATTTGGCAAGACAGATTAGTAAAGCACCAGAAGTATATGTCTGAAATTCCATTTTCAGATTTTAAAGTTTTCGATTTCTTAAGTCGAAATTTACCTAAAAATATTCAGTTACAAGTTAGTAATAGTTCACCAATACGTTATTTACAGTTGGTACCTTGCAAAAAATCAATTGAGGTATTTTGTAATCGTGGTACAAGTGGTATTGATGGAAGTACATCAACGGCAATTGGTGCGGCAGTAGCAAATAAAAAACCTACAATCTTTATTACAGGCGACATAAGTTTTCTATACGACAGTAATGCGTTATGGAACAATTATATTCCAAAGAATTTCAAAATTATTTTGATAAATAATAGTGGAGGAGGGATTTTTAGAATTTTACCAGGGCATCAAGAAACGGAAACGTTCAATACTTTTTTCGAAACGTCTCATCAATTAACAGCAGAACATTTAGCAAAAATGTTTGCATTTGAATATACTTCAGTTCAAAACGAATCCGAATTGTATTCTGTTTGGGATTCTTTTATTTCGAATCAAAACACACCTTCAATTTTAGAGATTTTTACCCCAGAAAAAATAAATGATATTGTTTTATTAGATTACTTTAGGAAGTTGTAATTCAGATTCTTATAAAAACAATAAATAAAAAATCCTCAATACTATTGAGGATTTGCTTTTATTTTTTTCCGTCTTTAAATTTAAATTTTTCAACTGGATTTTGTTTGGCTGGTTTTTTATCGTTGCCAAATTTATTTTTCCCAAATGCAGGCTTTTTATCTGAATTTTCACCTGTTTTTGGTTTAAACTCCTTTTTGTCGCCAGTTCTTGGTTTAAATTGTGTTTTACTATCCGTTTTATTATATGGTTTTTTCGGTTCGTAAATGGTTTTATCTGTTCGTTCTGTTTGTGTTTCGTAATCTTTGTGCGACTTAATTACTTCACGTGGATTTTTTGGGTTTTCCTTTGTCCCACGTAAATGAATAATTAATCCGTTTAAGAAATTACGTAGAACTTGATCGCCACACTCCATAAAATTAGCGTGGTCTTCCGCACGGAAAATATCACCTAATTCGCCTTTCGACATTTTAAAATCGACTAAATTTAAAATTTCTACTATTTGGTCGTCACGTAATTGTAAAGCCACACGTAGTTTTTTGAAGATATCGTTGTTATTCATTTTATAGTTTGTTGTTTGTTATTCGTAATTCGTAATTCGTAAATCAATTTTATCAGAAAAGCCAAAGATACGCTTTTGCAAATGCATTTCGCCATAATTTTTCGTTATGTTCGCCCTCTTTAACGATTACTGATTTATTTAGTTTTTTGCATTCACAGCGTTTTGAATTGATTAGTGTTTCCATTTCTTTCATATCAGAAACCATTGCGCCGCTATCTTCTTTATCGCCACAAAGCAAATAAATTTTGGTAGTAAATTTTGGTGTGTCCTCCATTTTCTGAAAAATTTCTTTTTTGTTAATCCAAAAAGCAGGCGAGAAGCAACCTACTTTCCCAAAAACCTCTGGATATTGCAAAGCTGCGTAAAAAGAAACCAATCCACCAAGGGAACTGCCCCAAATACCCGTGTTTTTTGCATTGGTTTTGGTTCTGTAGGTTGAATCAATATGAGGTTTTATTGTTTTTACAATAAATTCTAAATAGGCATTTGCATTTCCTCCACCTCGTTTTTCGTTTTTATACGGAGTAAGTTCGTCTATACGTTTTTCATTTCCGTGCTCTATACCAATCACAATGACTTTCGCTTTTAGGCTATCTAAGGTTTCGTCAATGTTCCATTCTCCTGCATAAGAAGCTGCTTCATCAAATAAATTTTGGGCATCGTGCATATAAATTACAGGATATTTTTTATTGGATTTTTCGTAATTTATAGGTAAATATACCCAAATTTTCTTTTTAGTTTGTAGTTGAGGCGCGTCTATTTCAAAGGTTGAAAATCGCTTTTGTGCTTCTGTTTTTGTAATTGAAAACAAAAAAAAGAATAGAAATAGTCTTAAAAATTGCTGCATTTTTTTATATTTGAAGAATAGTATAAAAGTAATAATTTTGATGGAAACTACTCAAGAAAAAATTAGTTTGTTGCAAGAAATGATTTCGTTTGCTTTAATTGACGGCGAATTACACGATAAAGAATATGATTTTATTGAAATTGTAGCCTATGAATTGCAAATTGATAAAGAAACTTTATTGAAATTATATGAAAATAAAGGTGAAGTTAAAGTAATAAAAGACGAAATAAATAGAATTTGTCAGTTTTATCGTTTGGCTTTATTAATGCGTTGTGATAATGTTTTACACGAACGTGAAATAATAAAAATTAATGAAATTGGTATTCTTATGGGACTAAATCCCTTTGCGATGAAACGCGTATTAAAGTTAATTGAAGAATCGCCAAATCATATTGTTGACGCACACACTTTAATTGCTATTTTCAGTGAGCAACTGAATTAGGTTTTCTTTTGGTTAAAGGCAAAAGGTATAAGTAAAAAGGTTTAGAGTTTACTTTTATACAGGTTCTGCATACAAATCAAATTCTGTAGCGTCTATTATTTTTAAATTTACGAAATCTCCAGTTTTTAAGTAAAATTTTGAAGCGTCAATTAATACTTCATTATCCACGTCTGGACTGTCAAACTCTGTTCTTCCAACTAAATGTTCACCTTCTTTTCTGTCGATGACACATTTATATGTTTGTCCAATTTTTTCTTGATTTAATTCCCAAGAAATCTGTGCTTGGATATCCATAATTTGTGCCGCACGGTCTTGTTTTACTTCTTCAGGAACATCGTCTTCTAATAAATAGGCGTGTGTGTTTTCCTCGTGAGAATAGGTAAAGCAGCCTAAGCGTTCGAAACGCATTTTTTCTACCCAATTTTTAAGTATATTGAAATCTTCTTCAGTTTCGCCAGGATAACCCACAATTAAAGTCGTTCTAATAGTCATTTCAGGAACTAACGCTCTAAATTCTTTAATTAAATTCGTCGTTTTTTCTTGAGTCGTTCCACGACGCATCGATTTTAAAATGCTATCTGAAATATGTTGTAATGGAATATCTAAATAGTTGCAAATTTTTGGTTCGCGTTTCATTAATTCTAAAACGTCCATTGGAAAACCAGTAGGGAAGGCATAATGTAATCGAATCCATTCAATTCCTTCTACTTTTACCAAAGCTTCTAAAAGTTCGGCTAAATTTCTTTTTTTGTATAAATCTAAACCGTAATAGGTTAAATCTTGTGCAATTAAAATTAATTCTTTTACGCCATTTTTTGCTAATTTCTCAGCTTCAATCACCAAATGTTCAATAGGAGTAGATTTGTGTTTTCCTCTCATTAAAGGAATGGCACAAAAACTACAAGGTCTATCGCATCCTTCGGCAATTTTTAAATAGGCGTAATTTTTTGGCGTTGTGGTTAAACGTTCTCCAATTAATTCGTGTTTATAATCGGCACCCAATGCTTTTAATAATAAAGGTAATTCAGTAGTGCCAAAAAACTGGTCTATATTTGGAATTTCTTTTTCTAAATCGGGTCTGTATCGTTCAGATAAACAACCTGTAACAAAAACTTTATCTACTAAACCCTGTTCTTTCTTTTCGGCATATTCTAGAATCGTATTTACCGATTCTTCTTTCGCATTATCAATAAAACCACACGTATTAATTACTATGATGTTTCCTTCGTCTTTTGTGGCTTCGTGTGTTACTTCTTTTCCGTTGGCACGAAGTTGTCCCATTAAAACTTCACTATCATATACGTTTTTAGAACAACCTAAGGTAATGACGTTGATTTTATTTTTCTTTAAAGACTTGGTTCTCATAGTATTTGTTTTGTTTCAGGGTGCAAAATTAATAAAAAAATGTCGCTAAACTTGAAGTAAAGCGACATTTGTGTAATATTTGTGTGTGATTTAGAAATTCACCACATACGTTAAAGTAACATTATTGTTTTTATTTCTAATTCTTGCTGTATCATTTAAGCCAGAAGTTAATAAGGCTTCTGTTCTGGCACGATGTTCATTAGTGTACGAAATATCTAGTTTAGAATTTCCAAAATTATACCCTAAACCACTAGAATAACTTGTTAAATCACCAAAAGCGAGGTCAACTTTATAAGGACTTTGTTCGAAACGATACCCACCTCTAACACTCCATTGTTTTATTTTGTACTCACCACCAATTCGTAGTTCGTAACTATCTTGAAGTTCGTTTTTAATTTGCGTGTTTAAAGTACTAAAGATAATTTCGCTATTAGGTTTAAATTGTGTTTTTGCAAAGTTTTTTGAAATATAATCCACACTTAACAATCCTTTTTTACCAAATAAAACAGTAGCACTGCTTGTTAATATACTCGGTGTTTGAATTTTATAGGTTGGATATACATTAACAGCATTTGGATTTACGAATGCCTGATTCATAGTTGTATTTGTAGCATTGTAATAATTGGTAGAAATGCTTTGTGTTAATTCATCATTTAAGCGATACCAAGTTGGTGTTTCGTATGCCAATCCTAATCTGATGTTTTGATTCGCTTTATAAATTGCACCAAAGTTCATAGAAAATCCAGAACCGTATGTATACAATTCGTTGTTGAAACGTGCAGTGTCAATACTGAATCCAGTAGTATAAAAAGCATTTAAATTGCTTTCGTACAATGAGGAAGATCTTAAATAATCTGTAAAATGAAAATTCATATTCATACCTACATATAATCTATCTTCGTAAGCGCCAGAAAAGTTCATAGTAAATTTCCCATTATAACCCTTGGCTTGTATGGTGTTTTTATGAAAATATTTTCCTCCACCTGGTACATTGGTATAATAATTATCAGTTGCGGAGTCATAATCAATCAGATACGAATCGTAACCTAAAAGGGCTTGTTGGTCAATGAAATCTAAATCTTCATAATAATTTCCTCCAATATTCCCTGTTCTGGCATTTGCAAATCGTAAGAAATAACTGTCCATTGAGTTAAACGGATTTGTACCTTCACTTACAATAAAGTCATCAAAATTATTAGCGTTTTCATAATTCAACCCTAAAGCAAATTTTTTCCATCCACTTTTTGCTTGATTATCATTAAAAACAAATACTGCACCCAATTGATTAATGTCTAAAGAATTATCGTTTGATTTAGTATTTGTTCCAAAATAATTAGCTGTATTGCTTTTGTTAAAGCTAGAAAGTGATATGGTAGCTTGATTGTAATTAAAAATTGAAGAACCTGCTGGGTTACTATTTATAGCTGACAAATCACCTCCAACAGCACCAAATGCGCCACCCATTGCACGATATCTGGCAGTACCATTTAAATTTTGTATGCCGTAACGTAATGCATCAGACATAGTAGTTTCTTGTGCGCTAACAGTAAAAGCACTTCCTATTAATAAAGAAAATAGTATCTTTTTCATATGTATAAAATTATATTTTTAACCTGCCTGAAAGTTTCAAGCAGGTATTTTTTAGACTTGTTTATTATCTTCCTCCACGACCACCGCCGCCAGATCTTCCACCTCCACCAGTAGAGCCGCCTCCGCCAAATCCTCCTGAACTTCTTCCGCCACCAAAGTCGGAACTTCTTGGTGTAGATATTGTTCTAGGTGCTTCGTTTCTAGGTGAGTCATTTCTTGGAGTATATGTTCTAGGTTCTGAGGTTTGTGTTCTCGGAGTTCCAGTATTGGTGT
Source organism: Flavobacterium sp. (assembly GCF_044360715.1). Classification (GTDB taxonomy): domain Bacteria; phylum Bacteroidota; class Bacteroidia; order Flavobacteriales; family Flavobacteriaceae; genus Flavobacterium. Next base: position 88,965 of record NZ_JBIKJY010000007.1, read on the forward strand.
TTCCTCTTGGATTATAGGTTCTTGGATCAGAAATAGGTGCTCTAGGCGTTCCTGTATTTGTGTTTCCTCTTGGAGTAAAAGTTCTCGGTTCTGAAGTTTGAGTTCTAGGTGTACCGATTGAATTTCCTCTAGTTTGACCAATTTGAGTTCTAGGGCTTCCAATACTATTTCCAACTCTTCCAGAAGTTAGTCTTCCAGAATTACCATTATTATTTATATAGCCACCACGAGGTCCGTTATTGATTACCACATTTCTGCCGCCACCATACCAACCATTCCAGCCCCAACCGTTCATTCCCCAGTTATTGCCATACCAGCCATTCCAACCCCAACCATTCATTCCCCAGTTGTTACCATACCAGCCATTCCAACCCCATCCGTTCATTCCCCAGTTGTTACCATACCAGCCATTCCATCCCCAACCGTTCATTCCCCAGTTATTGCCATACCAGCCATTCCAACCCCATCCATTCATTCCCCATCCATTCATTCCCCAGTTGTTCCAACCCCAATTATCATTTACAATTACAATATTATTGTTGGTTGGGTTTTCACCCCATCCACCATATCTAGTTCCATTTTCTTGAACATATACCGTGTCGGGTGCTGATTTATAGTTGTCTACATCAGTCAATACTTCTGTAGGTCCAAACTCTTCTTTCATACTTTTAAATTGTTGAGCATAGGCATTGCTATAAGAACCTGAACTGGTTTCGTTTTGTACCACTCGTTTTGCTTTATCTGAATTATCAGGACCATACACGCCATCATCATCATAATACGACGAATTTTGATACGAACCACAACTTACTACTGTGATAGTACCTACAATTAGACTTAAAAATCTAAGTGTTTTTAGCTGAAAAATGCGATTTGTTTTCATATATATTAATTTTTATTGTTGGTCTTTACAAAATTAAGTAGTTTTGTACCACTAAATTAATACAAATTAAACAAATTTTGTGCCAATATTATAAAAATGAGTAAAAATTTAACAACTAGAAGCGAAGATTATTCTGCTTGGTATAACGAATTGGTCGTAAAGGCTGATTTAGCTGAGAATTCAGGGGTGAGAGGTTGTATGGTAATTAAACCATACGGGTATGCAATTTGGGAAAAAATGCAGGCTGAATTAGATAAAATGTTTAAAGAAACCGGTCATAGTAATGCATATTTTCCATTATTTGTGCCAAAAAGTATGTTTGAAGCGGAAGAAAAAAACGCAGAAGGCTTTGCAAAAGAATGTGCTATTGTAACTCATTATAGATTAAAAAACGATCCAGATAAACCAGGTAAATTAATGGTTGATCCCAATGCTAAGTTAGAAGAAGAACTAATTGTCCGACCAACATCTGAAGCTATTATCTGGAGTACTTATAAAGGATGGGTGCAATCTTATAGAGATTTACCTTTATTAATTAACCAATGGGCAAATGTAGTGCGTTGGGAAATGAGAACGCGTTTGTTTTTAAGAACTGCAGAATTTTTATGGCAAGAAGGGCATACCGCACACGCTACAAAAGAAGAGGCATTAGAAGAATCAGAAAAAATGATGCACGTTTATGCTGATTTTGCTGAAAATTTTATGGCTATTCCAGTTGTAAAAGGATTAAAAACGGAAACAGAACGTTTTGCTGGAGCAGATGAAACGTATTGTATAGAGGCTTTAATGCAAGATGGAAAGGCATTACAAGCCGGAACTTCGCACTTTTTAGGTCAAAATTTTGCCAAAGCATTTGATGTGAAATTCACCAATCAAGAAGGAAAACAAGAATATGTTTGGGGAACATCTTGGGGTGTTTCAACTCGTTTAATGGGTGCTTTAGTAATGACACATTCGGATGATAATGGACTGGTTTTACCACCAAACGTAGCGCCAATTCAAGTAGTTGTCGTTCCGATTTTTAGAACTGACGAAGAATTTGAACGTATTTCTGAAGTAGCAAATGGTTTAGTTGCACAATTCAAAAAACTTAATATTTCTGTAAAATTTGATAACAGAACCACTCAAAAACCAGGATTTAAATTTGCAGAATGGGAACTAAAAGGCGTACCTGTTCGTATTGCTATTGGTCCTAAAGATTTAGAAAACGGAACTTTTGAAGTGGCACGAAGAGATACTTTAAGTAAAGAAGTAAAACCAGCTGATGGAATTGTAGTCTATATTCAAGATTTATTAGAGCAAATTCAGAATGATTTATTTAATAAAGCTATAGATTATAGAAACGAACATACTACAGAAGTGAATTCGTATGCTGAATTTAAAGATGTTTTAGAACATAAAACAGGTTTTGTTTCTGCGCATTGGGATGGAACCGCTGCAACCGAAGAGAAAATAAAAGAGGAAACCAAAGCAACGATTAGATGTATTCCTTTAGATAGAGTAGAAGAGACTGGAGTTTGTATTTTCTCTGGAGCACCATCAAAAGGAAGGGTTTTATTCGCAAAAGCTTATTAATGTGTTAATTAGATAATTAGATAATTAGACAATGTGTCAATTAGCAATTTGAAGTTTTGTAATTTGGAAATTGGAATTTGAGATTTGGAAATTGAGATTTTGAATTTCTATTTTCAATAAATGTCTTATAAATAGAGCATTAAACGAAGGTTTTCAAAAAAACTGAAAATTTTCACATTAGGTATTGCACAAATAAAAAATAGTTGTATTTTTGCACTCGCATTACGGAAATGTAATGGTCCGTTCGTCTATCGGTTAGGACGCCAGGTTTTCATCCTGGTAAGAGGGGTTCGATTCCCCTACGGACTACATTGTTTTTTACTGAAACATTAAATCAGTTACTGGTCCGTTCGTCTATCGGTTAGGACGCCAGGTTTTCATCCTGGTAAGAGGGGTTCGATTCCCCTACGGACTACAAATTAGTTTTGAAATGGTTTTATGAAATGGGTTTTGGTGTCTCCTTTACTTGTTTTGTTAGTTAAAACTGAAGTGATTGATTTTAAAATCAATTGTGGGAGGCTTTTCTTATTTTTCTACTAATGCATAAAATAGTTATTTACATTTAAAATATAAAAAAATGGCAAATCATAAGTCAGCTTTAAAAAGAATTAGAAGCAACGAGAAAAGAAGAGTATTGAATAAATACCAACACAAAACGACACGTAATGCAATTAAAGCAATTCGTTTAGCAACTGTAAAAGCAGAAGCTGCAGCGAAATTACCTGTAGTTATTTCAATGATTGACAAATTAGCTAAGAAAAACATTATTCATGCTAACAAAGCGTCAAACTTAAAATCTAAGTTAACAAGATTAGTTGCTAAATTATAATAGTAACTTAAGATAATTTAAAAGTCCTGATGAAAATCAGGACTTTTTTTGTTTATTATCTTTTTTCAATCTGTTGCCTGAGGTTCTCGAAGGCAACGTAATTATAAATTATAACATAATATGTTGAGGTTAGTATATTGAAAATGAAACATTTTACTTCAAAATTTATTAAAATGTAAACTAAATGAATAGTTGTTTGAATATCAAGATAATAAACGTACCTTTGCACTTTCAAAAAAAGAATATATGTCATCTATTAGAAACATTGCAATTATTGCCCACGTTGACCACGGTAAAACTACATTGGTTGATAAAATTATGTATCACTGTCAATTGTTCCGTGATAACGAAAATACTGGAGATTTAATCTTAGATAATAACGACTTAGAGCGTGAAAGAGGTATTACAATTACTTCTAAAAATGTTTCTGTTTCTTATAAAGGAACTAAAATTAACATTATTGATACGCCTGGTCACGCCGATTTTGGTGGAGAAGTAGAACGTGTATTAAACATGGCCGATGGTGTATGTTTGTTAGTAGATGCTTTTGAAGGACCAATGCCACAAACGCGTTTCGTATTACAAAAAGCAATCGATTTAGGTTTAAAACCTTGCGTAGTAATTAATAAAGTAGATAAAGAAAACTGTACGCCAGAAGAAGTTCATGAAAAAGTATTCGACTTAATGTTCGAATTAGGCGCTACAGAAGCACAATTAGATTTTCCAACAGTTTATGGTTCAGCTAAAAATAACTGGATGTCGGATCATTGGGAAAATGTAACAGATAATGTTGAAGCATTATTAGATATGGTTATCGAGCATGTACCAGCTCCAAATGTTGGACAAGGAACACCTCAAATGTTAATTACATCTTTAGATTTCTCAGCATTTACTGGTCGTATCGCGATTGGTAGATTAGAAAGAGGCGAATTAAAAGAAGGAATGAACATTTCGTTGGTAAAACGTGATGGTACTATTACAAAATCAAAAATTAAAGAGTTGCACACTTTTGAAGGTTTAGGTCGTAAGAAAGTAGAAAGTGTAATTGCTGGAGATATCTGTGCGATTATTGGTGTTGAAGGTTTTGAAATTGGGGATACTATTGCAGATTTTGAAAATCCGGAAGCCTTAACTTCAATTGCAATTGACGAGCCAACAATGAGTATGTTATTTACAATTAACGATTCACCATTTTTTGGTAAAGAGGGTAAGTTTGTAACTTCTCGTCATATTAGAGAAAGATTAGAAAAAGAATTAGAAAAAAACTTAGCGATGAAAATGGCTGAGACGGATTCCGCAGATAAATTTATGGTTTTTGGTCGTGGTGTATTACACTTATCGGTTTTAATCGAAACCATGAGAAGAGAAGGCTATGAAGTTCAAATTGGACAACCACAAGTAATCATTAAAGAGATTAATGGTCAAAAATGTGAGCCAATTGAAGAATTAACTATCGATTTACCAGAAAGTTTATCAGGTAGAGCGGTAGAGTTTGTAACTTTACGTAAAGGTGAAATGTTAAGTATGGAAACTAAAGGGGAACGTATGATTATAAAATTCAATATTCCATCTCGTGGAATTATTGGATTACGTAACCAATTACTTACTGCTACTGCAGGTGAAGCTATTATGGCTCACCGTTTTATAGGATATGAACCGTATAAAGGAGAAATTTCTGGACGTAACAAAGGTTCGTTAATTTCTATGGAAAAAGGAAAAGCAATACCTTATTCTATTGATAAATTACAAGATAGAGGTAAGTTTTTCGTGGAACCAAATGCTGAAATTTACGAAGGTCAAGTTATTGGTGAAAACTCTCGTGGTGATGATATGTGTGTAAACGTAACGAAAGAGAAAAAACAATCTAACGTTCGTTCATCTGGAAATGATGAAAAAGCAAGAATTATTCCTCCAGTGATTTTCTCATTAGAAGAAGCTTTAGAATACATTCAAAAAGACGAATATGTGGAGTGTACACCAAAATCGATTCGTTTAAGAAAAATTTATTTGACGGAAACGGAAAGAAAACGTACCAAAATATAATTAGATTTTATATAAATATACTAAACCACGAATTTCATTTGATTTTCGTGGTTTTTTTATATTATTTTACCACAGATTCACAGATTTTATCTAAACAGATAATCTGCGAATCTGCGGTGAAAAGTATTAATTTAGAAATTATTTGCAAATTCAATATTTAAAAACCCTAACTTTGTTAGTATAAAACCTAAAACCATGGAAATTAAATTAAAAAACGGAATTGATAGATTAGAATTTGGCATGACTCCAAAATACGTAGAAGCGTTATACGGAAAACCAAATAAAACGTTTACAGACGACGAAAACAATACGATTTATGTGTATAACAAAGAACGTATGAAGTTGACGTTTTATATTGAGGAAGATATGAAATTGGGCTATATTACGACTACACATCCAGACATTAAATTATTTGGGACTACTATTATAAATAAAGTATGGGATTTAGTAAATGGCGATTTAGCACTAAACAAAATCACCAAGTTTGAAAAAGATTCAGAAGAAGGGATTGATATTTATTTTAACGAAGACAATTGGTTGTTTTTTCACGTCGATTATGACGAAGTAGTTGAGGTTGAAATTGGTGCCATTATCAACGATAAAGACGAATTTGAATGGAAGTTTAAAGCATAAGTTTAAAAACTATTTTCAATTTTGTCATTTCGACGAAGGAGAAATCTCATAATTCAACACGCCATATGAAAAAATCAAGTTGTTTAGTTTTTTTATTGATCAGTAGTTTCTTTTTTTCTTGTAAGAAGACTGAAAATAATAGTAAATTATCGAATTCCGAAATAAAAATAACAAAAGATACTTTGTATACTCTTCTTGATAAAGGAATTGATTTTGATACATTGGAGTTTGACAATTGGCAACCCTTTCTATTTTTTAAGTCTGGGAATTTATTATCGAATAAAGAAAAAAATGCAATACTTATAAGTTGCCCAAATGATAAAACGTATAAAATTGAAATTTACACTCAAGTTGGAAAAAAATGGATCAAGAACGATGAGTTAAATTTGATTGATGCTAATCCAACTCAATTTTATTTAGATTTTAAAGACTATGATTTTGATGGTCAGAAAGATATTTATTTGCAACGAAGTGCTTCAAATGGTTGGTCACTTTCTCGTGGATGTTTAATTATAGTTAATCCCCAAACAAAAAAATTAATGGAGCATAAAGAAGCGAATAGTTTAGCAAATATGAATCCTGATTTTGAAAATAAAATTGTTTATACAGATGAAATCGACTATGACAGTAATGGTCGAAAGGTAAATCGAAGAATAAATAAATGGAAGAAAGATGTTTTAATTTCTTATGAAATTGATAAATCTAAAGAAATTAAATTCTAAATAAAAAAAAGGCAAACATCTAATTTAGAGTTTGCCTTTTTTTATTTCTGTATAATTGTATTAAATAATAGTTTTCTTTTGTGAAGCATAAATGAAATAGAATCCCAAAACAATAAAAGGAATACTCAACCATTGCCCAGTAGATAAGGCATTGAACATTGGGTATTCTTCAAAGCCACCTTGACTGTCTTTTACAAATTCAACAAAGAAACGAACCGACCAAAGTAACACTAAAAACGTTCCAAATAATAAACCTGGTTTGTTTCTGGCATCTGTTTTCCAATACATATAAAATAAGATAAAGAAAACAGGAATGTATAATAAGGCTTCAAATAATTGAGCTGGATATCTGTAAGGAATTTTGTCTAAAATACCTTTAAACTGAACATCATTTGCAATCGCATTATACGCTTGCGTTCCGTCAGGGATATTTGTTAATTGCGAGGCTACTTGCGGCGGCAAATTATCTTCACCTTTTACAAATTTCATAGCCATAAAACTATCATTTGTAGTTACTTTTCCAAAAATTTCAGAATTCATAAAATTCCCTAAACGTATAAAAACGGCTCCTGAGGCCACAGGAATTACAATTCTATCTAAAATCCATAATAACGGACGTTGTAGTACTTTTGTTTTGATGTAATACATCGTAACAATAATTGCTATTGCCGCACCATGACTGGCTAATCCACTAAAACCTGTAAAATGTAATTCTGGTTTTGTGCTTATTGGTAATAAAACACTTAAAGGATCTTGTGAGAATAATTCTGGTTGATAAAAAATCACATGCCCCAAGCGCGCCCCAAGCATTGTAGCTACTATGGTGTATACAAATAAATTATCTAATTTTTCTACAGATTCATTTTCTCTTTGGAAGATAAATTTAGTAATATACCAGCCCAAAGCAAAAGCAGTTACCCACGTTAAGCTGTAAAAACGAATCATGAAAAAACCTAAATCGATACCTTCTGTTGGATTCCAAATCATATTAATTTTTGTTTATAAGTTTATAAGTTTAAAAGTTTAAAAGGATTATCGAATCTTCTTTTTTATTTTTATTTATGTTGCTTTTGAGAGTCTCAAGCAACGGTAACTTTCGAGATTTTTAAGCAGCGGTGACTGAGGCACTCGAAGTCACTTTTTAAGGAACTGGATCGTAACCGCTTTTTCCCCATGGGTGGCAACTTGTAATTCTTTTTATAGCGAGCCAACTTCCTTTTAAAATACCATATTTTTCTAATGCTTCTTTACTGTAACTCGAACAAGTAGGAGCAAACCTACAAGTTGCCGGCGTTAAAGGCGAAATTACAATTTGATAAAATCGAATAATTACTATAAATGGAAAAATGAATAGTTTCTTCATAATTTTTATTTTCTAAATCGTAAATCCCAATTCGTAAATCCGAAATTACAACGTAAAACTCGTTCCTTCTTTTCCGTCTTTTAACTGAATGTCTAATACGGCTAATTTATCTCTAATTTCATCAGATAAAGCCCAATTTTTATTGGCTCTTGCTTCCATTCTCATTTCAATTAGCATTTCGATAACACTTCCTAATTTATTGTTATTTCCTTCAGCTTTTTTATTTGTTAATCCTAAAACATCAAAAACAAAACTTTCTAATGTGGTTTTTAATTCTGTTAAATCCGTTTCAGAAATTGTTTCTTTTTTGTCGTTTAATAGATTTATGATTCTAACCGCTTCAAATAATTGAGCCATTAAAATAGTGGTATTAAAATCGTCATTCATGGCATCGTAACACGCTTTTTTCCAAGATGCAATATCTACTGAAGAAGTAGTGTTAATTTCAATTTTTGATAACAATGTTATGGCTTCTATCAAACGATTATACCCTTTTTCGCTGGCCAGCATAGCTTCATTTGAAATATCTAAAACACCTCGATAATGCGCTTGCATAAAACAAAATCGTACCACACTTGGGTTAAATTCTTTTTCGAAGAAATCGTTTTTACCTTCTAATAACTCCATTGGTAAAATGTAATTTCCAGTACTTTTGCTCATACGTAAACCGTTCATAGTTAACATATTGGCGTGCATCCAATACTTTACTGGCGCTACGCCGTTACAAGCAGTACCTTGTGCTACTTCACATTCGTGATGTGGAAATTTTAAATCTAAACCGCCACCGTGAATGTCAAAAGTTTCACCTAAATATTTGGTGCTCATAGCCGTACACTCTAAGTGCCAGCCAGGAAAACCAGCTCCCCAAGGTGAGTTCCAACGCATAATATGAGCTGGAGAGGCATTTTTCCAAAGTGCAAAATCTTGAGGGTTTTTCTTTTCAGTTTGTCCGTCTAAATCTCTGGTATTGGCAAATAATTCTTCAATATTTCTATTGCTTAATTCACCGTAATTTAAACCACGTTTGTTATATTCTAACACATCAAAATAAACAGAACCATTGCTTTCATAGGCAAAACCGGTTTCAATTAATTTTTGAGTTAATTCTATTTGTTCTATAATATGACCCGTTGCTGTCGGTTCAATAGTAGGAGGTAGTAAATTAAACGTTTCTAAAACGTGATGAAAATCGACAGTATATTTCTGTACAATTTCCATAGGTTCTAATTTTTCTAAACGTGATTGTTTTACAAATCTATCATTTTCAACATCGCCATCATCTGTTAAATGGCCCGCATCCGTAATATTTCGCACATAGCGCACTTTGTAGCCTAAATGTAATAAATAACGATAAATCATGTCAAAACTCATAAAAGTTCTTACATTTCCTAAATGCACATTGCTGTAAACTGTTGGTCCACAAACATACATACCAATTTGACCTTCGTGAATCGATTTAAAATTTTCTTTTTTTCCCGATAAAGAATTATACACTTGAAGTGGATTGGTTTCGTAAAGTGGCATTTTGTTTAATTTATGTTTTTTATATTTTTTTGAAGCTATTCCTGCTTTCCGTTACAATCTTTTTAAAATGTTGCCTTCGAGAACCTCAGTCAACAATTTAAAAAGGATTTTCACTGCAATCAGGGCTAATTAAAATCGTGTATCTAATTTAATATAGTCTAAAAATTCTCTTTTTACTTTTTCATCTTTAAATTTCCCACCAAACTCAGAAGTCACGGTGCTGCTTTCAATATCTTTTATACCTCTAGAGTTCACGCACATGTGTTTGGCATCAATAACACAAGCCACATCTTCTGTATTTAAAACACTTTGTAATTCTTTTACAATTTGAATCGTTAAACGTTCCTGAACTTGAGGTCGTTTTGCATAATATTCTACAATTCGATTCATTTTTGATAAACCAACAACTGTTCCGTTTGAAATATAAGCAATATGCGCTCTTCCGTAAATTGGTAATAAATGATGTTCGCAAGTTGAATATACTACAATGTTTTTTTCAACAAGCATTTCACCATATTTGTATTTATTTTCAAATGTAGAGGCACTTGGTTTTTTATCTGGATGCAAGCCGCCAAAAATTTCTTTTACAAACATTTTGGCTACTCGGTTTGGTGTACCTTTTAAACTATCATCTGTTAAGTCCATTCCAAGTGTAAGAAGAATATTCTCTACATCTTTTTTGATTCTTGTAATTTTTTCTTCGTCAGAAATTTCAAAAGCATCTAATCGTATTGGATTTTGTGTATTTGTAGCAATATGATTGTTGCCAATTTCATCGTTATGTTCTTCGTTGTTAATCATCATACCTATTATTTTCATCTAACTGCAAATATATGCATTTATAAATAAATTAGTTTTATAAATTTTTAAAGTTATTTATAAAATAACAGCTCTTATGTTTAATTAAACAACTGTTAAATCTGATGAAAAGCTGATTATTCCGACGTAAAGCAAATAATATTGTTAAATTGTTTATTTATTAAAGAAAAGTTAATTTTTTTTTTATTTTTGCTAATCAGTACTCTTAACTTCATTAATATTTACATATTTAAAATGAAAAAATTTCTTATACTTTTTTTTACTTTTTTAAGCATTAATTTTATCTATTCGCAAGCAACTTGTGCTACAACAGCACCTATTTGTTCTGGAAATATTTCACCACAGCAAAGTTTAATTGGAATACCTAGTTTAGGCTCTCCTGGTTGTTTGGGTAGTGCGCCAAATCCTAATTGGTATACTTTTCAGACGGGTTTTTCAGGTACTTTAGTATTTAATTTACAACAAGGAAATAATCCACCCTTGTTTAATAATACGGACATTGATTATATTTGTTGGGGTCCTTTTACAGATGCTCAAATGCAATCTGGTGCTGCCTGTAATTTGTTATTTGATTTACCTAGTTTAACTATACCTAATAATATTGTAGCGTGTAGTTTTTCAGCTGCTGCCGTTGAAACGATTACCATACCAAATGCTAATCCTGGTTCTAACTATATATTATTAATAACTAATTTTTCAAATCAAGTGGGACAGTTTATTATGTCCCAAACTAATGCAACTACTCCAGGTGCTGGTTCTACAAACTGTGATGTGGTTTGTGGGATTGATTTGGGGTCTACAGCAACATCTACTTTTCCAGATCCACCAGAAATTAATACTATCTCAATTTGCGATGCTTCGGTAAACTCTTATACCTTGCATTGTAATTTTGAAAATCCGCCTGCGAATCAAAACTCATTAGCATACCAATGGTTTTTAGATGGCGCTTTACAAGCAACTTATAATGGTCAAAAGTTTATTACTATCGATCAATCTGGTTTATGGAAAGTTAAGGTAACACATCCTAACTGCGGAATCGTTTCAGAAGATTCAGTAAATATATTTTTCGGTTCTACACCAGTAGTTAATCCTGTACCTACTCAGTTAGGGCCTTTAGGGGATTGTAACCCAACATTTGATTTAACTGCTTTAATTCCTACTTTACTAGCACCATTAAACCCTTCAGATTTTACTGTTTCGTTTTTTACCGAATCAAATTACGGTGCATCATTAGTTTATACTTTTCCGGTAACAGGTAATATTCCTAACCCTTCTGCTTTTCAGCCTGGAGTAGATACTACAATTTATGTTCGCGCTAGAAATAATACCTCTCCAGAATGTGTAGATTCAGAAGAGATTTCATTTTTGTTAGATGTAAGATGTATAAATAATGCTACTGCAGTAGGAAATACTATTTGTACAAACAATACTGGACAATTAACTTTTACAGGTCCGCCAAATGCTGTTGTAACTTTTACTCAAGGTGCGAATACATATAATGTGACTATACCTGCTTCAGGCCCTTTTATTTGGAATACACCGACACAATTAACTGCAACAACTATTTATACATTGACTAATGTTGCAGTTGGGTCTGTTAATACGCCTTTAACTGCTAATACAGGAACAATCACGGTTAATCAGCAACCAACCGTAACTAGTTTCACGGGTACTACATCTATTTGTTCAGGAAGTTCAACAAATTTAACTTTTATTGGAACCCCTAATTCAATAATCACTTATTCTGACGGAGTAACTTTTCCCAATCCAACAGTGACATTACCTACTTCTGGTATTGCAATTGTATCGGTATCGCCTTCTTCAACAACCACATATAATTTGGTTAGTATTGCTTCTTCGGGTATTCCAGTATGTTCTAATATTGCTACAGGTGTTGTTGAGATTACGGTTAATAATCCACCAATTGCAGGTACAGATGGAGGTACTACGGTTTGTGAGACCAGCACATCAACAATTGATTTGTTTAGTTTAATCACTGGCGAACAATCAGGTGGTGTTTGGACGCAAACATCAGGTTCAGGAGGTGTTTTTAATTCAGTTTTAGGAACATTTACACCAGCAATAGGAGCAATTACAAGTACTTTTACTTATACCTTATCAGGAACGTTACCATGTATTGATGATTCAAGTTTGGCAACAGTAAACATAAATGCACAACCTGATGCAGGTACAGATGGATCTACTACAGTTTGTGAGACCAGTACAGCAACAATTGATTTGTTTAGTTTAATCACTGGCGAACAATCAGGTGGTGTTTGGACGCAAACATCAGGTTCAGGCGGTGTTTTTAATTCAGTTTTAGGAACATTTACACCAGCTACAGGAGCAATTACAAGCATATTTACATACACATCTACATCAGCTCCATGTTTACCCGATAGTAGTTTAGCAACAGTAAATATAATTTCACAACCTGATGCAGGTACAGATGGAGGTACTACGGTTTGTGAGACCAGCACATCAACAATTGATTTGTTTAGTTTAATCACTGGCGAACAATCAGGTGGTGTTTGGACGCAAACATCAGGTTCAGGAGGTGTTTTT